>DAXETV010000013.1:0-158309 GCA_051155775.1 Cyclobacteriaceae bacterium | reverse complement strand
GCGGCAGGGTTCTGCAAGGAAGCTGCGGTAATTGCTGTTGAAGTACCACTATTAAAGTTGCCGGCATCAGCAAACAGGGTATCTACCCCGGTGATATTCTGGAATCCGGCGTCATTACCTTGAGCGAGTACAGAATCAATATTCTGAGAACCTCCAATGCCGGATAGGTTGGAACCGTCGCCAAAATAGGTAGTTGCAGAAACAGAATCAGCGGTTATAAAACCAACGAGGCCATCCAGAACGATGCTGCTTCCAGCAAGATCAATATAGTTGTTGAATATCGAGTCAGCGTTCATATCGCTGAAGGTGTTGATGCTGTTGGCTTCCAATACATCGAGACCTAACAAGCTGTTGCCTAAGGCGTCATTGCCCTGACCTAGTACTGAAGATATGTCTTGTATACCTGATGATAACTCACTTCTAAGCGCAATGGTGTCATTGACACCTCCAAGGTTAGGAATGGTAAGTGATACATTACCGGTTTGAGTATCGGACCCCAGGTTTACACTGTTAATACCGGGATTAAAGATCACATTCGGTGTATTCACATTATTGGCGCCAACATTACCCACGCCATTAACGGTAAATGCACCACCACCAACTGTCAGCTTATCCGCGGACATAGAGTCCACATTTAATAAACTCTGACTCAAGGCGTCGTTGCCAGCTGAGAGTACAGAATTTAAATCTTGTATATCATCGGTAGCATCCAAATCAATGTTCGGGTTGCTGTTAACCAGGTTCACCGCTGTCGCTACATCCGTGGCGGCCTCACCGCCCACTGAATCAACTGTTAAGCCAATCGAATAATTTCCGGTTATATCGCCGGGGGTAGGTGTCGTCGTTAAAGCTAAATCGTCCGTAGCGTCCAAATCAATGTTCGGGTTGCTGTTAACCAGATTAACCGCTGTCGCTACATCCGTGGCGGCCTCGCCGCCCACTGAATCAACCGTTAAGCCAATCGAATAATTTCCGGTTATATCGCCGGGGGTCGGTGTGGTCGTTAAAGCTAAATCGTCCGTAGCATCTACATCAAGGTTTGGCGTGTTACTTAAAGTAATATCATCCGTATCGTCCAAATCAATGTTTGGGTTGCTGTTAACCAGATTAACCGCTGTCGCTACATCCGTAGCGGCCTCACCGCCAACTGAATCAACCGTTAAGCCAGTTGTAAAATCCCCGCTTATATCACCTAATGCTGCTGGAGTATTAACTGTAAGATCATTGGTACTATCCAAATCAATGGCTGGATTGGAATTAAGAAGATTAAATACATTGGCAATATCTACAGCGGATTGACCGCCCACTGAATCAACGACTAAACCAGTCGCAAAATCTCCACTTATATCACCTGGAACAGGAACAGTTGATATAGTAAGATCATCTGTGCTGTCCAAATCCAGGCTTGGATTATTATTGATCAAATTTATAGCTGCCGCTAAATCAACTGAATTTATTCCCTCAATAGAAACAATTGTAAAGCCATCTGTATAATTACCTGCGATATCACCGGGTGCCGGTGAGGTAGTCAGGGTAACATCATTCAGGCTATCAAGGTCTATTCTCTGGTTATTACTTATAAGGCTGACTGCCAGGTCAATTGTTTCAGCGGATTGACCTCCAACCGAATCTATATTAAGATTGGTAATTTGTCCACCACTACCAATTATTGTGCCGTTAATAGTAAGATCACCACCTACTGTAAAATCATTATTAGTTGACACATTTGTACCATCGTCAACCAACGTCCCATCAACCAGGTTTACACCATCCCACCTTGGAATAGACCCTGGATTTAGAATTTGTATAGGTGTTGTTCCCTCCGATATAAGAACCCACCGCGACCCGTTCCAGAAATAGAAACTTTGATCGTCGTTGTCAAATATTAATAAACCAATGTCACTAGCATTCAGATTCCCTTCAAAAGCCGGATCTGTTCGCTGAGCGGTTGTTATCCTTGGAACCAGGAAACCTTGATTGTTATTCGGGGAAACCAACTCCAAAACAGCATTCTGATTTGGTGAATTGGTACCTACTCCCATTGAGTTTTGAGCATTCATTTTTATAACTATACCCAAGCATAGTATAGTCAAAACCGTTAGTATGGTTGTTTTCATGGCTGATGGCTGTATAAATATTTATATAAATAATATGATTTAAATAATAAAAGATACTAAAGTAATAAAATATCCTGATTTATGCGCTCCCCTTGCCTCGAAATGTTCTAACCACTAAAAACAGTATGAGCAATATAAATGTGGCTAACATAATGATTTTAGTTTCATCTGCAATTGTGCCATAATCCATTACCTGCGTAGTATCTTGTTGTTTGATGGCTGATATTATAAAGCTTAATAAAAGGATCATAATTACTCCTGTTTTTATCAATTAGAAAATGAATGATTTTACAATATAGAAAATGAGCGATTGGTAATGAATTATTTTAACTTTAAGTATTGATTACTGATTCATAAAAATTAGTTTTATCCAATTAATTTTACTTATTTTACTATTTTTACTAGATTTTAATAGACATGAAATCATCATATTTTCCGGCAGTCCTAATAATTGCCTTTACTTTTTATGCTTTCACAACATGCGGTCAATATCAATTTAAAAATGATGAAGCGCGAGCAGTGTGGGAAAAACTTGACCAGTATTATTTAGACTATAACTACAGGGGTATATTAGACCTTGAAGATAAAGCGCTTGCTATTTTTGAAGACAAACAGGATACACTGACCGCTTCTATTTATAACATGCTGGGAGAGAGTTATTTATACGAAATAAATGATCCTCAGAAAGCACTTAATTATTATGAGAAAGATTATAAATTAATGAGTAATCTGGCACCTAACTCACCTGAAAAAATTCAAAGTGCCAGTAATCTTGCAGGGTTGTATGATGAATTAGGGTATTATGGTTTTTCTGAAAAAATCTACCTGGATAATCTTAATTATTTTGAGGAAAAAAAAGGCTTAAAAAGTTACGAATATCTACAAACAGCCCAAGATTTAGCCATACACTATCAATATACCGGAGAATTTCAAAAAGGAATTGAATTACTGAAACCGCTGCTGAGAAAAGCAGATAAAACAATGGAGCTTTATCCCATGATGCTTACATCAATGGGCTCTCTTTATTTCGACCAGGGGTCATATAAAAAAGCTGAAAAAACATTCAAAGAAGCACTAAAAGCATATCAAGATCTCGGTTTGTATGCATCACTGGAATATATAGGCACTATAAATTACTTAGCTTCTTTGTATAATGAAACTGGTAGACTTAATCTGGCAGAAGAATTATCCTTAGAAGCACTTGATATTGTCAATCGCCTTCAGGGAGATAATACTGATATAAAAAGTACGGTCTATTATAACATTGCAGATCAATACACGTCTTTTGGAAATTATGATCAGGCAATTGAATACCTGAATGAAGCTATAGCATTAGACGCATCCTATTACGGAACTAATTCTTTCAACTATGTAGTCTCTTTAAACCTTCTAGGCCAGGTTTATGATTATAAAGAAGATTATGATCGTGCTGAAGAAATCTTAGAAAAAGCATTGGAAATCACTGAAACGAATGACGAATTGGTTTTTGTAAAACCTGCCATACTAAATAACCTCGCAATTGCTTATACTGGTAAAGGGGCTTACGAGGAGGCTTTGAAATTATTGAGTGAATCCTCACTATTGATGGCTGAATTATATGGTGAAGATTCCGAAAAATACGGTGCAGTATTATTCAGGCTTGGAAACCTGCATCTAAGGATTGGCAATAAAGATCTGGCAAGCCAGTTTCTCAACAAGTCTGCAAAGATTCGATTAAACTCAATTGGTGCCTATCATCAAAAATATGCTGAAACACTTAATAAATTAGCCATTCTGGAATGGTCAGACCATGATGATACTGAAGTAGTAAAATTATTCAGGCAAATATTTGAGATCTATTTTAACCAGGTTGAAAAGTTTTTTCCTGTTTTAAGTGAAGAAGAAAAAGCAAAATTCTACTACAATAAAGTGAAGTATGCCTTTGATCAGTTCAACTCCTACATTGTTGAAGTAAACAATCAATACCCAGAATTAATTGGTGACATGTATGATTATCAGTTAGCTACAAAAGGTCTCATTCTCTATGCTACCAATAAAGTAAGGGAAACAATTCTCAATAGCAGTGATTCATTGCTCATTGATAAATACAGTACATGGGTTTCATATAAAGAACAGTTGTCAAAATTGTTTAGCTCTACAGAGACTAACCTGGAAAAGAGAAACCAAAAAATTGATTCCCTTACCTTTCTTGCTAATCGATTAGAAAAGGAACTGGGAAGGGAGTCCTCAGCATTTTCAGAAGTTTATACCAAAAACAGAATAACCTGGAAGGACGTCAGGGACAAGCTTAAGGAAGGTGAAGCAGCCGTAGAAATTGTCAGGTTCAGAAAATTTAGCCCGGATTCAGGCGGTTATTTTACCGGTGACGTACACTATGCGGCACTTATTGTTAAGCCTAGTACGAAAAAAAATCCGGAGTTAGTTTTTATAGAAGATGGTAAAAAAATGGAAAATCGATATCTGGCGAATTATCGCAATGCCATCAGATATAAAGTAGAAGAAAGTTATTCTTATAACCTGTTTTGGAGGCCTATTGCCAATAACCTTAACGGCATATCGAAGATTTATTTCTCACCTGATGGTGTCTACAACCAAATCAGCATTTATACGCTTCAAAACTCAAAAACAAAAAATTATACCGTCGACGAAGTGGATATTAGAGTTCTAACCAACACGAAAGATCTTGTGATTAATAACGGTAAAAACAAGAATAACTACAAATCAAAAAAGGCACAGTTCTTTGGGTTTCCTAATTACAATATGGGAAATCTTGAACAAATGTTGGCAGAAAGAGAGCAGGCACTTGAAACTGCAGAAAATATAGCTGATGCGGTGAGTCAGGGAAGAGGTAAAAGAGGAACTCGTGGTGGTACACGAGGAAGCAGGGGATCAAGAAGTGGTGAAGAAGGCATTGCTGATTTGCTATCAGATAATAGAGAGGGGGGACTTAGTCGTGGACTTAGGGGTAACATTCAGAGATACATGAGTGGAAATAACCTGCTGGCACTCTTGCCCGGTACAAAAAAGGAAGTGGAGACCATAAAAGACCTCTATGATAATGAAGAACTACCCTACGACATGTATATGGAAGATAACGCCATGGAAAACAGTATCAAAGAGGTAAAAAATCCTTCTACACTCCATATCGCTACCCATGGTTTTTTCTTAGAAAACCAGGAAACCGAAAATAATGAAGCGGTTGATCCTTATGTTGAAAATCCTTTACTTAGGTCAGGGTTGATACTGGCAGGCGCCAACAGTTTTTTATCTACCGGGAGCATAGGTGAAGGCACCACAGATGGGGATGACGGTATTCTTACCGCCTATGAGGCCATGAATTTATACCTTGATGATACAGATCTTGTGGTATTGTCTGCCTGCGAAACCGGTCTTGGAGAAGTACTCAATGGAGAAGGAGTATTTGGTCTGCAAAGGGCTTTTCAAATTGCAGGCGCAGAAAGCTTGATAATGAGCATGTGGTCGGTAGATGATGCTGCCACTCAAGAACTGATGACAGCATTCTACAATGAATGGTTAAAAACCGGAGATAAACACAATGCTTTCAAAAAAGCTCAAAAACAAATAAAAGAAAAGTGGGAGGCCCCCTACTACTGGGGTGCCTTCGTCATGGTAGGAAATTAAAAGAATCACAATAATGAAAAAAGTTATCATTTTTTTTTCAATTCTTTCAATTTGGACACAAGCCATTGCCCAGGATGATTTTGAAAGTAAGGAAGCTAAAAAAGTTTGGGAAAAACTCAATAAATACTTTATCGACTATGATCATAAAGGCATTTTAGATCTCGAAGATAAAGCATTAAGCATATTTGAAGATAATCAAGATACAACCACTGCTGCTATTTATAATATGCTGGCAGAGGCATATCTTTATGAAATAAACGACCCGGAAAAAGCACTGGAATATTATGAAAAAGATTACAAATTGACCGCCAAATTAATTCCTGATTCTGAAGATAAAGCCATATCAGCCAAAGGATTAGCAGGGCTTTATGATGAACTTGGATTCTATGAAAAGTCTGAGGAGTTGTACCTGTCCAATCTTACCTTCTTCGAAAAAAAATATGGCGACAGAAGTTATGAATATTTTGATGCGGCGCTCGAACTCAGTATTCACTATCAATATGTAAGTGATGTTGATAAGGGTATTGATCTGTTAAAGCCTATATTAAGAAAAGTGGATAAATCTGAAGATTTATACCCACTGATGCTAAATACACTAGCCAATTTATACTTTGACTTGGGGTCATATAAAAAAGCTGAAAAAAATTTTCAAGAGGCAATCAAAGCATTTGAAGCAATAGGTATGTATGCGTCTTTGGAAAATATAGCTACCCTTAATTCACTTAGTGCCCTTTATAATGAAATAGGAAAAATCAATATAGCCGAGAATCTGTCCCTGGAATCATTGGATATCGTCAATAGATTGGAAGGAGATAATACAGACATTTTAACCAATATTTATTACTCTCTTGCCGATCACTACACTGTACTTGGAAATTATGAAAAAGCCATTGAATATTTAATAAGCGTTGTTGAAATGGATAAGGAATATTATGGCACAAATTCATTTAATTATGTCAATTCTCTGAACTTATTGGGTATTGCACATAATTTAAATGGCGATTATAAATCTGCTAAATCCAATTTAGAGCTGGCCCTTGAAATTTCCAGAAATAACGAAGATCTTGTTTATGAGAGACCGTACGTAATGCAAAACCTTGCAAACCTGAATATCGCAATTGGTCAATATAATGAAGCACTAAATCTTCTTGAAGATGCAGCAACGCTGAATTTAGATCTCTATGGTGAAAATATACAGTATGCAACAATACAATATTATCTCGGAGATGCCCACCTAAAATTGAAGGACAAAAGAAAAGCAAGGGAATTTTTAGAATCTTCCAGAAAAATTAGAAAAAAAACGATTGGTACTTTTCACAACATGTACGTCAAGTCCTTATACAAACTAGCAATACTTGACTGGACAGAAAATGAGAATAACAATGCCAAAAAATTATTTAAAGAAATATTTAATATCTATTTCAAACAGATAGAAGCATTCTTTCCTGTGCTTAGTGAAGAGGAAAAAGCCAACTTTTACTACAACAAGATTAAGTATGCTTTTGAGCAGTTTAATTCATTTGCCATTCAGGAAATTGAAAATGATCCCGCTCTGATAGGTGATATGTATGATTATCAACTGGCCACAAAAGGTTTGATTCTTTATGCCACCAATAAGGTTCGTGAATCGATACTGAACAGCGGGGATTCCGTTTTAATTGATCGATTTAATACCTGGATAAGTTATAAAGAGCAGCTATCAAAATTGTTTAGTTCAACGGAAGGCGATCTTGAAATAAGAAACAAGAAGATTGACTCACTAAACTATTTGGCAGAAAGGTTAGAAAAAGAGCTTGGGCGTGAGTCGGCAGATTTTGCGAATGTTTATTCTAAAAAAAGTATATCATGGAAAGATGTCCAGAAAAGCCTGAAAGAGGGAGAAGCTGCTATTGAAATTGTACGATTCAGAAAGTTCAACCCAGACTCCGGTGGATACTACACCGGAGATATCAACTATGCGGCATTGATAGTAAAGCCGGACACAAAAAATAACCCCGAAATAGCAATCCTTGAAAATGGCAGAAGATTAGAGGATAGATATTTGGCCAATTATCGCAATGCGATTAAATACCAGGTCGAAGAGAGCTACTCATACAACTTATTCTGGAAACCTATCGCTAATAAACTGGAAGGTATTGAAAAAATATATTTTGCTCCAGATGGTGTATATAATCAGGTAAGTATATATAGTCTGAGAAATTCCGAAACAGGTAATTATACCGTTGATGAGTTAGACATAAGAGTGGTGAACAATACCAAAGACCTCGTTCTTAGGGCTGAATCAGATGATGGTGACCAAAAATTCGGTGCGGAGTTTTTCGGTTTCCCAAATTACAATATGGGTAACCTGGAAAGAATGCTTGCTGAACAGCAAGCCTCAGAAGCAACTGCCGAAGAAGTGGCAGCAGCAGTAAGCCAGGGAAGAGGGGACGAAAGAAGCGCGCGAGGCAATGAAAGAGGTGGCGTTCGAGGTGCTACCCGCGATGTCAGGGGAGGCAGGGGTGTAAGAAGCGGTGAAGGCTCAGAGCAGCTTTTCTCCAACAGCAGCGGCATAACCAGAGGATTGAGGGGTAATATCCAGCGCTATATGAATGGTAATAACCTGCTTGTACTATTACCAGGTACTAAAAAAGAGATAGAAACCATTAAGGAATTGTATGATGAAAACAACTACAACTACAATACCTACATGGAGGATGCCGCATTGGAAAGTAAGATTAAAAACATAAAAAACCCTTCTACGCTGCACATTGCAACCCACGGATTTTTCCTGGAAAATCAGGAATCTGAACCGGGAGAAGAGATCGATACTTATGTCGAAAATCCACTGTTGAGGGCCGGTATCATACTCGCAGGGGCTAACAGTTTCTTAACGACCGGTAGTATTTCTAATCAAAATGAGAATGGTGAAGATGGTATACTTACTGCTTATGAAGCAATGAATATGAATCTTGATGACACGGATTTGGTAGTGCTGTCAGCATGTGAAACAGGATTAGGTGAAGTGCAGAACGGAGAGGGTGTCTATGGATTGCAAAGGGCTTTTCAAATAGCCGGTGCCGAAAGTGTGATCATGAGTATGTGGACTGTTGATGATGCTGCCACCCAGGAGTTAATGACGGCTTTTTATGAGGAATGGCTAAAAACAGGTGATAAGCACGAATCATTCAAAAAAGCCCAAAGGATCATAAAAGATAAGTGGGTCTCTCCTTATTACTGGGGACCATTCGTCATGGTTGGTATGTAATAATCAATATTAAATAGTTCATATAATTTCTTCTGCATAAGGATTTATTCATACATTTATCAGTTAATGAAACTGAATAAATGAAGCAGGACGAAAAGAAACTATTCTTATTAGACGCATTTGCACTTATTTATCGCGCCCATTTTGCATTGAGTAAAAACCCAAGGATTAATTCCAGGGGTATGAACACTGGTGCAATCATGGGATTCACCAATTCCTTAATAGAAATCCTAACCAAAGAACAACCAACACATATTGCCGTGGCATATGATACCTCAGCGCCTACTTTCAGACATCAGGCGTTTAGTGAGTACAAGGCCACACGTCAAGAGCAACCAGAAGATATTAAGATTGCGATTCCTTACACCAAAAAAATTATCGAAGGATTTAAAATTCCCATACTGGAAATGGATGGCTATGAAGCAGATGACATTATTGGAACATTGGCCAGAAAAGCAGAAAAAGAAGGATTCAAGGTATACATGATGACCCCCGATAAAGATTTCGCCCAACTGGTCACCGATAATGTATTCCTGTACAAACCGGCCTATATGGGAAATTCAGTAGAGATATTGGGAGAGCAGGAAGTACTTGATAAATTTAATATCAGGTATGTAGATCAGGTAAGGGATTTTCTGGGGATGAAGGGAGATTCAATCGATAATATTCCAGGGATACCTGGTGTAGGTGACAAAACAGCTGCAAAGCTTTTACAGACGTATGAAACCATTGAGGATGTTGTTGAAAACCAGGATAATCTAAAAGGAAGCATCAAAAAGAAAATAACAGAACATGGTCAGCAAGGTATTGTATCAAAAGCACTGGCAACCATTAAAACAGACGTTCCCATAGAATTTGATGTGGATTTGATGGCAGTGAAAGATGCCGATAAAGATAAACTGCATCCCATCTTTGATGAACTGGAGTTCAGAACGATTTCAAAAAGAGTGTTTGATGATAAGGTTATCTCAAGCTCAGGCTCAGGCGAAGATCAGCTCAGCCTCTTTGACGGAGCTGAAGAAGCAAGCGAAAACCAAAAGTCAACCGTTAAAGACTTAAATGTTGATTATCAATTAATAAAATCCGAAGGAGCAATCGAAAATCTAATCAATACACTTGAGGCGTGTAAAGAATTTTGCCTCGATACAGAAACAACCAGTCTGAACACCAATGATGCGGAGTTAGTCGGAATATCATTCTCAATCAAAAAAAATGAGGCTTTCTTTGTCGCCTTTCCAGAAGATTTCAACGCCTCAAAGAAGTTATTGGATCAATTTAAGCCAGTGTTGGAAAACAATTCAATTGTTAAGATCGGACAAAACTTAAAGTACGATATTCAAATACTTAAAAATTATGATGTGCTCCTACAAGGGCCAATCTTTGACACCATGCTGGCACATTACCTCATTGACCCCGATACGACGCATAAGATGGATGTACTGGCTGAGAATTATTTGAACTACTCACCCATTAGTATTGAGTCTCTGATCGGGAAAAAAGGAAACAAGCAAAAGTCGATGCGTTCTATAGACCAGGAAATATTAAAGGAGTACGCTTGTGAAGATGCCGACATAACCCTTCAACTAAAGCATATCCTTGAGAAAGAGATCACTAAATTAAATCTGAAAAATTTACTTCATAATGTAGAGCAACCTTTGTCTTTTGTGTTAGCAGATATGGAATATGATGGTATTAGCATTGACACTAAAGTGCTCTCGGATATGTCGGAGCAACTATCGAAAGATATTCTGACGGAGCAAAAAGCTATTTTTGAAATTGCCGGGACTGAATTTAACATCGCTTCACCTAAACAATTGGGTGAGATTTTATTCGATAGATTAAAAATTATTGAAAAGCCAAAGAAAACAAAGTCCGGACAGTACGCAACCAATGAAGATATTTTATCAAAGTTGGCATCTGAGCATGAGATAGTTGATAAAATCCTCACCTTCAGGGAATATCAAAAATTAAAAAACACCTATGTCGATACACTGCCACAACTAATCAGTAAAAAAGATAGCAGACTACATACAGATTACCGGCAGACCATCGCAGTAACCGGTAGGCTTAGCTCAAACAATCCCAACCTTCAGAATATTCCCATCAGAACTGAAAAGGGTAGAATGATCAGAAAAGCTTTTATAGCAAGAAATGATGATTATAAAATATTATCGGCAGACTACTCTCAAATTGAGTTAAGAATTATGGCTGCTTTCTCTAAGGATGAAAGCATGACCGAAGCATTTGTCAATGATAGGGATATACATGCCACAACCGCTTCCAAAGTGTTTAAAGTACCCCTGGAGGAAGTCAACCCTTCAATGCGTAGAAAAGCTAAAGAAGTAAATTTTGGCATCATCTATGGAATATCAGCTTTTGGGCTTGCCCAAAACCTAAATATACTCCGCAGAGAAGCAGGCGATATCATCAAATCATATTTTGAGGAATTTCCCAAAGTAAAAGAGTACATGGATGAGATCATTCAAAAAGCTAAAAAGCAAGAGTATGTGGAAACTTTGCTGGGCCGAAGAAGATATCTCAGAGACATTAATTCGAGAAACCCAACAGTTAGGGGATTTTCGGAGCGTAATGCTATCAATGCACCAATCCAGGGAAGTGCAGCAGATATGATTAAAATAGCAATGATAAAAATCCATCAATGGTTAACAGAAAACAAGTTGAAATCAAAGATGCTGCTACAGGTTCATGATGAACTTGTATTTGAAGTATATAAAGATGAAGAAGAGACCGTCAGAAAAAATGTTGAAAACTTTATGAAACATGCGCTTGTAATTAGTGTTCCTATGAAGATTGGCATAGGCATTGGTAAAAATTGGCTCGAAGCTCATTAAACATCAAAAAAGAATCAAAAAGAAATGCTTGATCATATACCCAGCCTAAGTGATATCAAAAGAACACATCAGCGGATAATAAGGCATATTATCCATACACCCATACTAACATCACACAGTATCAATGAGATGGTAGGTGGAGAAATTTTTTTCAAATGTGAAAATTTTCAGAAAGTTGGTTCTTTTAAGATGAGAGGTGCCACAAACTTTATTCTTTCCCTGAGGCCTGAGGAAAGGGTTAGTGGTTTTACTACCCATAGTTCAGGAAATCATGCACAGGCCGTTGCTTTCGCTGCCAAGCTTGCTAATACCAAAGCCTACATAGTCATGCCGAAAAATGCCCCGAAGGTCAAGATAAATGCCGTAAAGGAATATGGTGCGCAGATCATCTTTTGCGAACCAAATGAAAAATCAAGGGTTCAAAGTTGCGAAGCCGTGACCAAAGAAAAAGGAGCCATTTTCGTACCCCCTTTTGATGACTATAAAATAATAGCAGGTCAGGCATCCGCGGCTAAAGAGCTTATTGAAGAAACCATTGATTTGGATGTTATTTTTACCCCCGTTGGTGGAGGTGGCTTATCAGCAGGCACAGCGCTCATATCACATTACCTTTCGCCAAATACAGACGTTATACTTGGAGAACCTGAAAAAGCCAATGACACTTACCAGTCTTTTAAAAGTGGAATTCTAACACCCGTAAAAGATCCCAAAACGATTGCCGATGGACTTAAGATATCCATAGGTGAAAGGAATTTTGATATCATAAAAAAGTACGTCAATGATGTGATTACTGTATCTGAAGAAGAGATTATAAACGCAATGAGGATCATTTGGGAAAGGATGAAAATCATTATCGAGCCATCCTGTGCCGTCGCCTTGGCAGCTTTGTTCAAAGTGAAAGAGCACTATCAGGACAAAAAAATAGGCATTATCCTAACAGGTGGAAATGTAGACCTGGGAAATCTACCTTTTTAATCGCTTTATTAAGACGACTATTATAACAGATAAAATCAGCAGCAATATTAATTCAGGAAGTATATCATTAATTCTCAATCTTGATTTATGAGAGGTGGAGGCCATGGACATCAATATGCTGGTGGCTTCATCCAATCCCTGAAAATATTTTTTGCGCTGGAAATTCGGAACAATATACTCATCAATAATCCTACCTGCTTCTTCCTGTGTTACTTTATTAACTAAATGCTCTCCCGAAGTAACCGTCAGCTTTCTATCTTGTAATGAAATAAATATAAATATTTCATTTGGACCTATGTCCTTAAACTGTGTAGCTTCTGTAATTTTATTATCTCCGATGTTTCTTACAATAAATACATTTAATCTTATATCGGAGGTATCCCTGTAATAGTTTAACTTCCCGCTCAAGAGAAATAGCTCCTGCTCTGTAAGTATGTTGGCCTTGTCAACGACCGTCTCCTCAACTGTATATGAAAAAATAAGATTTAAAAGAAGTGCAATAAAACAGGTAATCAATATATTTTTTTTTATAATCAGGTATTAAATAATGTAACATAGTAGATTTCATTGTGTTGTTAAAAGTTTATGAATAGAATCTTGTTAGTCCTGATTTCATCGGCTTTAGTGAGTTGTAATATCGATAAAAATAAGCCTGTAGAACTTGCCACGGTTGATTTTTCCACTGATGACGGCTCGGAATTATTTTTTAGGAACGTTAGGGCTTCATATTACACAATGGAAGAAGTAGAAGGCCAAAATGCTGTGATCTATAATCTTAATAAACCAGCTGCAGATTCTAATCATCTATTCAATCATAAAATAGTTTATAATTGGGGCGCTGACAAAGCCTTTTTATTTTTCAATTCCGATAAAATTAATAGTATCCAGGATTATAAAATCATTTGTTCAAATCAAGCTACCATCGATTCATTTTTGTTTAGCAACGCCAATATCAATTCCCAAAGACAATCTGCTTTAATGCTTTATAATAAGCTGGTAGAAGGTTATAACATGAAAATTATTATTGAAGATGAGCCAGTTGACCTGTTTAGTGACATCAAGCACAAAGAACGCTTTAGAATTACAGTTTTTGATTTCTTAAGGTTAGTTGGTTATTATTAAAGTGACCAATTTTGTGATTTTTATCTTTATTTTCATTATGATCTGCATAAATATGACAGCTGATTGTTGGTACCTTGAAAAATATTTTAATCTTTAAGAAATTAATACCAGGCAATAATGCGTTGGTATTTAATTTTGCCGAAGAGTTTAAAATTAGCTTTACTTTTAATTAATGATTACTTAACACCAAATGGAATACAAGAAACCCTATAAAGCTCGCTTAAAATACGAGTTTGATAACTTTATCGGTAAGGGTTCTGTAAGGCTTATCTCATGGTTGGGTCTTATCACAATGGTTCTCATTATCTTTTTCGCACTATTGCTTCTAGTTCTTGGTCTTCATCCTAACCATAATGAGGATTTTAACATACTTAATGCTTTCTGGACGTCTATCACTCATGTATTAGACCCTGGCACATTAGGTGAACACGAAGAATTATGGCCATTCAGGTTTTACATGCTTTTCGTATCAGTAGTCGGTCTAGTTATAATCAGTACGTTAATTGGTCTTGTATCCAATGGCATACTGATAAAAATAGAGGAATTAAAAAAGGGGCGTTCATTTGTTATCGAAAAGGATCACGTACTTATCTTAGGATGGTCTCCTAAGATATTCACCATCATATCAGAATTGGTACTTGCTAATGAGAATCAAAAACGGGGCGTGATCGTCATCCTGGCAGAGAAAGATAAAGTCGAGATGGAAGATGAAATAAAGGACAAAGTTGGTAATACAAAAAATACAAGGGTAATATGCAGAACAGGGAACCCTATTGATGTTCATGACTTGTACATAGCTAATCCTTATGAGTCGAAATCTATAATTATTCTAGGGAAAGAAAATGAAAATTCAGATTCCCAGACAATTAAAGCTATTGTGGCTATTGTCACCAATCCAAATAGAAGAAAAGAACCATACCACATTACTGCAGAGATGGTGGATAAGAAGAACCTTGATGTTGCCAGAATGGTGGGAGAGGATGAGGTCGAGTTAATTTATTCTGATTTAATAATTTCCAGGATAATGGTCCAGACCAGCCGCCAGTCAGGGCTCTCCGTCGTTTACATTGAACTGATGGATTTTGGAGGCGATGAGATATATTTTCAAGAAGAAAAGAGTTTGGTAGGTAAAACATTCCGGGAAGCAATCTTCGCCTATGAAGATTCCGCCATTATGGGCCTGCAATATGCTGACGAATCGGTGGAAATCAATCCTCCCATGAATACTGTTTTAAAAAACGGCGATAAAGTCATCGGAATCACTGAAGATGATGATACACTGATTGCTAATGCCGGTGATTATATAATCCATGATGATAAAATTGTCTTTTCTGTGTCGGTTCCTCAAAAATCAGAGCGGATAATAATGATCGGATGGAATGGACGCGCCAGACACATAATTGTTGAACTTGATAACTATGTTGCGCAAGGATCCATATTGAAAGTGACATCTAAATTTGAAGATCCTAAAAAAGCAATAAAAAAAATCGATAAGGAGTTAAAAAACCTTACCCTAGAGTTCGAACAGTTAGACACTTCGGAAAGATCTACTCTATTGGATATGGAACTGAACCAATATGATTACATCATCCTCCTTTCCTATGAAGGTTACTTCCCGATACAGGAAGCAGATGCCCAGTCCCTGATCACTTTGTTGCACTTAAGAAACTTTTCAGAAAGATTAGGGCATAAGTACAAGATTGTAAGTGAGATGTTGGATATACGTAATCGGCAATTAGCGGATATCACAAGCGCTGATGACTTTATAGTAAGTGATCGGTTAGTCAGTCTATTAATGAGCCAGGTCTCAGAAAACAAATACCTAATGAGGGTTTTCGAGGATTTATTTGATGCAGAAGGTTCTGAGATCTACATAAAAGCTGCTGATGAATATGTACGAACAGGTGTGCCTATAAATTTTTACACGCTGCTGGAGTCCGCTGCCAGAAAAAATCAAATAGCTATAGGGTATAGGCGAATGAAATTTGCCAGGGAATCAGGGCAAGGTTATGGTGTGATTGTTAATCCTCCAAAATCCCAGATGTTTACCCTTGACCATAATGATATGGTAATAGTTATTTCAGAAGATTAAAATGTAATGATTGGGTTACCCTATTAAAAGAGTTAATTTGTCGACCGTTATCCCTCCTTTCGCCGATATTTTCTACAGAATCAACCAGGATATTTAAGTGAGGCATTAACACATTTTCCTGAAAAACCGTTATCGGTTGCATGGAAGCATTCTCAATGCTATTACCTATTCTCTTTTCCACACTGATTACGGTAATAAGCAGAAGAATAAGCAGTAGTAATGTAATATTGCGCCGCTGTTTCATGATCTTTCCTTAGTGATTCATAAACTGTATAATTGGTTGCATTTTCAAATGATTTATTACATCTATATTTAAAAAATTCACCGGAGATACCTCTGATTCTGGGCATGGTTACGCTTTCAATTCAGAAATATTCATTATTTTAAATTTTTATTTGATTAACCATGCCCAGAGTCTTACTTTTTATCATTTGTATATCTATCATCCACGCCTGCAATCCTTCATCTCAGAAAGATGCGGTGAAAGAAAATGCTACAGACCCCAACTTCGATGAGAATCCCCCCGCTGAAGGATTCAACATAGAAGGTTCAGACCCTGAAGCAGTTGCAATAGCAGACAAGGTTATGGAAGCGATCGGTGGGCGTAAAAATTGGGATAATACCAAAGGATTGATATGGAATTTCTTTGGTGTAAGAAAACTTTGGTGGAACAAACAATCCGGTGACGTTAGGATAGAAAGCAATCGCACCGATTTAAAAGTAATAATGAATGTCAATTCCATGAAAGGTAGAGTCTTTATTCATGGAATGGAACAAACTGACCCTGACACCCTTGAAAAATATTTAGATGTTGGTAAAAATATTTGGATAAACGACGCTTATTGGCTGGCTATGCCTTTTAAACTTAAAGACACAGGCGTTACGCTCACCTATCAGGGTGAGGACACCACACAAACAGGTGAGATGAGCTATTTATTAGAATTATCATTTAAAGATGTTGGCGTTACCCCGGAAAATATGTACGAAGTTTGGGTTAGCCCTGAAACCCATTTGATAACCCAGTGGGCTTATTATAAGGATCAAAAACAAACATCCCCTAATTTTGTAATGCCATGGTTAGACTACAAAAAATATGGAAATATCTATCTGTCCGGCAACAGAGGGGAAAGAAAGATTACTGAAATTGAGGTAGTCGATGAATTTGCTGAACATATTTTTTCTGAATTTAATCCGGCTATTTAAGCTAAGAACTCTTGATGGTATCCACCAATAGACCGACATCTATCGTCTTGGCACATTTAAAATGACCTTCCGGGCACTGCTTTTTACCATGAAGACCACATGGTTTGCAAGGTAAATCTTCATGCGTTTCAAGAATCTTTGAAGTGGTTGATAATGGCCCAAAACCAAAATCCGGCGTAGTTGAGCAAAAGATTGCTACTACCGGGGCATCAGTTGCAGAAGCCAAATGTAAGGGTGCCGAATCATTAACAAAATTCATTTTTGCACCCCTCATGAGTGCAGCCGACTCTAAAATTGAAAGTTTTCCACATAGGTTATCCACATTATCGTGTTTTGATTCATTCTTGATTTCTTCACAAAGACTATAATCCCCTAACGAACCCAGCAGATAAATTTTTAAATCAAAACCTATGAGTTTATTGGTAAACCTTACCCATTTTTCTTTGGGAAACTGTTTTGTAAACCAAACAGAAGCAGGCGCCATGGTAATATAATCGGCTTTCTTATAAAATGATATTTTATGTTCTATGCTTTTTGAAATATATATTTTGGGCTTAAAAAAAGTAGCATCTGTTAAATGATTGATCAACGACAGGTTCCGGTTTACTTCATGATGTCCCTTTTTTATAGAATGATGGACACTTTTATGAAAAAAATATGACAATGGATTTTTGTCGAATCCTATCAGATGACCGGCATTAGAAAAAATAGTCACCAATCCTGTGGATAAGTGGCGCTGGCAATTAATTACTATGTCGTAGCGTTTTTTATTAATGCTTATTAAGGTTTCCAGCAGGTTTTTATACTTATTTTTCTTTTTATCCCAGGTAATGACCTCATTTATATTAGGATTATTATCAAGTAAATGTTCATTGCCTCTCCGGACTAAAAAATCAATTGATGCCCACGGAAAAAAAACAGATAATTTTTCTATCAGTGGTGTAGCCAATATCACATCCCCGAGGTAGGCTGTTTGTATTATTAATATCCGTTTGAAGATCACGATTACAAATTAATCAAACCCCAACACCTGTTTCTATGGTTAAAGAAATTTAATTTTGCATGTTAATGAAGAATTACGAATTGGTAGAGCTATCTAATGGCATCCGGGTAGTTTTCAAGCCACAGACACACACCAAGGTAGCTCATGTCGGCGTGATGTTAGACATAGGAAGCCGTGATGAAGAAAGCCAACATCAGGGAATTGCTCATTTTTGGGAACATATGGCCTTTAAAGGCACCAAAAAAAGAAATGCATTTCATATCATAAACAGGCTCGACTCGCTTGGCGGAGAACTTAATGCATACACAACCAAGGAAAAAATATGCTTCTATGCCTCAGTACTGGACGTACATCTAGAAAAAGCAATCGATATACTCACTGATATAACGTTTAATTCGACCTTCCCTAAAAAACAGATTGAAAAGGAGCGGGGCGTGATATTTGAGGAAATACAGATGTACAAAGACAGCCCGGAAGATACAATTCAGGATGAATTTGATGAGCTGGTTTTCGGTGCCCATCCATTAGGAAAAAATATTTTAGGAACAGAAGACATTCTCATGAACATTCATCAGTCTGACTTCAATGAGTTCATCCATAAAAACCTTAACACTGAAAGAATTGTCTTTTCGATAGTTGGTAATTTTAGTTTAACCAAAATAAAACGGTTAGTCAGGAAATTTATAGACCCAATACCGCATAAAAACCACACCTCTAAAAGGATTCAGTTTAATAATTATCAATTCAAAAACCTTACCGTCGAAAAGTCTTACACTCAGGCCCATTGTGCCATTGGCAACATAGCTTACCCCATTGGAGACCCAAGAAGAATTCCTCTTTTTTTATTAGTAAATATTCTTGGTGGCCCAGGCATGAACTCTAAGTTAAACATGTCGCTGAGGGAAAAGTATGGCTATGTGTATTCAATTGATGCGAGTTATAGTGCTTATCTGGAGACAGGCATTGTATCGATACTATTTGGAACAGATATCAAAAAGCTAAATAAAGCTCATAAAGTTGTACTAAAGGAGATTAAAACTTTAAAAAACAAACCACTTAGTAACCTGAAGCTGCATCAGGCAAAGTCCCAGTTAAAAGGGCAGTTGGCAATTTCAGAAGAAAATTATAGCAGTGTTATGCAAAGTATGGCAAAAAACTTACTCGACATGAATGATATCGAAAGCCTGGACAGCCTCTTCAAAAAAATTGATAAAATCGATAAGAATATTCTAATGGAAATTGCCGCCGACATATTTGATGATTATAAAATTAGTTGCTTAACTTTTATTCCAAATTAAATACATGGACTTTTTACCCGGGGAAATAAACCAGTACGTGTTGAACCACACCACCGATGAAAGTGATCTCCTCAAGAAAATCAACAGAGATACCAACGCGAAGGTGTTGAAGCCCAGAATGCTGTCCGGGCACTTACAGGGAAAGGTTTTATCCATGCTGTCAGGGATGATAAGACCTTCGGTAATACTTGAGATAGGCACATACACCGGTTATTCGGCAATTTGTATGGCAGAAGGCCTTGCCGACGATGGTAAATTGATCACCATAGATATTAATGAAGAGTTGGAAGATAAAGTAAGAGGCTACTTTTTAGCCTCCGGTTTTAATGATAAGATTCAATATTTAATTGGTAATGCGTTAGATATTGTGCCGTCATTAGATTTACCTTATGATCTGGTCTTCATAGATGCCGACAAAGAAAATTACGGTAAATATTATGATATGGTGATCGATAAGGTTGGCCCAGGTAAGTTCATTATCGCAGATAATGTGCTTTGGAGTGGTAAGGTAGTCCATGAAAACGAAACGACTACTGATAAAGACACACGGGCTATAATGCAGTTTAATAAAAAAGTTCAAAATGATAATAGGGTAGAAAACATTCTTTTTCCAATAAGGGATGGATTAATGGTTATTAGAAAAAAATGATGGCGAAGTTCTTATTTTTATTATTAATAATTTTTTGTACTGGTCAGGCGCTTGAAGCCATACCAAAAGTTCCAAAAGAACTTAATCTGGGAAATATCAAATTAAAAATTTCCAATTCGGCAAGAGAAGACATTCAAAAAGATGTCAATGCGCTTTGGGCAAGCGAAAAGTATTTCAAAATTAAATTGAAACGGGTAAGCCTTTATATGCCCATCGTCGAGCGAATTCTCAAAGAAGAAAATGTACCTGATGAATTAAAGTATTTGGCAATTCAGGAAAGTGCATTTATTTCAGATGCTGTATCTACCTCCAATGCGGTCGGTTTTTGGCAAATGAAGGCTGCATCGGCCAAGGAAATGGGGCTTAGGGTAGATACCCATGTTGATGAACGGATGAATATTAGCGCTTCTACCCGTGCTGCCATGAGGTATTTGAAAAAACATAATTTCATTTTAAATAACTGGGTGTATGCTGTTACATCATATTACACAGGGCTTGCCGGGGCGAGAAAATTTACCAAACATTCAAAAAATGGTGCCAGGACTATGACTATAGATAACAGCACACATTGGTATTTTAAAAAATATTTAGCGCATAGGGTTGCTTTTGAAGACGCATTAAATAAGAAAATTGAAAATGATCTTTTACTTCAGGAGTACACAGAAGGAGGCAATCAAACGCTGGATCGGATAGCAAAGAAATTTAATGTTGATAATAGTGAAGTAAAAAAATACAATAAATGGTTATTGAAAGGCAAGGTACCTGCAGATAAGCGTTATTCAGTAATCATACCCACCCGTGAGCCTCTAAAATCCTTAAGAAAAACCATCGCAAGCAATACAAATGAATCGGATAAAAAAGCTTTAGGCTTTTATGATGAAATCCCTGCCTACGACGCCCGGGCAAGTGACCCACTGATTAAAACAAATTTAATCTGGTACATCGCCAAGCCTAATGATAACATTGAATCCATGGCTGCGAGAAGCGGTCTCCCGGAAAAAAAGTTTAGAAAATTTAATGACCTGGAAAATGATGAGAAGATCAGTGCAGGCCAAAAATATTATTTTGAGAAAAAGAAAAATCGTGCCACTCAATACTATCATACCGCACAATATGGTGAAACACTTTGGACAGTGTCCCAGATGTATGGTATTAAACTTAAAAAACTAGCTAAAAAAAACAGGCTCGAAAAAGATAGAAAAATCAAACCTGGAAGAGTGCTTTGGTTGAGATACAAAAGGCCAAAATCAGAACCTGTGAAATATGAAAAAGTTAAAAAACCTGAGCCGGTAGATGCTGAACCAATCGTAGAATCAATACCGACTACCTCAAAAAATGAAGATAATGCCTCGGATAGTGAAGAACATAAGATGCCCGAAATAAAAGGGGATAATAAAGCTATTAATAAGCCAAAAGAAACTGTAACAGCAGAAAGGAGCGAAAAACCATCCGAAAAAGATTCCAACTTTCACACAGTAAAAAAAGGCGAAACCCTGTATGGCATTTCAAGAAAATATAAAATTCCGCTAACCGCACTGCTGAAATCAAATAACCTGACCGCAGAATCAACATTGGCAATAGGTCAAAAACTAATAGTAAATGAGATGTTTGAAATTACTGATAAGGAATCCGAAAAAAAGGATCCATCAAGCGAAGAACCGAAAAAAAATGTTCATGTTGTCCGGAAAGGAGATACCATGTACAGCATCTCCCGGAGATACAATCTCAGTGTCGATGAACTAATGAGAATAAATCAAAAAACCGACCACAGCCTTTCTGTAGGTGAAAAACTTATAGTATCAAAATAATTTCTGTAATTTTCGATTGAAGCGAAAATGATATCCATGACTCCTCATTTCAATAAAGTTATCCTGGTTTTTGAAAAACAAGAAGATTGTGAATATCATAAAGAACTTTTAATAAGATCAGGATACGTGAAGCATGTGGATTGTATGTATTCGGGCAGAGCGGTGTTGGATTATTTATTGTCTTCAGCTAAAAAAAAAGAATCAATTCCTGAATTGGTTTTTATAGACCTTCATCTGCCAATCACCCAGGGAACATTTTTTCTATATGCGTTTAAAGTTCTTCCCTCAAGTATCCATGAAACTACAAAACTGGTAGCCGTCAGTAAAAATCTAAAAAAGGATGTGTCCAAAATTTTTCAAAACGAGAATATCGTGGCTTATATAAAAAAAAACATCAACCAGAAAGAAATGATCAACTTACTGGAAAAAATACAAAGTGATACGCTATAAGCTTCCTCAATAATCGAAGTCCAGACCCAGGCCATCTTTTAATTTTTTCAAGGCCGGATTCCTGGAGACCATAAAGTCATACTTTTCTTTACTGGTATACAGCTTTTGTGCCGTAAGGGCTTTAGTAATCTTTGCATCTAAGTTAATATGGTCGTTATGCAAATACCTTTTCAGATAGTCGAGCAGGCAAAATTTAATTTCTTTTAAAAATTCCTGCTCCAATTCAGTATTCATCAAAATGGTTACCGATTCGCCGTCTAATGCTATTTCCTTTTTAAACAAAATAAGATGCCTGCGCTGAATCTGATCTTTTTCGAGGGCTTCGATCTTAAATTTTTCTAATGCCTGAATGACGTTTTCGTGTTTAAATGGTTCCCGGCTTTGAAGTAAATCTTCTTCTTTTTCCTTTTCATCATCCTTGCTGGTGGTTTTTGTTTGTTTCTTAAAAATTGAAGGGGTTTCAGTGTTTACCGATTTTACAGCTGATGGGTTAGCGGTTTGTGCCTTAGCAACTTTATAAGGCTCAACCGGGGTTATATCTACTCTTTTTTTTTACCATTTTTGGGGGAACTGACACTGGCAAGTTCAAGTGCTGATTTCATGTGGGAAACCTTTAACAGGGCTATTTCCACGTGTAATCTGGGATTTTTACTGGACTTGTAGCTGATGTCACATTGGTTCAAAATATTGAGTGCAGAAAGTAAAAATGAAGTGGATGTTTTGGTTGATTGGTCCTTATATTTTAGCTCAACATTATTGGTTACTTTAAGAAGCTTTATTGTTTCTTCATCCTTACAGACCAGCAAACTCCGGAAGTGTTCCGCCAACCCTGATATGAAGTTATGACTATCAAATCCTTTATTTAAAATGTCATCAAGAGTAAGTAGAACCCTGGCGTGATTTTCTTCAAGAAAGAAGTCGGTTATCTTAAAATAGTAGTCATAGTCCAGGATATGAAGGTTGCTTAACGTATCCTGATAAGTGATTTTATTTCCGGAAGAAAATGTGATGATAAGGTCAAATAATGATAGTGCGTCCCTTAAAGCCCCATCTGACTTTTGCGCAATCAAATGGAGCGCCTCGTCTTCGGCTGCTATTTCCTGTGCTTTTGCAATTTTCTTTAGTTGTTTTACGATGTCGTCAACCTCAATCCGGTTAAAATCAAATATCTGGCAGCGGGATAGTATGGTGGGAATTACTTTGTGTTTTTCGGTGGTCGCTAACACAAAAATTGCATAGGATGGCGGCTCTTCTAATGTCTTCAGAAATGCATTAAAGGCTGCATTAGAAAGCATGTGGACCTCATCTATAATATAAACTTTGTACTTTCCTTGTTGAGGGGGAAACCTTACCTGGTCTATGAGATTCCTTATATCATCGACTGAATTATTCGAGGCAGCATCCAGCTCATAAATGTTAAAAGAGGTATTTTGATCAAGAGGGTTGGTTGCTTCAAACTCATTGACCATCCTGGCCAGTATCCTTGCACAGGTTGTTTTGCCCACACCTCTGGGCCCACAAAACAATAAAGCCTGAG
This sequence comes from Cyclobacteriaceae bacterium, assembly GCA_051155775.1. Classification (GTDB taxonomy): domain Bacteria; phylum Bacteroidota; class Bacteroidia; order Cytophagales; family Cyclobacteriaceae; genus CAYSCZ01. The sequence continues at coordinate 134,314 of DAXETV010000013.1, read as the reverse complement.
CAAGTTGATTGTTCCTGATCGCGTTTTCCAGCGTGGTGGTAATATGGGATTGACCCACTACTTCATCGAATCCTAAGGGACGGTGCTTACGTGCTGAGACAACAAAACTATCCATTCCTGCAAATTAAAAATATTGGTTCAGTTGATGATTAATTACTGACATTCTTTTCAAATTCTATCAAGTACTTTTTTTATTAGCGCATCAATTATTTTATTCGGGTTGGTAGAAAATCTTTTTTTTATTCTGTTTGCGATAATCGCGTTTAAACTTACTGCTTCATGCCCAAACATTTTGGCAAATCCATAGTATCCAGCGGTCTCCATCTCAAAATTTGTAATCCAGTTATTATCTAAATGAAAGTAGTTAAGATCATCAACAAGATGGGGGTATTTGATATTTAACCGCAGCTTCCTTCCCTGGGATGCATAGAATCCCGGGGTGGTTACTGTGATACCTTCATACATTCCCTCACCAAACTCTTCTTTTAAAGATTTTGAGCACTGCGCGGCATACAGCGAAAAATTTAACTTCAAGTGCGCTTTTAATGTATCAGATAATCGTTGCTCATATGATGACTGATTAAACGCATAGAATTGAAAAAGATTATCAAGACCTATGGCATAATCACTGACCAAATGACTACCAATTCTAATATCTTCTTGTAAGCTCGCAGAGGTGCCGATACGAATTATTTTTAACTTTTTTTTCCTGGTTTTTTCCTCTCTTTTCTTGAAGTCGATATTTACCAATGCATCGATTTCATTAAAAAATATCTCGATATTGCTTACCCCCATTCCTGTGCTCATAACCGTAATTTTCTTTCCTTTGTATGAGCCTATGTGGGTAACAAATTCCCGCCTGTTCATTTCAAATTCCAGGTTATCAAAAAAACTGCTGATCCTGTGAACCCGTCCAGGATCGCCAACGGCGATGATCTTATCAGTAATTACGCCAGGCTTTAGGTTTAAATGGTAGATGCTTCCATCTTTATTAAGTACGAGGTCTGAGTCGGGGATTTTAGGCATTATACACTAGGCCACCTCCTGGTCTTTGCTTTTTCTTTTGGCCCCACGGTAGGGATTATATCCATTCAATTCTTTTTGATAATAACCCGTCCCATTATAAGGCCTTGCATCCGGATTATTCATGCATTCTTCAGAGCAACAACCATCGTATTTTTTTGCGCCTTCTTCAGACAGTGGTATATGCTTATTGCAATGCGGATTGGCGCAGTTAACCATTCTATCACAAGGATCACCCGTAACATAGCACCTGGATATAACCGATGGATTCACTTTATTAACCTCAGCTACAACCCGGTTGTCAAAAACGTAACACTTTCCTTCAAAATCTTCACCTTTTTCTTCGATACCATATTTTATAATACCTCCATGTAACTGATAAACATTTTCAAACCCGTTTTCTAAAAGGAAAGAACTTGCCTTCTCGCATTTTACCCCACCGGTACAATAAGTAATTATTTTTTTGTCTTTGTAGGCTTCAAGCGCTTTGACTTTCTCCGGAAAATCCCTGAAGTTTTCAATATCCATGGTCTTGGCATTTTTAAATCTCCCCACTAAATGCTCGTAGTTAGACCTAACGTCAAATATCACCGTATCCTCATCTTTATTTTTTAGTATCTCTTTAAATTCTGATGGCTCAATATATCTGCCGGCTTTTTTTCTAGGATCTATGTGGGACAGACTGGAATGAACGATCTCTGGTTTTACCCGCACATTGAGTTTTTTGAATGCGTGATCAGCAGCCGGTTCGATTTTAAAATCGATGCCCTGGAACCTGGGATCATTTTTCATGACATCCATATAAATCCCGCAATTTTCTTTAAGCCCTGATATTGTACCATTAATGCCCTCTGAGGCGACAATGATTCTACCCTTTAAATCATGCGCTATACAAAAAAGATGGTGTGATTCCCTAAAATCTTCCGGGTCATCAATATCAGTGTAGCAGTAGTAAAGTAAAATATAATAATGCATATTAAAGCCCCTGTTTCAATCAGGGTGTTTATTTATGAAAATAACTCAATTCTTCTACTTATTCAACAACTTTAGCAGGATTACCAAAAACAGTTTGATTTTTCCCAACATCAGAAATTACCAGCGATCCCGCCCCAATTCTGGCGCCCTGGCCTATTTTTACCCCGGATACAACCACAGCTCCGGATCCAATAAATACGTTATCCTCTATTTCAACAGACGAATTAACAACACACCCTGCCCCTAACTCAACATAGTGCCCTAGCCTGGAATCAAAATCAAGAACACTGCCAGCGTTTAACAGACAATGGTTACCAACAAAGGCATTTGCTCCAACAATCACACCGCTGTTAAAAAAGCCACCATGACTTAATACTGCCGTACTGGCTATGGATGTATGTTTATGTATCGCGTTGATGGGCATAACTTTCAGATTGCCTATCAACTTTTCGATTATCTCCAATCGAGTATCAATTTCACTGATCCCAACAAATGCGTCGCATTTATCTCCTAATAAATCTAAAAATTGTTCATCAGATATATCACCTAATACAGGTATGTCATTTATTTCTTTCCCATGGGATGATTTATCTTCTTCCAGGAATCCGTAAACAATGTTTCCATTACTTAAAAAAATATCCAATGACGCCTTGCCAAAACTTTTTGCTCCGAAAATAAGTACCGGTTTGTCCATAACTTTAATTGATATACAAAGCTAGATGGTAATTTACTGAATGAAAAGCCTTGACCTCAAGTCGGATGGAATCCAATCAATTTATTCCCAACCGAGCAATTAAGACACCGTTTGTTTTTACAGTAAAAATTGTACAATGATATTACTGACTGGCTATCATAAGCATTTTTTGATGGTACCCCGATAGATCTCCAAAAGCGGATGATGTTGTTATTTTCAGAGGCTACTTTTTGCAAGGCATCAAGGGCTTTTTCTTTATATCTATCGTCATTCGTTTCATCGCCATAAATGAAAAGCAAAGGAACAGTGGTATTGATTATAAGGTTTTCAATAGAACCTTTACCCAGGTATTGAATTTTTGACTTCCAGGACTTCCCGAAGTCATAATGATTTCTCCAATATTCTGAAGTTTTAATTTTTAACTTCATCTTGATTTCCTCTATTTCACCGTCTATAAATAGTGAAAAAATATTGGGAATACGATTTAATACCGAGGCAAATTGAGCAATGCGCAGTGATGGGAAGTTCGATGGACGGATTTTGGAAAATTTCCATTGTGATAGGTTAATGCTATTAATCAAACCATATTTTCTTTTTAAGAACCGGTACTCGTCTTTTAATTGTTTTTGGTAATCCTGACCTGAATTTAAATCCTCCAGAAATCCAGCTTGCCCAAATAATAGCGATTCAAGTTGTACTAGTTGGTCATGATGTTTTCTTACGATCTTAAGCGGAAGGGAAGCTGTCAAATCAAAAAAGCTGTCCTGGTTAACCTTAAAACCAAAGTTTCTCCCTAAGATTTGATAGCTGGTCTCTTCCCAATCAAAGTTATTTTTTATCAATACCTCCTTAATCCATTCACTTTTATGCTGTAGCCTGGAAATCAGGGCCCGCTCTTTCATTTTTTCAATCTCAATGAGTGGCACCTTATTGATCTGGTTAGCACAAGGAATCTTTTGCCGCGAATTAAGAAATGCGGTGTAATGATCATAGAGCCTGATGTCTGTCAGGTTTTTGATCTCCAGAGTAGGTATATTGGTATCATCCCGCCTCTTGGCAACCAGACCATTATTCCAGACCACATGAAGTATGACCGCATTATAACTTTCGTCTGAGTGGTGATTGTGCCCTTTCCAGTCCTTCGAATTAATATGAATTTCTACATGGCCGTAAAGTTCGACATTGTCGATTTGAATTTTTGCATTTAGAAAATCAGGTCCTGCATTGTGATTGGTTATACCTGGGTGGATGATGTTGAGATCAAGACCTTCAGTAGTTTTAAGGCCTTGTTTTTCAAACTTTTGAAACTGCCAGATGTGATGCAAGAATTCTTCTTTCATTTCATAAAAAGCTGGAGATACTCTTCCATATGTTGTTGCACATCTCTGGCTGCATTTTTAGCTGCTTTAGCAAAGTCCCTGCCATCCCTGGAATAAATAATCCCTCGGGAGGAGTTGACCAATAATCCACAGTTGGAGTTCATGCCTTGCTCAGAGACCGATTTTAAGTCGCCACCCTGGGCACCTACTCCGGGTATGAGTAATAAATGATTGGGAATAATTGCTCTGACCTTATTTAATCTTTCTGATTTTGTTGCCCCCACCACGTAAATTGTATTCTGATCACTTCCCCAATTTCTGGATATTCTGATGATTTCTTCATAAAGGTGATGACCATTTTCAAGTTTAAGGTCCTGAAAGTCCGATGATCCCTGGTTAGAGGTCAGTGCCAGCAAAGCAACCCATTTACCTGAATATTCAAGATACGGACTCACTGAATCTTCACCCATGTAAGGATTAATGGTGAGACAATCAAAATTCAGCTGTTCAAAAAATGCTTGTGCATACTTTTTAGAGGTGTTGCCTATATCACCTCTTTTTGCATCAGCTATTGTAAAAATATCCTTAGGTATGTAGTCAAGTGTTTTTTTAAGTGATTGCCAGCCTTTATGACCTTGTGTTTCATAAAATGCAAGGTTCAACTTATAGGCTACACAGTTTTCATTTGTGGCCTCTATGATCTGCTTATTAAATTCAAAGATCGGATCTTCCTCATACAAAAGATGAGCAGGAATCTTGTTTATATCAGCATCTAAGCCAATGCACAGATAAGATTTTTTTTTTTGGTCTGGCTGAAAAGTTCTTTTTTATTCATTTTACTAAAATAGAAAGTAATTATTACCTAAAATCTATCACCTCTACGCCTTCATATTCTGCTGCATCAAAAGTAAAATACGAGTTCTCTAAATTGTTCAATTCCTCAAAATTTTTGACTTCATAAATATATTTATTCCCGTTTTTATCAAAAATTTTAAAGGATTTAAGTTCATTTTTATTGGTGATTTGCATTCTAATCTTGAAATAAGATAGGTTTTTATCTTCCGGCACCAGGTCGACAACATTTATGGTACCATCTTCAGACGATTCTAAAAAGAGATATTTGAAACCTTCTTCATATAATGAAAATATATTAGACAAAGATATTTCCTGGTCCTCCGGATCATATTCAGAAATGTTAACTTCATTAACCTCAGGAAGGTAGGTCCAAACGGTTTCACCATCGTTAATGACCACCTGGGATTCTGTCTCTAACCGATACTTATCATCTTTTACAGCTATCTGCCCTTCAAAATTTTCGTCCAGATCTTCATCTGGATTTGACAGTGTGTAAAGGAAATCAGCGCTAAAAGCTGGCATAGCTTTATATTTTGCGCTCATGGCGTCCAGAATAGCCTTGGCTTTTGAATCGTATTGAGCAAATGATGCACTAGTTAAAATAAAATAACTGATAAGGAAGGATATTAAGATTTTCATTATGTGATTTTGATATTTCTATTTAGAATTTAGGTTATTCAATAATTGTTCCAAACTATATTCATCTGAAATTAAAACTTCCCTGGCTTTACTTCCTTCAAAAGAGCCCACAATACCTGCCGCCTCCAATTGATCAATCAATCTTCCCGCACGATTATACCCTAATTTCATCTTGCGCTGGATTAAGGAAGTAGATCCTTGCTGATGCATAACGATTAACCTTGCGGCATCATCAAACAGGCTATCGCGTTCATCTAGATTTACGGCTCCAATATCGTTTCCTTCATCATCACCAACGTATTCCGGTAGGAGATAAGCATCATGATAACCTCTCTGGCTACCGATATATTCGCATACCCGCTCAACCTCATCTGTATCAATAAATGGACATTGCATTCTAATCACTTCTGAACCGCTGGACAGCAGCATATCACCCATGCCTATGAGTTGTTCTGCTCCACCCATATCCAATATTGTTCTGGAATCTACTTTTGAGGTAACACGATAGGATAATCTGGCAGGAAAATTAGCTTTGATAATACCCGTAATAACGTTAACAGATGGCCTCTGGGTGGCTACAATTAAATGTATGCCAACTGCCCTGGCTAATTGAGCAATCCTGGCTATTGGTGTTTCGATCTCCTTGCCGGCGGTCATCATCAAGTCAGATAATTCATCAATGACGAGGACGATATAAGGAAGAAACCGATGGCCTTTTTTAGGGTTTAATTGCCTGCTAATAAATTTTTTATTGTATTCTTTCAAGTTTCTGCAATGCGCTTCTTTCAGCAGATCATATCGGCTGTCCATCTCAATGCACAATGAATTTAGGGTATTAACCACTTTTTTTGTATCCGTAATTATAGCCTCTTCACTGTCCGGTAGTTTAGCCAAAAAATGTCTTTCAATTTTATTGAAAAGTGTCAATTCTACTTTCTTGGGGTCTACGAGCACAAATTTTAACTGGGAAGGATGCTTTTTATATAGCAAAGAACTTAAAAGTACGTTTATCCCCACCGACTTACCCTGACCTGTAGCACCTGCAACCAGCAGGTGAGGCATTTTAGTCAGGTCTGTGATGTATAGGTCATTGGAGATGGTTTTACCTAGTACAACCGGAAGTTCTTTGTCGCTCTCCATAAACTTTTCCGTGTTAAGTACCGATTTAATATCCACCAATTCACGGTTTCGATTGGGTACTTCGATACCGATGGTACCTTTTCCAGGTATTGGTGCTATGATCCTTATGCCCAATGCAGAAAGGCTTAATGCGATATCATCTTCAAGGTTTTTTATCTTAGATATTTTCACACCCGCCTCAGGTATAATCTCATAGAGGGTCACTGTCGGTCCAATGGTTGCTTTGATGCTTGATATCCCGATCTTAAAATTTATCAGTGTCTCAACAATATTATCTTTATTGCGCTCTAACTCCTCTTTGGTAACCTTTCCTTTTTTGTCCGGATGATCATTGAGCAGGTCAACATCCGGGTATTTATAATTTGGTAAGTCAAGGGTAGGATCGTAGTTGACGTTTTCAACGATTTGATGGTCGTCTTCTTCTTCAGATTGATTTTGTTCTACCACCAGCTCAATTTCCTCCTCGTCGCCCTCATCTTTCACATGGTTCCCCTGGCTTTGATGATGTGTTTCATCCTGCGGGGTTTCTTTATTACCCGGTTTTATGAATGTGACATTAGAAACGGAAGAGCGCTCAGGAGGTGTTTTCTTATTTTCTTGTTGTATACCTTGGCCTTTTGGTTCAGGCTCTTGCTGAACGTCTAACTGAATGTCCTTATTCTCTTGAATTTTTACTTTTTTGGCTGGCTTTTTTATAACTGTCCAGGTTTCTATTTCACTTACTTCCTCCTCACTATCGGCTTCATTTTCTTCATTTTCAACTTCTTCTTTCACACTCCTGATGATGGTGTCCAATTCTTTACTATCGCGCTTCCATTTCATATCATCAATAATCCTGGCAATTCCTTTTGTATCAATTTTTGGAAGCGTGATCGAAAGACTGATTAAACGATCAATGTTAAAAAAGTAAATTATGAATATGGCTAATGACACAAACAATAAAAGTAATAGTCCCCATCCTAATAAACCATCAAGAAATAGTGCCAATTCATAGCCAATGGCTCCACTTAAATATCCCATCGCCCCCACCCCGTCAGTGTAAATCAAATAACTGCCAAATGAGGCGCTTACCCATAAGAGAACGAAAAAAGTAAAATAAAAGGCTTTCACTAAGGGAATTACTGCTACATCAGATAGGATTTTAATGCTTAAAATGAATAAGAATGGAGGAATAACAAATGAAGCCAGTCCAAACCATCGGAAGATGAAATAATAAGATGAAACAGCACCCATCCATCCAAAAATATTTTTGGTTTCCAACCTGATCTCTTTAATGTCCTCGGCTGCCACACTTTCAACAATGCTTTGATCTGCTTTCCCGGAAAATAAGTAGGATATGAATGCAAAAAACAGGAAAATACTTATAGCAAGCAATAAAAACCCAAAAGCCAACCTGAACCTTTTATCCAGCACCTTCCGCTTTTTAGGCTCTGTTGGTCGTTTCTTTTTATTTTTAGGTGATTTGTAAGTATTTTTTGCCATACAACTTTCTCAAAAATACAAAATTAGGATTTGCATTTAGATAATTGGATTTTCTGGAATAAATAAGAAGGGGAAGTATAAATCAATTCACCAATTGTTTTTTTATAGCTTTTATGAAAAATGGCCCCTGATAGATTAATCCGGTATAAAGTTGTATCAGGTCACACCCTAAATTCATTTTTTCTTTGGCTACCTGTGAGTCATAAATCCCTCCAACACCTATTACAGGAAATTTAGAGTTCTTCACTAAATAGTTAATTACTTCATCGGATTTTTTCTTAAGTGGTTTTCCGCTCAGGCCACCATTTGCAAACCTGTCAATCGTTTTATTATCTGTATTTAATTTTTCCCTACCTATTGTTGTATTGGTCGCTATAACACCGTCTATTTGAGTTTCTGTAACAATCGCTAAGATATCATCCAGCTGATTTTCACTTAGATCCGGTGCTATTTTAAGAAATACAGGCTTATTATTCTCTTTCATTCTTTTAATCCCCATCAATGTATTCAGAATTTCTTTCAGTGGTTTTTTTTCCTGCAGTGACCTTAAACCAGGTGTATTTGGTGAACTCACATTGACAGTGAAATAATCAACATGATCATATAATTTTTCAAAACAATAAATATAATCGTCAACTGCTTTTTCATTTGGGGTGACCTTATTTTTACCTATGTTACCTCCAACGATTGCCTTGCCCTTATATTTTTTTAAATTTTCAATTACTGACTCAACACCTTCATTGTTAAAGCCCAGCCGGTTGATTAAGGCTTCATCCTTGGGCAATCTAAAAAGCCTGGGTTTTTGATTTCCAGGTTGCGCTTTAGGTGTCACAGTGCCAATCTCAACAAATCCGAAACCTAAGGCGTCAAACACTTTTAAATATTTCGCATTCTTATCAAATCCAGCAGCCAAACCCACAGGGTTTATAAAGTGCAACCCGCAAAGGTCTTTTTCAAGTGACCTGTCTTCATATCGAAATAGACTTTTAATCCCAGGACCAATTATTGGCAAATCAATAAGTACAGAGAAAAGATTTAGTGTGAGATAATGTGCCCGTTCCGGTGGAAGTGAAAATAATAGATTTTTAATTAATGCGTACATTTTTAGTTTCTGGGATGAAAATCTATGATGATTTGTTTAAGGTAATCCCTGTCCAGGTGAGTGTAAATCTCAGTGGTGGTTATTGACTCATGACCTAGCATTTCCTGAACAGCTCTGAGGTCTGCACCGCCTTCGATTAAGTGCGTGGCAAAAGAATGGCGAAAGGTATGTGGACTAATTTTCTTTTTAATCGCGGCATAAGCCCCAAGATCTTTAATGATCATAAAAACCATCACCCTGGACAGTTTTTTTCCCCTTCTGTTTAAAAAAGCAAAGTCCTGGTGATGCTCCTGAATGTTTAAATGAACCCGAACCTCTTTTAAATAAATATTTAAAAACTTCAGTGCCTCCCTGCCTATTGGTACCAAACGCTCTTTATTACCCTTTCCTATTATTCTTAAAAATCCAATATCACTGTGAATGTTGCTTATTTTTAAATTAGTTAATTCACTTACCCTCAGCCCGGAACTATATAATACCTCCAGCATGGCACGATTCCGGGCTCCTTCCGGAAGTGACAAGTCTATATTGGAAAACATCCGCTCTATTTCGTGATAACTCAAGACATCAGGCAGCTTTCTCCCCAATTTTGGCGCTTCAATTAAAGAAGAAGGATCATTATCAATAATCCCTTCAAATAAGAGGTATTTGTAAAACGATTTTATACCTGATAAAATCCTTGCCTGGGTATGGGGTGACATCCCTAACTCATGAATGTACTCAATGAAATCCTGTAAATCCAACTGGGTCACAGAAATCGGATCAACCAATCTTTGTTTCATATCAAGAAATTGATATAGCTTTGATATATCTTGAGTATATGCATCGACTGAATTTATTGACAGGGAACGCTCAAGTTGAAGGTAATTTTTAAATTGATTGATGTATGATTCCCATTCCATAATATGAGCAATATACATATGGAGAAGAAGATAATGATCATCAATGGGCCAAATCTTAATTTATTGGGAAAGCGGGAAGTTGATATCTATGGAAGCAGAAATTTTGAAGATTATTTTGAAGGGCTTAAGAAGAAATTTAATACGCTGCAACTGAAATATTTTCAATCTAACCATGAGGGTGGGTTAGTAGAAAAAATACAACAGGTGGGTTATGAATATGATGGTATAATTTTAAATGCTGCAGCCTACACCCATACTTCCATAGCCATAGCTGACGCTATCGCGGCGGTGGCAGCCCCGGTGATTGAAGTGCATATTTCAAATATCTTTGCCCGGGAATCATTTAGATCAAAAAGTTACATAAGTAAGCATTGTGTTGGGATTATTTCTGGTCTGGGCCTGTCAGGATACCAACTAGCATTGAATTATTTTTTAGTCAATGATTAAAGTTTCATTTTATCCGGGACCATCAAGGGTATATTCGAACATTCCGGAGTACATTTATGAGGCATACATGAATAATATTGTTTCCTTAAACCACAGGAGCGAAGAATTTACTTCCCTGGTTAAGGAAACCAAAAAAATATTGAAAACCCGATTGTCCATCCCCAGAGACTATGAAATAGTTTTTGTATCATCAGCTACAGAATGTTGGGAGATAATCGCTCAGTCACTTGCTTCAAAATTAGGATCCTATCATATCTTTAATGGAGCCTTTGGCCATAAATGGTATGATTACACCACACTTCTTAATATTAACTGTGAAGCTCATCGATATGATCTTCAGGAGCTTCCTTCATTAAAAAAGATAAGTATTCCAAGTGATAATATTGTTTGCCTTACCCAAAATGAAACCTCAAATGGAACCCAGGTCACCACAGAAATTATTGGCGATCTGCGATCTGACTACCCTGAAAACCTAATAGCCGTAGATGCCACCTCCTCTATGGCTGGCATCAAGCTCCCTTTCAAACTGGCGGATATTTGGTACGCTTCTGTACAAAAATGCTTTGGTTTACCTGCCGGCCTGGCAGTAATGATCCTTTCCCCCAATGCCATTCAAAAAACCCTGGAGATAAATGAATCCAGTCACTATAACAGTTTAAGCTTTGTCTTGAAAAATTCAAGATTAATGCAAACTCATCACACACCAAATGTCCTGGATATTTATTTGTTGATGCGGACCCAAAAAGCGTCTAAAGGTATAGCTCACAATCATAAGAAAGTTACAGATCGGTATGAAGCATGGAAAGAATTACTTGACAATCAAGTCAACCCAGGTTTCTTAATTAAAAATGAAAAACTAAGATCAAGAACGGTAATTACTCTGATCATGGATAAGGAATCAAAAGTTAAAGAAATTAAAAATTTAGCGAAAGAAGCCGGATTCATTCTGGGTAACGGATATGGAGATTTAAAGTCGAATACCTTCCGAATAGCTAATTTTCCTGCACTAAAAACTAAAGAAATACAACAGCTTCAAAATTTTATCTCAAGAAATTACGATTAAAAGCTCACTACAGAATGATTACAATGTATACAGACGGATCCTCCAGGGGCAATCCAGGTCCGGGAGGATATGGGGTCATCCTTATTTATAAGGGCCACCGCAAAGAACTTTCTGCAGGCTATCGGCTAACCACCAACAATAGAATGGAACTAATGGCGGTAATTGCCGGCTTAGAAGCCCTAAAGAAAGATGGAATGGAAATAGTCATTTACTCGGATTCAAAATATGTGGTTGACGCAATTGAAAAAGGGTGGTTGACAAACTGGATCAAGAAAGGTTTTAAGGGAAAAAAGAATAGAGACCTTTGGGAAAGGTACCTTAGCCTCGCAAAAAATCATAACATTAAGTTACAATGGATCAAAGGCCATAATGAACAACCTGAAAATGAAAGATGTGATGAAATGGCAGTAAATAGTTCTATAAACGAAAATCTTAAAATTGATTCTGGCTATGAAATCTAATCTTTAAGGGCCAGTGTCAAATAATAGACATCAGTCTAATTTAATTAAATCTTATCATTGCACTTTATTTTTAAATGACCAATCCGAACATAATCGTGGTTATACCTGCCCTTAATGAAGAAAATGCCGTGGGAAAGGTCATCAATGAAATCCCGGAGAATTTTGTAAATGAAATCGTGGTGGTGGATAATGGCTCAAGCGATAATACATTAGAGGTAGCAAGAGGGCATGGTGCCACGGGGCTATTAGAAGAGAGGAAAGGTTACGGTTATGCCTGTTTGAAGGGTTTGGAATACATTGATCAATCAGATCAAAAACCAGACATAATTGTTTTCCTGGATGGAGACCATTCTGACTATCCGGAAGAAATGAACAAGCTCATAAATCCAATAATCAATGAAAATAAAGATCTGGTTATTGGTTCAAGGGCACTTGGGAAAAAAGAAAGTGGTTCCATGACCATTCCCCAGGTTTTTGGTAATTGGCTGGCCACCAGATTAATAAAAGTTTTTTTTAAGGTTTCATTTACTGACCTCGGACCATTTAGGGCAATCAGATATGACGCCCTCAAAAAAATTGAAATGTCCGACAAAACCTATGGTTGGACAGTAGAAATGCAATTGAAAGCTGCTAAACATAAATTGAGTATACATGAAGTGGCAGTGAACTACCGGAAAAGAATTGGTGTTTCAAAGGTTTCCGGAACAGTGAAGGGAACGATCATGGCTGGCTACAAAATACTTTGGACTATATTCAAATATTTATAAAATGGAGTGGATCATAATCATCGCATACGGTTCTTCACTTTTGGTATTGAGTATATTCAGTCTGGCTCAGTTTAACCTTGCTATTCACTACTTAAAGAAAAAAAATGTGTGCCCCAGGGCTCCTCAAGATCCTATAACACAATACCCTTTTGTGACGATACAGTTGCCCGTCTACAACGAGCAATATGTAATAGAAAGGTTACTTAAAAACATAGCTGAAATAGATTATCCTACCCAGCATTATGAGGTACAATTGTTGGATGATTCCGACGATGAAACAACGGCCATAGCGTCCGAAACCATCGACCAGATTCGAAAAACCAAGAAAATCAATATTAACCATATCAGGCGGAAGAACCGGGAAGGATTTAAAGCCGGTGCTTTAAAATATGGGTTAAATATTGCCAAAGGCGAACTCATTGCAATATTTGATGCTGATTTCCTGCCAAAAAGTGATTTCCTGCTAAAAACTGTAAAATCATTTGAAGATAAAAGTATAGGTGTGGTTCAGACCCGGTGGGGACATATAAACCGCCAGTATTCTCCATTGACCAAAGTGCAGGCATTTGGCCTGGATGCTCATTTTTCTATAGAACAACAAGGGCGGTTCAATGCAGGGAGTTTTATAAACTTTAATGGAACAGCCGGAGTATGGAGAAAGACTTGTATAGAATCGTCTGGTGGTTGGTCTGCTGATACGTTAACAGAAGATCTTGATCTTAGCTACCGTGCCCAAATGAAAGGGTGGAAATTTATTTATCTTGAAGATGTTTTATCCCCTGCTGAACTGCCTGTTTACATGCCTGCCGTAAAATCCCAGCAATACAGGTGGAATAAAGGTGCCGCGGAGACCGCTAAAAAGAATCTTAGCAGGGTCTTAAAATCAAAATTACCTATCAAAACAAAAACACATGCTTTTTTCCACCTTCTCAACAGCTCTGTATTCTTTTGGCTTCTGATCGCAGCTACTTTAAGTATCCCAATGCTTTATTTGAAGGCGTATAACCCTTCATTAGAAATCTATTTTAACATTGGTAGTATTTTCATTATAGGGTTCGTTGCCATAAGTCTATTTTACTGGTATTCAAGTAAAAACACATCACCAGTTACAACCTTAAAGTACTATCTTTTCAATTATCCCTTGTTCCTGGCCTTTTCTATGGGGCTCTCCCTACATAATTCCATTGCGGTGGTTGAAGGCTATTTGGGTATTAAATCATCATTTATCAGAACGCCTAAGTTCAATATTCTCAATAAAAAAGATAAATGGCATACTAATATTTATATTGATAGAAAAATCAGCTTATCCATCTTAATGGAAGGGACATTTGCTTTGTACTTTGCTTTTGGGCTGGCCAGTGCATTTCTTTTAAATGATTTCGGACTATTCTTTTTTCATCTGCTCTTGATGGCCGGATATTTTTTCATATTCTACCATTCACTGATTCCGGTCAAAAATGTCGCTAATTAAGGGTAATCGTGCCGTTGGAATTGTTTCCATCGCATTATTGGTTTTATGCATTTTTTGGTTAGGCACCACACCCAGATATTCTAACTTTATAATTTTTCTATATGCACTCTCCTTTGTTTTTTATCTGCTGGCATATTTTAATCTAAAGGAAGAAATTGTCTTTTTCACCGGTGGTATTATGGCCAGGCTTTTATTGCTTTTTACATTTCCTAACCTCTCAGATGACTTTTATCGCTTTATTTGGGATGGGAGATTAATAAATGCCGGCATCAATCCATTTTCAAATTTGCCAGTCTATTACCTTACCCATGAAACTGTACCCGGGTTAGATAATGCTTTGTTCAATAAATTAAATTCCCCAGATTATTTTACGATTTATCCTCCATTAAATCAGCTGATCTTTTTTCTGTCGGCATATTTATTTCCAACCAGTATTTTAGGAGCTGTCAATTTTATGAGGGTTATCTTAGTTACTACTGACATTGGTAATTATTTTCTACTCAGAAAGCTCGCACCCTTATCAGGACTACCTAAAAATACGGCACTTCTGTATTTCCTAAATCCATTAGTGATTATTGAAACTTCAGGAAATCTGCACTTTGAAGGAGTGATGGCTTTTTTCTTATTATTAGGGCTGGTAGGCTATCATAAACAACATGCTATTTTGAATTCATTGGGGTTGAGTGCTGGAATAGCCACCAAGCTGATCCCAATAATCCTTTTGCCTTCCTTTCTATTCAAACTTGAAAGGAAAAATCTTATCCGTTTATATGTCTATACCGCTCTATTTACAATTCTATTTTTTTTGCCATTAGTCGATAATACTTTCATCAACGGCCTATCTTCAAGCATTTCATTGTACTTTAAAAAATTTGAGTTCAATGGGAGTATTTATCAAATTGCCAGGGAAATTGGTTATTGGGTAAAGGGCTACAATTATATTTCCAGGATAGGACCACTTATGGGTATGCTCACTTTTCTGTCGATAATGGGAATGATCATCTACAATAAAAATAAAAACATCAGACTGGAGGTATTATTTCTGTTTTCCTTCATTATCTATTTTGCCTTTGCAACCACAGTTCATCCGTGGTATATGATCACATTGGTTGCTATCAGTGTTCTGACTCGTTATAGGTTTCCTGTCATTTGGTCATTTTTAATTTTTATCACCTATCTGGGTTATCAAAAAAATGGCGGGTATGAAATTAATGTTTTGTGGATAGTGATTGAATACACAATACTAAGTCTTTTTATCATTTTTGAAATTTATCTAACAAAGCTGAATATTTATTGGAAATGGTTCAAGATCAGTTAATGATTTTTATAAAAAATACCGTGCAAGGAACAGTTAAAACCCGTATAGCTGCAACAATGGGAGATGAAATCGCGCTTAAAATATACCGGGTATTGATGGACCATACCCATAAAGTAACATCAAAGCTAAGCATGGATAAGGCATTATTTTATTCAGATTTTATTGATTTTGTTGATCAATGGGATAGCGATCTTTATAAAAAACATGTGCAGGAAAAAGGCCCACTGGGACACAGAATGAAATCGGCTTTTAAACAAGGCTTTAATAATGGCTATAAAAAAATAGTTATTATAGGGAGTGATTGCTACGAAATAAATACATCCATTATCAATGAGGGCTTTTATCGACTTGGTCATTATGATGTTGTCTTAGGGCCTGCTAGCGATGGAGGATATTACCTTTTAGGTATGAAATGTTTAATACCCGAACTTTTTGAAGGAAAAACTTTCAGTACGGATAAAGTACTGGAGGAAGCTATTGATTCCATTGTAACGCTAAACAAGTCTTTTTTCCTGCTACCGACACTAAACGATATTGACAATGAAGAAGACGCCAGAAAAAGTGGTATCATTTCTTTGCTTTCCTAGCTTTCTTTAATCCCTTCAAGGCATCCCTACTTTTCTTATTGGCCGGATGTTTTCTTTTGGTGAGTTTTTTAACTCTTTTATAATACGCCTCAGCTTCTTCAAATTCCTCCAAACTTTGATAGATCTTCCCGAGATGGTACAAAGAATAGATATAGTAACCCCTCTCCTGGGCATTAATCTTTTCTCCAAATTCCAGGCATCTGAGATAGTAGTCCTTCGCCATTAGATCCTGCCCCTGGGTTTTGTTTATATGCGCAAGAAAAAAGGTAGCATATCTTCCACTATTGCTCTCATATCCGGGCTGCCCTTCATTAATCCTTTTCAAGATTTCCATTGATTCTTTCTTAGCGAGGTGGTACCTGCCCATTTGATATAATAACCTTGCATAATAGCGATGGAAGTAAGCATTGTAAGGAAAAGTTTCTGCCAAATATCTGCTAACCTGCAATGCAGAAGTGAGATCATTGCCTTCACTTGCCAGGATACGCATCAGAAAATATTGGGCTTCTGTGCGTGTATAAAAGGCATTTCTGGCTACTTCCTTCAATTGTTGTATTCCTAGATCTTTATTTCCATTCGGAAACATAAACATGATGAATTTCAAAATGGGGTAGTTTTCCGGAACCCATTCCCTATAGTAGTTGAAAAGCGCATCACCAAATAATATTTCGGGACTAAAATCTTCATGACCACGGGTATAGTCTAAGTATTTGAGGGCATTCTTACCCGCAAATGCTGCTTTCCGCCATTGTTTTCTTTCAGAATATAAACGACCTTGAAAAGCATAAGTAGCCGCCAAAAAAAAGGCCCCTTCAATTTCACTGACTTCTTCGAATAGTCTCTGACTTAGATATTCCGACGTGTCCATGTAAGCCAGGAATTTTTCATCATATTCCTCATTTTCCAAGTTTGGTATGATCTGCCACCAAAGATTCAATCCCATTAAAAAGTATGGTAGCGGATGCCAGGGATATTTCTCTTTAAGCATTTTATACTGCCGTTGCGCTCTGTCAAATTCAAAATTATACATATCATGGATAGCGTCTGTGACTTCAAACTGTATTCGCTTATCCAGTAATAATATGGGTATTGAATCGCTCGCATTGAGCCTGCAGGCAAATAGCGCAACAACTAAAAAGATCCCAATGAACCTAGTCATTCCCATTAAATGTGTTTTATTAATAAGCTTTAATGCTTAATGTCATTAAGTAAACGATAAATTTGAAATATTATCCTTATTGGTAAGTGGTGAAAATCAAAAATCTTTTATCTCGGTTTACTGTTCAATCAATCGTCCGCTACATTTTGAAAAGAAAAATTCTTCCGATACTCATAATCACCATTCTTATAATTTTTGTTTGGCAGTTTCCCCTTATAAAATACATTTCAGCACAATTTATTGGTCAGTTATCAGTGATAATAAAGGCGAAACCAATCGAAAAAATACTTAATAGTGCGGAGTATTCAGAAGAAACGAAACGGAAAATAAAATACATCCAGGAAGTAAAAATATTTGCAAAAGACACTTTAAGCTTAGTTGATTCGGAAAGTTATCAATCGTTTTATGATGAACGGGGCAAAACTACGTTGTGGAATTTGTCAGCATGTAAAGAATTCACTTTGGAAGCCTATGAATGGAGCTTTCCTTTTTTTGGTTCATTTCCCTATAAAGGATTTTTCAATAAAAATATGGCATTAAAAGAACAAGAGCGGTTGATCGAAAAAGGATATGATACGCGTCTCCGGTCAGTTGGAGGATGGTCAACACTGGGATGGTTTGATGACCCTATTCTGTCAAACATGCTATCGCGAGATGCTGGACAGCTGGCAGAAGTGATCATCCATGAAATGACCCATTCAACCATTTATATTAAAAATGATGCAACGTTGAGTGAAAACCTGGCTAGTGTAATCGGTGAAATAGGTGCAGAAGAATTTCTAAGGCACAAGTTCGGTGATGGATCAGATGAAGTAATTCAATATGTTAATGCGCTTGATGATCATGAAAAATTTAGACAACATTTGATCAAAGGCACCCGATCCCTTGATTCATTATTAAACAATTTTACCCAAACCATGTCCCGGGAGGAGATGAGAAATGACAAGCGTAAAATGATACAAAAAATCATAAGTACCATCGATACTATTAGTTTTGTCAATAAGGATAAATATGAGCGTTTATTCAAAAGGAGATTACCTAACAATGCATATTTTATGTCTTTTTTGCGTTATAACTCCCAAAAAGACACGCTTAAAGAATTTTTTAATGCTGAATTTAGTGGTAATACATCTGATTTTTTGTCTTATTTGAAGAATAAATATTCTTATTTATGAAAAAACTAATCAATCTTGCGATATTGATTATTTTATTGGTCCTTATGATGTCCTTGTTGGTAAAGCCACAGGATGAATTAAGAGTTATTGACAACATCAGTTTTGGTACTGAAGAATTTTTAAGCTATCGCGCCCACCTGGGATTTCTGAATGCCGGCAAGGGTGAGCTAACCATTGGTAAAAATATTGAATATGTGAATGGAAGACCTTGTTATAAAATTGAAGTGAAAGGATATACCGTAGGGTTAGCAAACCTCTTTTACGATGTTGAAGATTATTGGGGATCTTACCTTGACACCACCTCAATATTACCTATGCGTTTCTATCGACACATCTCTGAAAATAAATACCGTAAACATGAAAGGGTTGACTTCCTGCATGAAGAAGATTCAGCATTGGTCTACAGATTAGATAAACAAACCAAAAATGTAAAGGAAAAAGTTAAATTTCATATCCCTCAGTATTGTCAGGATTTAGTGAGTGGCTACTACTATTTCAGAACATTGGATTTTGATGATTACACGCCTGGAGATACCGTATCAATTGAAGGATTTTTTGATGATAAAATCTATGATTTTAAGATTTTATACCTTGGCACAGATGAGGTTAAAACCAAATTAGGCAAAATAAACGCACTGGTATTTGCTCCGTTAATGGAAAAAAACAAAATTTTCGATGGTAGAAACTCTATTAAGTTATGGTTGTCAAATGACAAAAACAGAGTGCCATTGAAATTAAAAGCCAAAATGTTTGTGGGAGCCGTTGAAATGGACATCATCGAAGCAAAAAATCTGAGACACCCTCTCAAGACCAATTAATATTAAATTAATATTAAGCACGGCCACAAAAACCGCTTGCCATCTTAATTTTTTTATCCATTCTGATTACCAAAAGATTATTAACAACCCTTAAGCATTAATTTCTTTATAAATTGGTACCATATTTTCAAAAGATTAATTTTAGATTTTAATCAGCCGTTGAATTTTACATATCATGTCAAATAAAAGCAGTCAAAAAATCTTAGTGGTGGATGATGAGGCAGATATACTGGAATTGCTTAAGTATAATTTAAAGAAAGAAGGATACGATGTTAAAACCTCACTGGATGGAATCAAAGCGGTTGAAATTGCCCGAACGTTCCAGCCGGATCTGATCCTCTTGGACATTATGATGCCTAAACAAGACGGTGTGGAAACTTGCAGGCAGATTAGAGAAATTCCTGAGTTAAACAATGTATTTGTTATTTTCTTGACTGCCCGCTCAGAGGAATATTCTGAAGTAGCAGCCTTCGAAACCGGAGCAGATGATTATATCACCAAACCAATAAAACCAAGGGCTTTGATGAGCCGGATAAATGCGTTGTTTAGAAGGGATTTGAAAAAGAAAAAGGATGTAAACAAAATATCCATTGGAGATCTTACCATCGACAGGACTAGTTATACTGTGATGTCAGGTGACGAAAAAATAAATTTACCCAAAAAAGAATTTGAGTTGCTTTACTTCTTGGCTCAGAACCCCGGCAAGGTATACAGCCGGGATGATCTCTTACAAAGCATTTGGGGTTCTGATGTATATGTGCTGGCTAGAACTGTCGATGTACATATAAGAAAAGTCCGTGAAAAAATTGGCGAAGGTTATATCAATACCGTCAAGGGCGTGGGTTATAAGTTTGACCTGGCGTAAATGGTTTTAAATTCCCGTGCAATTGCCCTTTTAATTTCTACTTGCATCGGAGTAATAACCTCACTGTTTTTATCATTACTGGAATCCGCAACCAATACAGAAATAGCCGTCACCTTTTTCCTTACTTTTGGTTCCGGTTATATCCTGACACGCTTAGTCCTTGAATTTCTATTCTTTAAGCACATCAATGAAATCTATGAGGCACTAGAGGAAGTGAAAAGGGATAGTTTTTCATTTGGCTCAAAGAAAGGGACCTGGTATAATTCCATAAATCCATTGCGGATTATTAATCGTGAAATTTTTTCTTATGCTCAGGACAAACAAAAGGAAATCGATGAGCTGAAGCAAATGGAAAACTTCCGCAGGGAATTCATCGCGGACGTATCCCACGAATTAAAAACACCAATTTTTGCAGCACAGGGCTTTGTCCACACTTTATTAGACGGTGCTATTGAGGATAAAAAAGTTCGCACTAAGTTTCTCAAAAAAGCCGCCAAAAGCCTTGATGGACTCGATATAATCGTACAAGACCTGCTTACAATCTCACAAATGGAAACCGGAGAGATTAAGATGCATTTTGAATATTTTGACCTGTATGATCTTTGTAGGGAAGTATTTGACCAGTTAGAAGGCAAAGCTGATAAAAAGGGGATTGAATTAAGAATATCAAATAATCAGAATAAGCAGATATTTGTTTATGCTGACTATCAAAGATTATATCAGGTAATGCTAAACCTGATCTCCAACGCAATAAAGTATACTAAAAAAGGTGGCTTTGCTGAGGTGGATTTCAAACCCGATGGCGACTTAGTCAAAATTCTGGTGAAGGATAATGGCAGAGGGATACCTGAGAAGGACATCAAAAGAATATTTGAACGCTTCTACCGGGTGGAAAAAAGCAGGTCCAAAGAAAAAGGAGGAACAGGGCTCGGCCTGGCGATCGTAAAGCACATCATTGAAGCACACGATTCTAAAGTTGAAGTGGAAAGTAAAGTTGATGAGGGCTCAACCTTCAGTTTTTATTTAAAAAGCAAAAACCCCTCGACAGCTAACAATAAAAAAGAATTAGTCAGGGAGAATAGCGAGTGAAACTTAACAAATTAAAATTCGATGACTTATTTATTGCGGAAGATGATGATATCCTTGCGGTAAATAAGCCGCCATTTTTAGCATCATTGGATGACAGAAATGATAAAATTACGCTCCTTAAACTAGCTAAAAAACACTCCGCTAACTTATCCCCGTGTCACAGATTAGATAAAGAAACCTCGGGGATCATGTTATTGGCTAAAAATGAAAAAGCCTACAAACACATTGCTTTACAGTTTCAAAATCGCGATATAGGGAAAGTGTATCACTGTGTGATTGAAAAAATTAAAAATTTCAAAAATGAAGAAGTAGATACGCCCATAGGATCCATCAATGCAGAAAAAGTAAGTTTTGATCCTGACGGTAAACCTTCCCTAACCATCATTAATACACTAAAAGCTTACAAAAAGCATTCATTATTAAAGTGTAACCCTGTAACGGGTAGAAAACATCAAATACGTTTTCATCTCTCTTACACTGGTTTCCCGATAGTTGGAGATGTGCTCTACCATGGTAATCCGTTTTATTTATCTTCAGTTAAAAAAAATTACAAATTAAAAAAATGGGAGGACGAACAGCCCTTGATTAAACGCACTGCGCTTCATGCCTACAGCATCTCCTATTTTAATATGGCTAATGAGAAGATTATAAATTCTGCAGATTATCCGAAAGATTTTAGAGTTTTGCTGGATCAATTAGAAAAAAACAAGTATTAAATTTTTATTATTTGCAATTAAAATATCATGAATTTATCTTTGCACTCCTTTTTTTGGAAGGATTGAATAAAAATTAATAAGTAGTGGATTCATTAAGTTACAAAACAATATCGCTGTCCAAGGAAAATGTAGAAAAAAATTGGTTTTTAGTTGATGCTAAGAATCAGGTTTTAGGCAGAGTGGCAAGCGATATTGCTAAAATAATAAGAGGTAAGCATAAAGCCTACTATACACCTCATGTGGATTGTGGGGATAACGTAATTGTAATCAATGCAGATCACATAAGATTGACCGGTAAAAAATGGACAGATAAAAAATATGTGAGGCATACAGGATATCCTGGTGGTCAAAGGGTAAGCACACCGAGAGAGATAAAAGCTAAGTCAGCAAGTATTTTAATAGAAAAAGCGGTTCAGGGTATGTTGCCAAAAAACAGGCTGGGCAGAAAAATTATAAAAAACCTCTACGTTTACAACTCAAAAGAGCATCCACACGAAGCTCAGCAACCTAAAGAAATAAAATTCTAATGGCATATATTAACACCATAGGTAGAAGAAAAACTTCTGTCGCCAGATTATACATGAAAAGTGGTGGAGGAAACATCACCATCAATGATCGGCCTATAGAGAATTATTTCCCTTCTGAAATACTTCAGACCATTGTAAAGCAACCACTAGTCAAAGTAGAAGAAGACGGGAAACAGGATATTAAGATCAATGTAAAAGGTGGAGGACTAACAGGGCAGGCCGAAGCAATAAGATTAGCCATGGCCAGAGCGTTGACGCAAATAGACAATGAGTACAGGTCCCCGCTTAAAAAAGAAGGCTATCTCGTGAGGGATTCCAGAATGGTGGAGAGAAAGAAATATGGCAGAAGAAAAGCAAGAAAAAGATTCCAGTTCAGTAAACGATAAAATTGATTGATGGATAATATTACACATAAGGATCTGCTAGATGCAGGTGTGCACTTTGGTCACCTGACAAGAAAATGGGACCCTAAAATGGCTCCATTCATATTCATGGAGAAAAATGGAATACACATCATTGATCTCAACAAAACACTTGTTTGTTTAAAAGATGCAGGAGAAGCCATTAAAGCAATCGTCAGATCCGGGAGAAAGGTCATGTTTGTGGCCACAAAAAAGCAGGCAAAAGACCTTGTGGCAAAAGAAGCCGAAAGGTTAAATATGCCACATGTGACTGAAAGATGGCTGGGAGGTATGCTTACCAATTTTTCAACCATTAGAAAGAGCCTAAAAAAGATGGCCTCGATCGATAAAATGATGAAAGATGAAGCTTATCAGAACATGGCAAAGCGTGAACGATTAATGATTGGTAGGGAACGTGAAAAACTGGAAAAGACTTTAGGTGGTATATCTGATTTAACCAGACTTCCGGCAGCCTTGTTTATTGTTGATATCAAAAGAGAGCATATAGCCATATCTGAAGCACAAAAACTAAATATACCAGTCTTTGCTATGGTGGATACCAATTCGAATCCAAACTTTGTGGAATATCCAGTACCTGCTAATGACGATGCTTTCAATTCTATTGAAATTATTACAAAATACATTGGAAAAGCGGTCGAGCAAGGTCTTAACGAAAGAAGAAAGGACAAAGAAGAAGCTAAATTAAAAGAGGAAGAGGATAAGAAAAAAGAGATGGATCAAAAAGAAGAAACTGTTAATTAATATTTAACTATAATATATCATACTTCACAACTTAAATAAATTGAACATTGATCTCTTTCAGTGTTCAATTTTTATTTTAAAAAAATCAAAAAATCATGGGAATTTCAGCAAAAGATGTCAACAAACTACGTCAAATGACCGGAGCAGGTATGATGGATTGTAAAAAAGCCCTGGTAGAATCAGACGGGGACTTTGATAAGGCAATCGAATTGTTAAGGAAAAAAGGTCAAAAAGTTTCAGCTTCAAGGGCAGACAGGGAAACCTCAGAAGGTATAATCCTTGTAAAAACCAGCGAAGATAAAAAAGAGGCTATAATGATTTCATTAACTTGTGAAACAGATTTTGTGGCGAAGAATGATGAATTTGTCGACCTTGGTGAAAAAATACTGGATCAGGCATTTACTAATAAAGTATCTACAATTGATGAATTAAAAGCACTCAAACTTGGTGACTTAAGCATAGAGGAAAAAATCTCTGAATTGATTGGAAAAATCGGAGAAAAGATTGAAATAAAAAATTTAGAAAAGTTAACCGGAGAAACAGTCGTATCCTATATACATGGTTCCAAAATAGGCGTATTAGTGGGACTTAAAAATGTAAATGGCGCTGAAGTAACAGGTGCCGGCAGGGACGTAGCAATGCAAATAGCTGCTATGCGTCCGGTAGCAGTTGACAAAGATGGCGTTGACAAGGAAGTAATAGAGCAGGAATTGCAAATTGGCATAGAGCAGGCCAAAGCTGAAGGCAAGCCTGAAAACATGTTAGAAAAAATTGCTCAGGGTAAGCTCAATAAATTTTTTAAGGAAAACACATTACTTAGCCAACCCTTTGTGAAAGACAACAGCATGAATGTCGGTAAATATCTTGACAGCGTTTCCAAGGGTCTTACCGTAGAAAAATTTATTCGTATAACAATTGGATAGCTTTTCTGCAATTTGAATTATGAAAGGACCTTCTCACAATAGGTCCTTTTTTATTATACTTTCTGCAGCGTATATTCAAGGACATATTTCAGAATGTCGGTTGTAGTAAGTATCCCTATCACTTTACCCTTATCATCAACCACAGGTAGTGCATGAAATACTGCGTTACTAAGAATCTTTACTGCCTCCCTTATGGTGGTTTTTGGATAAACAATGGTTGGATTATTCTGCATTACATGTTCTATTGTGAGCATATCAAGAATTGTATCGTCGTTTGATTCCTCCGTACCAAAAGTACTCCCAAAACTTAGCCTTAATAGATCAGTATGACTTAGAATCCCTACTAATTGCCCTTTATTTACAACAGGTAAATGACGTATTTTATTTTTTACAAATAATCTGTTAGCTGTTGATAGGGGGCTGTCCAACGCTATGGTCTTCACATTTTTGGACATTACTGAATCAATGGTATTAGATAAATCCATATCTAAATTTTTTAGTTGCATTAATAAAATTACATTTTTGATCGTGACTTAACCTAGCAAGTATCACTATACCGGTTGATTTTTATCATATATTTTCCAAGGAATCCCTTACCATAGACACTTCTTCAACTGTTACCTTCCCTGAATTATTACCAAAATTTGTTCTTATATAAGTTAAGACATCTGATACTTCTTTATCAGACAAATAACTATAGGAGGCCATCGCTTGATTATATATAAGGCCTTTGACCTTTATCTCTCCATCTATTCCTTGTAACATGATCCTTATTAACCGTTCTTTATCACCATTTACCCAACCAGTTGCATTCAATGGTGGATATAATCCAGCTATCCCCTCTCCGTCAGCTAAATGACAGGTCATACAATACTTTTGATAGACGTTTTTCCCAGGCTCCTTTTCCTCCTTCTCAACTTTGACTATTTCCTCAACCTCCCTTTTTTCAGTTGGTATATCTTTTGATTTCCTGGACGTACAATCCATCAGAAACGCTGTAAGCATTAACATGACCAGGAATTGCACTTTTCTAATATTAAGCATACTCTTTCTAATAAGTCCTTGTGCCAATTACTAACATATAAAAGTTAGGTTTGAAAATCGACTGAATATTGCCATAATGTTAATTTATTCATTAATTTTTAGGGAATTTTCATATCAAAAATTATCTTAAGCAATGGGAAATAATAAAGAAAACTTAAACACAGACTCCTCAAGGAGAGATTTTATGAAAAGAAGCAGCGCTTTCGCGGCGGGAGTCACTATAGTTCCAAGTACGGTCGTATCCGGCTTAGGCCACACACCTCCGAGTGACAAGCTTAATATTGCAGGAGTAGGCGTGGGAGGCATGGGTCGTAGAAACCTTATGAATATGAAATCGGAGAATATTGTAGCACTCTGTGATGTTGATTGGAAGTATTCTACAAAGGCTTTTAGTGACTTTCCTAAAGCAAAAAAATATTGGGACTGGAGAAAATTGTATGATGAAATGGGTGATCAGATTGATGCTGTGGTCATTGCTACCGCTGACCATACCCATGCAATTACAGCTGCTCAAGCCATAACGATGGGCAAGCATGTTTACCTCCAAAAACCACTTACGCATTCTGTATATGAATCAAGACTGCTAACCAAATTAGCTGCAAAATATAAAGTAGCAACCCAAATGGGTAATCAGGGTGCCTCTGGCGATGGAGTTGCTAAAGCCTGTGAGTGGATATGGAATGGTGAAATTGGTGAAGTTACAAAAGTAGAATCGTTCACTGACCGTCCAATTTGGCCGCAAGGACTTAACACACCTGATCAAGGTCATTGGGTACCTGATACATTAAACTGGGAACTATTTACTGGGCCAGCAAAAATGGTACCTTACAATGAAATTTATCACCCTTGGAACTGGAGGGGATGGTGGAATTATGGAACAGGCGCTCTTGGTGATATGGCATGCCATATCTTGCATCCTGTATTTGAAGGACTTAAACTAGGTTACCCCATTAAGGCCCAGGGTAGCTCTACACTATTGCTTGAAAATTGTGCCCCTAATGCCCAGTCAGTAAAATTAATTTTTCCCGAGAGGGATAAAGTTGGAAGAACAAAGATGCCCGAGGTTGAAGTATATTGGTATGATGGTGGCATAAGGCCTGAATTACCGGAAAACTGGCCCGCTGGAAAAAATCCTAATAAAGCAGGCGGCGGAAGTTTCTTTTATGGCTCAAAAGATATACTCCACATTGGATGCTATGGTGTTGAACCTGAATTACTTTCGGGCAGAGTTCCAGAAGTAAAAAGGACTGAGCGAAGAGTAGGCGAAGAAATAGGAAAAGCTTGGGGAGAAGGAGGACATGAAATGGATTGGGTAAGGGCCTGCAAGGAAAATCCGGAAAGCCGGAAACCAACAACTTCAGACTTTGCCGAAGCCGGCCCTTTCAATGAAATGGTGGTCATGGGCGTCATGGCTGTAAGATTACAAAGCCTTAACAAAGAACTGGAATGGGACGGTGAGAAAATGGAGTTTACGAATATTACTGATGATGAAGAGATCAAAATGGTGATTAAAGATGGATTCCAGATTGAAGATGGTCATCCTACTTTTGATAAAACATGGACTGATCCAATGTCTGCTAAAGCATTTGCTTCAGAACTTGTTAAACATACTTACCGGGACGGCTGGTCTTTACCTGAAATGCCAAGCTAAATGATAAATTTTTTAATTTTTAAAATCAAAATATAAAAAAATGTTATTGAAAAATTATGCCTTAGTAGTTGTTCTTATTTTTCTGATTGTTACTGCATGCGATCAGGGGAAAAAATCTACAGAAGAAAGTACAGCTTCAGAAGAATCAGAAGCTCCTGTTATGGAAGAGGCAAAAGCCAACGCGCTTTCAGAAGCTGAGAAATCGGATGGATGGATGCTGCTTTTTGATGGAGAATCCACAGAAAGATGGAGAGGATACCAAAAAGAGAATTTTCCAGCCGCCTGGATAATTGATGAAGAAAAACAGGCTATTCATATCCAGGGTTCAGGAAGGGGAGAATCTGGTGCAAAAGATGGTGGAGATATTATATATGATAAAAAATTTGGTGATTTTCACTTTAAAGTTGAGTGGATGGTGGATAGTGGAGCTAACGCAGGAATATTCTACCGGGGACGTGAACTTCCTGAATACGATTATATCTGGAAGACCGCTCCTGAAATGCAGGTATTAGACAATGAAAACCACCCAGATGCAAACTTAGGCAAAGATGGTAACCGTATGGCAGGATCTTTATACGATATGATCCCGGCAGACCCTCAAAATTTTAAAGGGCCAAATACATGGAACCAGGCAGAAGTATTGGCCATCGGCAATGAAATTACACACATTCAAAATGGAGATACCGTGGTGCAGTATACCATAGGATCAGACCGAATGAAAGCATTAATTGCTGTAAGTAAATGGCCTGATTTGAATCCAAATTGGGGGGATATTGCCATGGAAGGCTATATTGGGTTGCAGGATCATGGAGATAATGTGTGGTTCCGTAACATTAAAATAAAAGAGCTGTAAGACTCACATTAATTTCTTAGTCTTAATCAAAAAAGACTTCTCCTTGAGAAGTCTTTTTTTTATAAAAAACGGCATGCATTGAATCGCATGCCGCTAAACGCCAATAGATGAACGATATCAAGATTCCGTAATTAGAATTCTGATATTATTATAAACTTTTAACGATAAAATTTGTGTGAGTAATAAAAATGTTTGTACAAAAACTAGCATTATTCCATGAAAATACTAAAAGAATTTATATGCAAGGCCGAACTTTTTTGTGAGTGTTTCAAGGTCTTTTATAACCTCATCCATTAATGGTATTCCTTTTTCTATCCGCTGCTGTTCCATTTCTTTTTCTGGTTCTCCTGGGATTAAAACTTTATCAAACCCATCAACAACCTTCGAATTTCGAAATGTATCGATCCAATTATCCATATGATCCTTGAATGACTCAGGGGATTGAAAACTATCAATCTTAAACGCCCCGACAAAGTGACCCAGGCCTTCTCCCACCAAATCATCTTTTGGATTTAAAAAAGCAACAAAAGGTGGAACCCAGGGGCCATAATTAGCACCTGACAACACACCGCATAAAATATCAACCACAGCGCCCAGCCCATAGCCTTTATGAGAACCATGGATACGATCTCCCCCAAGGGGTAATAAAGCACCTCCTTTTTTTACTCCCCTGGGATCTTTTGTGGATTTTCCATCAGGATCTTGTATCCAACCAACCGGAACGCTTTCATTCTTTCGCTCCATAACTTCTAATTTACCATTAGCAGCAGTGGTAGTAGCCATATCCAAAACAAATGGTTTATTTCTATTTGCAGGTATCGCAACGGCTATTGGATTAGTTCCCAACAACCTTTGTTTTGAATAAGTTGGTGCCACCAAAGGACTCGCATTGGTCATAGCAAAGCCTATCATATCATGTTCCAATGCCATCATGGCATGATATCCGGCAATTCCAAAATGATTTGAATTATTTACTGCTACCCATCCTGAGCCAACCTGCCCTGCTTTTTCAATAGCAATTTCCATAGCCTTTGGCGCAGAAATCAAACCCAATGCTCTATCAGCGTCAACGACAGCAGTAGTGGGCGTTTCTTTTGTAATTTTGATGCCCGGCGATGAATTAATTCTATCTACTTCCCATAATCTTACATAGCCACTTAGCCGGGCTAAGCCATGTGAATCGATTCCTCTTAAATCCGCCTTGATAAGTACGCTAGAAGCCAGGTCAGCATCTTTTTCGGAATGACCAATTTTAATTAAAACCTCCTTGATAAATTCTTTCAGGTAGGTATATGGAAAGTATTTCATAAAAAAATCAATCCAAATAAAGCCATTACTCTATTGGATATAGTCCTGTATTTTAATCGTTTTTTGATTATTGAAAATATTGTGTAAGGTATGAAGAAGGACACCTTCTTTTAAAGCATATGCAGAAACCCGTAGTTTTTTTATTTGTGATACATCCAGTATATAATTTACCAACAAGGAAGCAACCACGATCATGTCCACCCTCAATTCAATCATACCCGGGATCAGCAGCCGCTCTTCTTTGTTTTTGGAAATTATAGATTTTAACATCGCCTTAAAATTAGAATAAGGCAGTGGGAATTCTGTTTGATCCAATTTTTTTTCTATACCATTTTCCATCTGATAGATTTCACTCAATGTATCAAATGTTCCTGATGAGCCTACAAGCACCGTTGGTTGATACTTAGCTATTACCGCTTTTAAGCCAATCAATTCTTCATCCAGGTATGATTGTAAACCATCTATTTCTTCTAAAGAAATGGGGTCATTCTTTTGAAATCTTTCTACAAGTCTTTGTCCTCCCACCTCATAGCTTTCTTTCCAGTATTCCTGGTGTGCATTTCCTATGATGAGTTCAATGCTGCCTCCGCCGATATCCATTACCAAGGAGACTTCGTCACCCAGGTCCATGGCGTGTTTTACACCATAATAAATAAATTCTGCCTCCTCATGTCCGGTAATAATTCTGATCTTTATGCCTATAAGTTGTTCCAATTCGTAGGCTAATGCTTTACCGTTTTTTGCATTTCTGATGGCACTGGTAGCGGTAGTGTAAATATTCTCCACCAAAAAGTCTTTCATTACACGCTTGAATCTCAGCAAAGCTTCTTTAGCTCTTTCAATGGCTTCCGGTACTATGTAGCCCTGATTTATTCCCCGTTCACCAATTTTCACACCAATCTTCATCCTGTGAATCACTGTGAATGAGGTGTCATTTACCTCTGCGATCAGCAAATGAAAAGTGTTTGTTCCAAGGTCAATTACAGCAATTCTCATGATTTAAATTATACGGGAGCAAAGTAAATGATTTTTATCATAAGGTGTTTGTGAATAAATCAAACCATGACAGATCAACAAACATTTAATTATTCAGTGCGACTTGCATAAATTAGTCCACCAATTTTTCAATAACAATTATGAATAATACAAAAACAGAAATTCCCAAATCACAACAATTGTTGGATATTCTAAAAGAAAAAAACCAGAAAGCTTTATTAGGTGGTGGTGAAGATAAAATTGAAAAGCAACACAAAAAAGGAAAGCTTACCGCCAGAGAAAGGATAGACTTACTGATGGATCCCGGTACTTTTGAAGAGATCGGAAAGTTTGTAATGCATCGTGGTCATGATTTTGATCTTCAGAAACATAAAGTGCTGGGCGATGGCGTTGTTACGGGTTTTGGTAAAATCGATGGGCGTCTCATTTATGTTTTTAGCCAGGATTTCACGGTTTTTGGTGGTTCATTGAGTGAAACTCATGCAGAAAAAATTGTGAGAATAATGGATTTAGCCATGCAGAATGGTGCCCCTATTATCGGTCTGAATGACTCAGGAGGCGCTAGAATCCAGGAAGGGGTTGTTTCTCTCGGTGGCTATGCTGATATTTTTTATAGAAATACAATGGCTTCTGGGGTTATACCTCAGATTTCTTCGATTATGGGGCCTTGTGCTGGTGGAGCCGTTTATTCACCCGCTATAACTGACTTTATTTTTATGGTAGAGCAAACTTCCTACATGTTTGTGACCGGGCCGCACGTCGTCAAAACAGTTACCCAGGAAGATGTAACATCTGAAGAGTTAGGTGGTGCGCAAACCCATGCCATTAAAAGTGGGGTTAGCCACTTTGCATGCCAGAATGAGGTAGAATGTATCCAAAGCATCAAGCGATTGATCAGCTATCTTCCTCAAAACTGTGAAGATGAAGCGCCGAGATTGGATTACAAGCTGAATGACGAAGCAAGGCCTCAGTTAAATGAAATTGTGCCCGCTAATCCAAATCAACCCTACGACATGCGGGATGTGATCATAAACACCCTGGATGAAGATAGCTTCTTTGAAGTGCAGGAGCAATATGCCGAAAACATTATCGTAGGATTTGGAAGGTTGGCAGGACGAAGTGTAGGAATTGTAGGCAATCAACCATCTGTATTGGCTGGCGTTTTGGGAATAAAATCAAGCAAGAAAGGTTCGAGGTTCGTACGGTTTTGTGATTGTTTTAATATCCCACTGATCGTATTTGTGGATGTGCCGGGATTTCTACCTGGTACCGATCAGGAATGGGGGGGCATAATATCAAGTGGGGCCAAATTGCTTTATGCCTTCTCGGAAGCCACAGTGCCCAGGGTTACCGTCATTACACGAAAAGCTTATGGCGGTGCTTATGATGTGATGAACTCCAAGCATATAGGTGCAGACATGAATTTTGCCTGGCCAACGGCAGAGATTGCAGTAATGGGCGCTAAGGGAGCAGCAGAGATAATCTTCAAAAGGGAAATTCAAAGCGCTGATGACCCTGAAATGAAACTTCAAGAAAAAATAAATGAATACACTGAAAAGTTTGCAAATCCATATATTGCGGCTGAAAGAGGATATATCGATGAGGTCATAAAACCTGAAAACACGCGCATCAAAATGATCCGTTCATTTGATATGCTTGAGAACAAGGTTGGAAAACTACCGCGTAAAAAACATGGAAATATTCCATTATAGCTTAAATAAATATTATGGATAAAAAAAGTAAAGAATTCTTATACCGCTATCTTAACAACCCATCACCGACAGGTTTCGAATATTCAGGTCAAAAAATCTGGTTGGATTATGTCTCCAAGTTTTGTGACGACCATTACACGGATACATATGGTTCGGCCGTCGCAATATTAAATCCAAAAGCTGATTTTAAAGTTGTGATAGAAGCCCATGCCGATGAGATTTCCTGGTATGTAAACCATATCACAGATGAAGGTTATATTTATGTGATTAGAAATGGGGGCTCTGACCATCAAATAGCCCCTTCCAAAAGAGTAAATATTCATACTGCAAAAGGTTTGGTGAAAGGTGTATTTGGATGGCCTGCCATACATGTCAGGAAAAGCAAAAATGAAGAAGCGCCATCCTTAAAAAATATCTTCATTGATGTAGGATGCGATTCGAAAGAAGAGGTAGAAAAACTCGGTATTCATGTTGGATCGGTAATAACTTATGAAGATGAACTAACGGAATTAAACGAAAAATATCTTATTGGCAGGGCTCTCGACAATAGAATAGGGGGCTTTATGATAGCAGAGGTACTCAGAAAAATAAAAGAAAGCAATCATACACTGCCTGTTGGATTATATGCAGTTAATGCAGTTCAGGAAGAAGTTGGGTTACGTGGCGCAGAAATGATCGCTAATCGAATAAACCCAAACATGGCTATTGTAACCGATGTATGCCATGATACTACCTCACCAATGTACGATAAAAAGCAGGAAGGTGACCTGAAAGCTGGCAAGGGACCTGTTATTTCCTATGCCCCTGCTGTACATCATAAAGTGCAGGAATTGATAATACAGACTGCCAAAGGAAAAGAAATTGCTTTTCAAAGGCTTGCTTCATCAAGGTTTACCGGAACGGATACGGATGCTTTTGCATACTCCAATAGTGGTGTAGCCTCCGCGCTAATTTCATTACCATTAAAGTATATGCATACAACAGTGGAGATGGCAAGCAAGGATGACATCGAAAAAGTCATTGATTTGATATATCAGGTGGTAGTTACTATAAAAGCAGACCAGAACTTAAGCTATTTCGACTGAAAGCATTGTAAAAGATCAATTAGGGGCTACTATTGCTATACCTAATAAAGTATTAAAGATCGTATCCCTGGTTCCTTCCTTATCAGAACTTCTTGTTGATTTAGGATTGGACAGCAAAATTGTGGGGGTTACCAAATTTTGTGTTCGTCCTGCTCACTTAAGAAATCAAAAAACTATAGTGGGCGGGACTAAAAAGTTCCATTTTGATAGAATAAAGGAACTTGATCCCAACATAATCATTGCGAATAAAGAAGAGAACTACAAAGAAGGTATTGAAAAGTTAAAATTAGATTATCCTGTGTGGACTTCCAATGTTAATAATCTATCTGATGCATTAGAAATGATTAGGGTCTTTGGTAAAATATTTCAGACTGAGTCAACAGCAAATTCTATTGTTTATCAGATAGAAAATGGATTTGATCAACTAAAGAATAAATGCTCCGGGAATGTACTTTATTTCATATGGATGAAACCGTACATGGTTGCAGGAGGCAATAACTTCATTAATAGCATGCTAGAACATCTGGGCTTTAACAATTTATTAAAAAGTACACCAAGGTATCCAGTCCTTGAAGATGATGATTTAAGAAACTTTGATCCGGATAAGGTTTTTCTATCCTCAGAACCTTATCCTTTCGATGAAAAACATCTCGCAAAGTTCCGGAAACTATTTCCCAAATCATCAATTAGTTTGGTTGATGGTGCACTGTTTTCCTGGTATGGATCCCGTCTGATAAAATCAGCAGATTATTTTAAAAGGCTTGCACTACAGCATCCTTAGTTAATGCTCTCTGTCAATCAAATATTTGGCAAACGATCGTAGGTCCTCCTTTCGATCATCTTCGCAATCAATTTCATTTAAATTTTGAAATGCTCTTTCAAAATAACAGTTCATTCGATCAGTGGCTATTCCCTTTACCCCAATCTCATTGTATAGATTTTTTACCGACCTTACTTTCTCCTCTTTGTCAAAGACTTTGCATTTAAGCCAGTCTACCAAAGCTTTATGCTGTTTTTTATTAGCATTCTTAAGTGCCTCTATCAATAAAAAAGTTTTTTTGTTAGCGATAATATCGCCACCATTTTGCTTACCAAATTTACTGGTGTCTGCGTAGACGTCAAGAAAGTCATCTTTTATCTGGAAACCAACACCTATATTGGTTCCAAATGAAAACAATTTATTGGTTAAACTTTCATTTTGATTTGCTAAAATCCCACCTAATTCAAGGCTAAATCCTAAAAGGACCGCTGTTTTCAACCGAATCATTTCAAGGTACTGATCTTCTGTAACCTCAGTCATGGACTCGAATTCCATATCATATTCCTGGCCGGCACATACTTCTATAGCACTTGTGTTAAACCTGTCAAGGACCCTTGGCAAAAGCTTTGATTCAACTTCCGTCAGCAATTGATAAGATTTGATTAACATGACATCTCCTGAAAGGATTGCTTTGTTATGACTCCATTTCTTATGCACAGTTTTCTGACCCCTTCTGAGTGGTGCTTCATCCATAATATCGTCATGGACTAAAGTAAAATTATGGAATAACTCTACGGCCAGCACAGGGTTTATGATGCGTTTATAATCTTCTTTGAAAAGTGTGTAGCCTATCAATCCCAACAAAGGCCTCAACCTTTTGCCTCCAAGATCCATCACATACTTTATAGGTTCATACAGTCCTATTGGTTTTCCTCTAAGATCAATGTTGTTTATAGCATTTTCTATATGCGTTTGAAACCTTTTTATGCTATGATTCATCATCAGTTATAAATTCCAAATCGATCGTTCTTCTATCAATATCTGTCTTAACAACCCTGACTTTTACTTTATCACCAAGCGTGATCATCCTTTTATTATTTCTGCCAACAATCCGATAGTTTTTATCATCGTATTGATAGAAATCATCTTTCATATCTGCCAGCCTAACCATTCCTTC
The DNA here is from genome assembly GCA_051155775.1 of Cyclobacteriaceae bacterium. GTDB lineage: Bacteria > Bacteroidota > Bacteroidia > Cytophagales > Cyclobacteriaceae > CAYSCZ01. The sequence goes on along the minus strand of DAXETV010000013.1, from coordinate 99,048 downwards.
CACCTTAAAATCAACAATCTCGACGAATATGCCCCATTCGGTAACACCAGAAACAATGCCGGAGAAATCTGTCTCTTCCTGCAATTCCATAAATTCAACCTGCTTAAACTTTATTGAAGCCCTTTCGGCATCGCTGGCTCTTTTTTCCCGCTCTGACGAATGTATGCATCGATCTTCATATTCATTTTTATTCAAGGACTTGCCTCCGTCAAGGTAATGCTGTAAAGCCCGGTGAACCATCATGTCGGGATACCTTCTGATAGGAGATGTAAAATGGGTATAATGTTCAAAAGCCAAACCAAAATGTTTATCCGGGGTGGTGGTGTATTTAGCTTTCGCCATTGATCGGACTGCCAATGACTCTAACACATTTTGTTCGGGCTTGCCTTCAATTTTGGATAGTAATTGATTAAGGGATCGGGAGATATCAGATAACAGATCAAGCTTATGACCAAACCTGGTGGCAAAGCCCGCAAAGTTTTCCAGCTTTTCCGAATCAGGATCATCATGTGTTCTGTACACGAACGTTTTCTCACCGTCATTTTTCCTGAATATGAATTCAGCGACATGCTTATTGGCTAACAGCATAAATTCCTCTATAAGTTTATGCGCATCTTTCCTCACTTTTGGTATAATTCCCAAAGGAATTCCGCGATCATTTAACTGAAATTTCACTTCAACTGTTTCAAAGTTGATCGCGCCAGATTTAAACCTTTTATCTCGTATTTTCTTGGCAAGGTTATTTAATACGGTTAATTCCCTGGAATAGGGCCCCTCTTCGCTTTCAATTATTGCCTGCGCCTCTTCGTAAGAGAATCTATGATCAGAGTGGATGATTGTTCTACCAAACCATTCGCTAATCACCGTTCCATGCGCACTTAAAACAAATACCGCAGCAAAGGTTAACCGGTCTTCCCTGGGACGTAGTGAACACAGATCATTTGATAACCGCTCAGGAAGCATTGGTATGGTTCTATCCACCAGGTAAACCGAGGTTGCCCTATTGTAAGCCTCTTCTTCCAATAATGTATCGGGTTTGACGTAATGGGTTACATCTGCTATGTGAACGCCTATTTCATAACTACCATCTTCAAGAAATTTAACGGAAAGGGCGTCATCAAAATCCTTGGCGTCATCCGGATCGATGGTGAAAGTGCAAACTTCCCTGAAATCCTTTCTATGCCTGATTTGCTGTTTAGTAAATCCGCTCCTTATTTTTTGTGCAGCTTGCTCAACTTTCTCAGGAAATTCGAAAGGAAGCTCAAACTCTGCCATAATAGCGTGTATTTCTGCCTCATTATCACCCGCCGGGCCGAGGACGCTTATGATCTCTCCCTCGGGATTTCGTCCGGAAGTAGCCCACTTCTTTATCTTGACTATAACCTTATCGTTATTTTTGGCATTTAAGGTCTTTTCCGGGTACACAAATACATCAAAATAAATGTTTCTGCTATCGGGTATCACAAAAGCGAAACTTGGTGAAAGCTCAACCTTTCCCACGAGTGTATCCCTGCTTCGTCTTACAGTTTTTATAACTTTACCTTCAGGGTTTTTTCCTGACCGTGTTTGTTTTGTTATTCTAGCCTGTACTTCATCTCCATGAATTGCACCATTTAAGTTTCTTGATGATACCCAGATGTCATTTTCCAATTCCTTTACCACAACATAGGCAAATTTTGCATTCACATGATCTACCACACCTACATGGTCATCAGTTTCTTCAATACTCATGAAATGATCATTCTTCAGTCTTCTTATTTTTCCTTCTTCAGCTAAATCGAGGATGGTATTTTTCAGGATTAGTTTTTCATGCTTGGTATTGGCATCCATGGCTTTGTCAAGCTGACGGATGCTAAAGCTTTTTTCAATATTACTATTTAAAAAATCCAACAAGGAGGCCTCCAGGTTGACTATTCTTCCTCTCTTTGATCTTATTTTTTTTCTTTTGTTTTTAGACATTAATTCAATGTGATGATTTGATCAGGGGTTAAAATCGTATGGTTATTAAGGCGAAGGTATAGATTTGCGGTAGCTATCACATCATTCTGGCAGTATTTACTGATCTCATCCAACCCATTTTGATGATAATAAACCGTATTTACCTGGCTGCCATCGATATCCTGTTTACTGGAGGGGATGCCTAAAACAGCGGTTAATAAGTCAAGCGAGGAATAACTTTTATAATCTCCAAACTTCCACATCTCCATTGTGTCGATATGGTTTACCTCCCATGGCTTTTTGCCTCTTATATTCAAGCATTCAGGAATATCCATCCGATTGACCAGCAGTCGTCTGCATATGTATGGATAATCAAATTCTTTCCCGTTGTGAGCACAGAGTCTGAGATTGCCTTTATCAAAATTTTTAACGATCGATACAAACTCATTTAATAATTCCGGTTCACTATGGCTGGTACATGATTTAATTCTCAAAGAAATATCACCTTTTGATTGTTGAAAATAACCCAGTGCTATGGTTATTATTTTACCAAACTCAGCATATATGGCTGCTCTGTCAAAGTATTGCTCTGCTATTGAAAGCCCTTGTTCATTTCTTAAGAAGGAGGCTTTTTTTTCCCATAATTCTTTGAACCTATAATCAAGCTGATCAAAATCCGGCTTTTCAGAAACTGTTTCTATATCTAGTATTATTAAATCTTTCAGGTCTTCAATCATATACTGTTTTTTGTATTTTTGTATTCAATATCAAATACTTTTTGAAAATTGTCTTTTAACATTGTTTTTATCGCTTCAATGTCAACAGGATAATTCAATTCATTTTGCAAAGAGGTGACTGCTCTATCTTTGATGCCGCAAGGCACGATTTTGTTAAAATAATTTAAATCAGAGGTTACATTAAAAGCTAATCCATGCATAGCAACCCATCGGCTGGTCTTAACACCGAGGGCACAAATTTTTCTTGATTTCATATTGTTGTCCGGGTCTAACCAAACGCCTGTTAATCCTTTCAATCTTCCAGCTTTTACACCAAGTTCCGCTAGTGTCAGAATGACTGTCTCTTCCAGGCACCTCAAATATTTATGAATATCCGTAAAGAAATTTTCCAGGTCAAAAATTGGATACGCAACAATCTGCCCGGGACCGTGATAGGTTATATCGCCTCCGCGATTGGTATGATAAAACGATATTTGGCCTTTTTTTAATTCTTCGTCAGTAATCAACAGATTTTTGATATCACCACTTTTACCTAAAGTATAAACATGCGGGTGGCAACAAAATATCAAGTAATTAGGTGTCCTATTTTGTGACTCTACACTTCTCCTCCTGTTATTTATTTTAACATCAATTATTTTGTTGAATAGCTTTTCCTGATAATCCCATGCTTCGCGAAAACCAATTTCTCCTACATCGATATGCTCAACCATGTGGTTTAAATGATAGTTCATGAAGAAATTCTAGCTAATATAGGTTTCAAGCAAAGTGCAACCAACGCCGGAGGTTAATTCATATTTTTTTATGCAAGCAGGCACAAGTACGACTTCGCCTTTTTTTCCAGAAATTCTTTTATTTTCAAATCCTAAACTAAAACTACCTTCAATGCAGATGTAAACCACAAATGAATCGATCGCAGTGAAATCTTTTTCGTCCTTTCCATGCAGCCTGATCTTGTTTGTTGTGAAATACTTTTGGTCAACCAGATTTACTTTTGATAGTGACTTATTATAATTTGTTTTATAATGATCATAATAGTTATAATCTATCGCATCCTGAGCCTGCTCAACATGTAACTCCCTTTTATTGCCATTTGAATCCATACGATCGAAATCATAAATACGGTAAGTCACATCTGACGACTGTTGAATCTCAGCCAGTAAAATACCTTTGCCAATTGTATGAACCCTGCCGGCAGGTATATAGAATACATCATCTGGATAAACCTCCTCAATATTTAGGACTTCTTTTATTCTTCCTTGTTGAAAGGTTTCCAAATACTGCTCCCTTGTAACTGGTTGGTTGAAACCTGTGATGAGTTTTGCCCCTTCATCGGCTTGAATGATATACCACATCTCTGTTTTTCCCAGGCTATTATGCCTTTCTTTTGCCAATGTGTCATCAGGGTGTACCTGTATGGAAAGATCTTCCCCGGCATCTATAAATTTCACCAGCAAAGGGAATTCGTTCTTATATTTCCGATAAATTTTATTCCCCAGAAGTGAGTCTTTATACTGTTCAATAAGCGAGGTAATCGTTTCCCCCTGTAAATCTCCTTCTTTTACTATAGACACATTTCCTTCTACTCCCGATAATTCCCATGTTTCCCCACAGTTATGTAATGGACTAAAATCTTTTCCCAGGTACGTTTTAATTTTCTGTCCACCCCAAATTTTCTCCTTGAAGATGGTTTTAAATTTTAATGGATAGAGCATTACTTATTAATTTTCATCCTGGTCAAAGATAGTAGTTTATTATGCCAGAGAATCACCAGTCAAGGGAATTAGGAAAAAAAGGAGAGCGGGCTGCGGAAGCCTATTTAATTTATTCAGGGTTTAGCGTGCTACAAAGAAATTACAGATGTGGGCGTTCGGAAATTGACTTAATTGTTGCAAATGAAGATTTAATGGTGTTTGTAGAAGTAAAAACACGTTCTAATAATGACTTTGGTCATCCGGAGGATTTTGTGACTGATCATCAAAAAAATATGATTTTGAAAGCCTCAGCGCATTATGTGAGTGAAAAGGATTGGAAGCATAACGTTCGATTCGACATCATCGCCATAAATGTTGAAACCAATGAGCTGGCACATTTTGAAGATGCTTTTTATTAGTTCTTACTTTCTGGCCTGCTGCTTTTTATGATCATAAATTAGTTCACCTGATATGCTGTATTCACGCATTATGTAAGGTTCGGTTTCCTCATCAAAAGGCTTATCAGGATATTTGATGATCCGTTTTGTACGCCGACGAGCCGTTGGGTAATATTCCTTCCACATGCCCACTTTTTGGTCGAATTGATATTGGCCTTCTACCGCCAGTTTACCATTTTTATGATAAGCATAATAATCCCCATTTTTCTCACCATAGTGTATCGGGATCATCTCCTTCATCTTGGTTTTTTCTACATCATAATAAGCGATTCGTGCCTCTTTAGGCCAGCCCTTATAGAAGTGTTTTTTATCGGTAAGAATGTCATAACTATTTAGTTTTATCCATCGCCCATGCTTTACACCTTTATAAAACATGCCTTTATGGATTAGTTGTTCATCATAGGTTTTAATATAGGGCCCATGTAGGATATAGCCTTTTTCCGGGTCAAACCTTGTGGTTTTTATAATCTTTCTTCTTTTTGTATTGTAGTAGTAGATTTCTCTTAAATAAGGATCAAGCGCTTCTGTATCAAACGTTTTAAGGTATCTAAAACGTTCTACTATCATTTTTCCTCTAAATCGGCGCTTATTAAAACCCTTTTTGGTTTTCAATCCATAAAAAACTTTTTTCTTTTTTTTCTTCTCCTTTGGCTGAACAATATGATCCTGGGCGGTATCTAAATCAATGGTTAAAGGAGTAGTGTATTCAACCTTAAATAATTCATCGATGGTGGCATCATCCTGACTATAAAGCATGCCAGGCATAAAAAATACCAGACAAAAAAGTCTCCGCAGCATGTATTGGTTTTTTTGTTTAACGTATATGAGGGATTCAAATTGTAAATAAACATGGCCAGCTAAGAAAACTGGCCCCTAAAATTGACGAAATTATTTGTTATGCAGTAGTTATTTCAACACTTCTTTTAATAAAATTTGTTAAGTCGGCGCCTGATAACATATTCTGTGATAGAAGCGCTAAATCATAACCTTGCTTTGCCAGTTGTTTTTTCTCATTTTCATCCTCCATTTTGTTGATCTTTGATATTAATTGATGGTTTGAATTTACAGAAACGGTTATCTGATCAGGAAAGTCACCCATCATCATCATTGGGCTGCCACCAGCTTTTTGCATATCTTTCATTCTCCTCATGAATTCAGGCATGGTTACGATCACCGGCATATCTTCTGGTGAAAGGTTTTCCATCACGACTGTTGCATTTTTATTATTGATTGAATTTTCAAAAATCTGTTTCAGTGTGTCTTTTTCCTTATCGCTAAGCACAGACTCGCGTTTTTCATCTTTATCGATGAGCTTATCTACGATATCCGAATCTACCCGCTTGATTGACACTTTATCATTTTTTTGTTCCAGATGGTTGATATAATGACTATCCAGAATACCATCAAATATTATAACATCATAACCTCTTTTCCTGGCCGCCTCCACATAAGCATGTTGCTTCTCAACATCCGTTGCATATAAAATAACAGTGTTTTTATCTTTATCCGTTTGGTTGGTCTTGACGAATTCTTTATATTCTTCTACAGTGCGATATTTATCATCAACACTTTTTAATAAAGCAAAATCTTTTGCTTTCTCATCAAACTTTTCTTCTGATATCATGCCATATTTTACAAAAACTCCAATGTCACTCCATTTTTTTTCATAGGAAGCTCTGTCGTTTTTAAACAATTCTCCAAGCTTGTCCGCAACCTTTTTAGTAACGTAGTTATTTATCTTTTTGACATTGCTGTCAGATTGCAGATAACTTCTGGAAACATTTAAAGGGATATCAGGTGAGTCAATTACACCATGTAAAAGCATGAGAAACTCAGGTACGACGTCCTTAACTTCATCCGTAATAAATACTTGTTTTGAATAAAGTTGTATCTTATTCTTTTGAAGCTCAAAATCGCTCTTGACTTTAGGGAAATATAATATGCCGGTTAGGTTAAATGGATAATCTACATTTAAGTGAATCCAAAATAAAGGATCCTCAGAAAATGGATATAAGGTTTTATAAAAATTCAGATAATCTTCATCATTTAAATCACTGGGTGATTTTGTCCACAGCGGCACCGTATCATTAATGATGTTGTCAACCTTTGTCGTCTTATATTTTGTGTTACCATCTTTATCCTTGCCATCTTCAACGCTTTTATCTTTCTGACCAAACCGGATAGTTACCGGCATAAACTTGCAATACTTATCCATAATACCCTGCAGCCTGGCTTCATCAAGAAATTCTTCTGAGTCCTCATTAACATGCAGAATGATATCAGTTCCTCTCTCTTTTTTTACAGCCTTGTTTATCTCAAATTCTGTGGTTCCATCACAAATCCATTGGGCAGGTTCCGCATCTTGCTGGTAAGATTTGGTGATAATCTCAACCTTCTTTGAAACCATAAAAGCTGAGTAAAAACCCAACCCAAAAAAACCTATGATCTGTTGGTCTTCTCCTTTATCCTTATATTTTTCAAGAAACTCAGAGGCTCCTGAGAAAGCTATCTGATTGATATACTTCTTTATTTCATCAGCTGTCATACCGACACCTTTATCGCTGATGGTGATGGTTTTTAGTTTTTTGTTGAAACTAACATCGATGGTTAAGTCGCCAAGTTCTTCCTGATACTCGCCAATTGAGGCCATACGCTTTATTTTTTGTGAAGCATCAACTGCATTTGAGATGAGTTCCCGTAGGAATATTTCATGATCGGAGTAAAGAAACTTTTTGATTATTGGAAATATATTTTCCGTGTGGATTGATAATGTACCTTTTTCTTGCATGATTAATTGATTTTAAAATCAACATACCTCAGTTCAAAATTTATTCCATATGCAATCCATATGTTTTAAAAATGACACTTTGGCAGGCGATTTTCAGGTCTTCATCCCATTTGATCCTTCAAGTTTCTTTACATAGTCATAAATGGCCAACTGGGACCGAACATTGTAAGTATTTTCAATGGGAATATTTTCCAGGTCTTGATTTAATTGAACCGATTTGACGGTATCATTAATTTGATAATCTAAAATACGTTTAATTTGATCTTTGATTTCGTTGTTATAAATCGGGAAAGTAACTTCTACCCGACGGTAAAGATTCCTTTTCATCCAATCGGCTGAACCCAGATATATTTTTTCATCCCCATTATTGTGAAAAACAAATATTCTGGCATGCTCTAAAAACCTATCCACAATTCGTGTGATGTAGATATTTTCACTCAGCCCCTTAATGCCTGGGCGGAGGCAGCAAATTCCCCGAATGATCATCCTAATTTGAACTCCGGCCTGGCTAGCTTCATAAAGCTTATCAATTATATTCTTTTCTTCTATATTATTAAGTTTGATGATTATTCGAGCATTCCTGCCCTGCTTTGCAATACTTATTTCATTATCGATTAGGGCGTAGAATCCCTCCAGAATGTTAAACTGTGATACCATCAGATGTTTAAAGCGTACAGGATCCTTTCTTTTATATAAGAACCTGAATATGCTTGATAGTTCATCTGTCATTTCATGGTGACAGGTTAATAGCGCATGGTCTACATATATTCTTGCTGTATTTTCATTCAGGTTGCCCGTACCGAAGAAACCAAATTTTTTCAATGATCCATCTTTGCATGTTTTTTTAATCAATGCAACCTTTGCGTGAACTTTTAGGCCCGGTATGCTATAAATGATGGTGATGCCAGCTTCATTCATCCGGGCAGCCCATTTTAGATTGTTTTCTTCATCAAACCTTGCTTTAAGCTCCATAAAAACCATGACCTTTTTTCCATTTTGGGCAGCACTTATGAGAGCATCGCCTATAAAACTCTCTTCAGCCATCCTGTAAAAAGTTACGTTGATTTCTTTTACAAATGGGTCTATGGCCGCTTGATTGAAAAATTGAAGAATGTAATCATAGGAGTGGTAAGGAAAATGGAGGATCTGATCCTTTTCTTCGATCACTGAAAAAATTGATCGTTTGCTTTCTAAACCCTGATGCTTAATAGGTTTAAGTTTTTGGATTTCAACATCACTACCCACCGGGTTGGGTAGTTTCATATAATCATTTAAATTGTGATAGCGTCCCCCGGGGACTTTATCTTCGGCAAACAGTTCAAATTTTTCAGAGAGGAAATCAATAAGATCAGCTGATGTTGTTTTATCGAAAAGAAATCGTGATGGCTCACCGAGGTTTCTTTTTTTTATTTGTTTTTCGATTTTTTCAACGAGATCGCCGCTAAACTCATCGTCAATATGGAGGTCTGCATCTTTATTCAGTTTGATGCTCTTGCATTCTAAAATTTCATAGTCAGGAAAGATAAAATCCAGATGGGCTCGGATGATATCATCAAGATAAGTGAAATAGTAAGTACCATTTTCAGAGGGTAATTGAAAAAACCTGGGCAGTTTATCTGATGGCACGTTCAAATATGCATATTCTTTCTCTTTGGAGCCTTTCTTTTGGATAGTCAATGCAAGGTACAACTGCCGATTATTTAGAAAGGGTTCCCCGGCGTTTTTCCCGAACACATATGGTTTAAGAAATGCAAGCACCTTTGTTTTGAAAAAGTATAATATCTTCTCTTTTTGCTTTTCAGTGTAGACGCTATTTTCAAGCACACATACCCCTTTGGCATTCAATTCTCCAAAAACTTCATTCAATGCATCCCCATACTCATTAAGTTGCTCGGTAACTTTCGTATGGATAGTTTTTAACAGACGCTTAGGTTCTGATATTTCCGACTGTATATTAATTTTTTCTTTATCAATTCGTGAAAGACTTCTGATTCCCGCAACCCTGACCCTAAAAAATTCATCTAAATTAGAGGAGTAGATTGCTAAAAATTTTATTCTTTCATATAAGGGATTGGCTTTATCCCTGGCTTCCATTAATACCCGGTAATTAAAGGAGAGCCAGCTTAGGTCCCGGTCGTAATAGATTGGTTGGTCTTTCATAGGAATTTGACAGCTTTTCTAATGACTAAAGTCAGAATAAATGTAGTAGTTTAGTCTTATTTTTAGTTAATAAACTTTTATTAATTCATTGCATAATTATGGATATTAACAACATATTGGTTCCCATTGATTTTTCAGAATGCTCCAAGAAAGCTTTAAAGGTTGCAATAAGGCTTGCCAAAGAGTGGGGATCAAAAATACACATGATCAATGCTGTCCATATCCATGTACCACATTCGGATATTGGTGCCGGAACATTCATCGAGCCTATTATCGCTGATTATGAAGAGCAGGTTCAAAATTCCTTCCAGGAGTTGGAAAAAGAAATAATTGAGCTTAAAGATGTGCCTCATGATTCAGAAAAGTTCGTGTCCTATCTTACAGATGCTATTTACAGTGCTTCTAAAGAAACAGATGCCGACCTTATTGTTATGGGAACCAGGGCTAATCATGAAAAAATTGACCACCTTTTAGGAACGCACAGTACAGATGTGATCGGTTTTTCAGAAATACCCGTTTTAGTAGTGCCTGGAAACCTTGATGCGTTTTACCCTAAAATAATAGGCTTTGCCTCAGAGTTTGAAGAGGTCCATGAAATAGGCAGATTAGATATTATCCATAAGCTAGCAAAAACTTTCAGTGCCAGGTTGTTGGTCTTTAGTGTTGTGAAACATCTGATAACAAATGAGCACTTCGAAGGAAGTAGAATTGCAAAATCAATAAATGAAAAATTCCCGGGTGTCGATTGTGTATTTTACACTGAAAAAGACGAACAGGTAATACATGGTATCATGGATTTTATTGATGAACATGACCTGGATATGCTGGTTTTAATGCCTAAAAAGCATAGCTTGTTCGAGCGGATTTTTAAGAGAAGTGTTTCTAAAAATATTGCGATCGATATTAAGATCCCTTTGCTTACTTTTCATGATTATTAATCTGAATATAGTTCAAATCCTAAACACTCCATAGCATCGAGCAATTCCTAAGATTTTCTGCGTTGGCTAAAATCTGCAATGGGGAATTTGTCAGGTTCCATGAGGATTGGAATGTCACAAAACTGATGATCGATTCCCGTATTGCTTATGGCATAAAAGGAGGTGTTTTCTTTTGCATTGTTACCAATACCAATGACGGACATAAATACATAGACCAAGCATATTCCAGGGGCATCCGTCAGTTTGTGATTTCTACAAAATACATCTCTTTTAAGAATTATGAAAATTGCAATTTCTTATTAGTAAAAGACGCTGTCAGTGCACTTCAAGCTATAGCTACTTATCATAGAAAAAAATTTCATCTGCCTTCCATAGGTATTACAGGAAGCAATGGAAAAACCATTGTTAAAGAATGGTTATTTCACCTTCTCCACAAAAAATTACCCATAATAAAGAGCCCTAAAAGTTATAATTCCCAGATAGGTGTGCCACTATCAGTTTGGGAAATAAATGAGTGGCATAAACTGGGAATTTTTGAAGCAGGAATAGCTGGCCGGGATGAAATGCAGAACCTTGAAAGCATCATTCAACCAACGGTAGGGATTTTCACTAACATAGGAATGGCCCATAGTGCCGGTTTCGATAATCAAAGCCAGAAAATAATCGAGAAATCCAGGCTCTTTCGAAGCTGTGAAAAAGTAATTTATTGCAAGGATCATCATGATATCGACGTTCACCTAAATCAAGCTATTGATGCTGAGCGGTTATTCCCGTGGTCTTTTCATGGCAAAGGTTTTATCAACGCTTTCTTTCAAACGCATAGTCTGCATATCAGATGGAAGCAAAATGAAAAGGTGATCAAGGTGCCAAAAACTGATAAAGTTTTCTTCGAAAACTTAATGCATTGTTTATCTACAATAATCGGTTTAGGGTTTGACATTTCCGATATCGTAGATGATGTCCAATCATTGCCTACCATTAATATGCGGCTGGATAAAAAAGAAGGAAGAAATAATTGCACCATCATCAATGATGCTTACAATAATGATATTACCGGAATTGAAGTAGCACTGGATTTCTTAATTCAACAAAATAAAGGGAAAGCAAAAACAGCCATACTTTCTGACTTATATCAGACAGGTATGTCAAAAGATAGCCTCTATGGGAAATTATCTGATATTTTGTGTGAAAAAGGAATTACCAAAGTGATTGGAATCGGGGAGGCTATTAATATTCTGGCTCAATCGAATCATTTTGATTTTTATCCTTTCGAAAGTACTGAAGATTTACTTAAGTCCAATCTGAGGTTTAAAAATGAGATCATATTGATAAAGGGTAGTAGGCAATTTCATTTTGAGAAGATTGCTCAAAGCTTAGAGCAGAAAATACACCGGACAATCTTTGAAATTGACCTTGATGCGCTAACCCATAACCTGAATATATATCGATCATTTTTGAAACCTGAAACCAAAGTGATGGTGATGGTTAAGGCCTTTGGATATGGGGCAGGAGCTAAAGAAATCGCAGAACATATGCAGTATAACCAGGTGGATTATCTAGGTGTTGCCTATACTGATGAAGGAGTTGATCTAAGAGAACAGGGAATATTTCTGCCAATTATGGTAATGAATCCTACAGTAGATTCATTTGACTTGCTGGCAGCTTATAATTTAGAGCCTGAGATTTATAGCCTGAGCCTTTTAAGATCTTTTACAAACTATTTCCGGCAAAGAGATTCAACTCCGGCTATCCATCTAAAAATCGAAACTGGAATGAACCGTCTGGGTATAAAAGTGAGGGAATTGGATGAATTGGTTGAAATAATTGGCTCTGAAAACATTAGCATCAAAGGTATTATGTCGCACCTTGCTGCCTCTGATAGCCCTAAACATGAATTTTATACAAAAAGTCAGTTTGAGAAATTTGAAGTAGCAATGAAAAACCTTACAAATAATCTAAGGCTAAATCTAACAAGGCATATTTTAAACTCCACCGGAATAATAAATTATCCTGAGAAACAGTACGACATGGTCAGGCTTGGTATTGGTCTTTATGGCTTTGACACCAGTAACAGAATAGCTAACCAATTACAAAATATTTGCACATTAAGAACATTTATCACTCAAATAAAAACAGTTGATAAGGGTGAGTTTATTGGCTATGGCGGCTCATATGAAGCGACAAAAGATATGCTGATAGGTATTATTCCGGTTGGTTATGCCGATGGGTTTAGCAGGGCATTCAGTAACGGCGTCGGTAAAGTTTCTGTGAATCAACGGCATGCACCTACTATTGGGAAAATTTGTATGGACATGACGATGATTGATTTAAGTAATGCCGATGCAAGGGAAGGAGATGAGGTAATAGTCTACGGGAAAGATATTAATATTTCTGAGCAGGCAAGAAAAATTGATACCATACCTTATGAGCTAATAAGCGCTGTCAGCAGCAGGGTCAAAAGACTGTATTATTCCTCTTGAGAATAATTGATTTTCTTCCTCCAGGAGATATAACCACTGATAGTTAAAGCAGTGAAAACCACATATTGAAAACTTGTAAAAGGAAGTCCTTTCACATAATAAAGCGGTATTGATATGGTGTTGGTCACAAACCAGGCCATCCAGTTTTCTATTTTCTTTTTTGACATTAACCACATAGCCACTATTGAAGAAGAAGTTGTAATAGCGTCCCATGTCGGAACATCACTATCTGTTTTCGTTAGCATAAATCTTAAAACAAAAAAACCCAGCAAAAAAGTCCCTATTGATGTAAGGTTCTGCGAAAGAGAATTTTTGGTAATGGTGACATGTTGCCGTGTGGACCGCTTCATTTGAGACCAGTTTATCCAACCATAGATACTAACTGCCAGATAATAGAAATTAATTCCCATATCTGCGTATAATCCAGCTTCATAAGTAATAAAAATATAGATCACAATCCAAACCAGTCCTGTTGGGTATACCAATATATTTTCCTGTTTATTGAACCATACACTGACAAAACCAAAAACGACAGCTACTACTTCCAGAATTGAATAATCAGGCATAATGGTTATGGTAAAGCGGTAAACAAGTTCTTCAATTTTCTTGGTTAAATAATATATAATGTTTTATATCTATGCTTTCCTAGTTAGCTTTGCACCGCAAATAATATTCGATTATTTGCATTATGAATACTTATCAATCAAAAATTGTTCAGGAAGCACTCACCTACGATGACGTCCTGCTTCTACCCGGTTATTCCGAAGTTCTTCCCAGAGACATTCTAACCAAAACAAAGCTCACCAAAAATATTGAATTGAACATACCATTGATATCAGCGGCAATGGACACCGTTACCGAAGCAAAACTGGCGATCTCAATGGCGCTGGAAGGGGGTATCGGTATGATTCATAAAAATATGACCATTGAGAAGCAATCATCTGAGGTAAGAAAAGTAAAACGCTCACAAAGTGGTATGATCCTGGACCCAATCACGCTATATGTCCATTCCACCGCGGGAGATGCGGATATGATCATGAGGGAAAATAAGATTGGCGGTATACCGGTGGTTGATGAAAACAATAAACTTATTGGCATAATCACCAATCGTGATTTAAGATTCCAAAAGGACTTCAGTATGCCGGTAGAAAAAATAATGACCAAAGAGAACCTGATTACTGCAGGTACGGAGATAAATCTCGAAGAAGCCGAAAAAATACTGCAGATGTATAAAATTGAAAAACTCCCCATTGTTGATAAAGATGGGAAATTAAGCGGACTGATTACTTATAAAGATATCCTGAAAAACAGAGATCGACCCAATGCTTGTAAAGATGCGTTTGGAAGATTACGAGTTGGCGCTGCGGTAGGGGTTACAGAAGATATTACTGACAGAATAAAATCATTAGTAAATGCCGGCGTGGACATCGTAGCTATAGATACAGCCCATGGTCATTCTAAGGGAGTAATAGAAACCGCCAAAAAAGTTAAAAGCCACTTTCCTAATCTTGATTTGATTGTTGGAAATGTTGCTACTGAGCAAGGTGCCAAAGCATTAGTTGATGCAGGTGTTGATTCCATTAAAGTTGGGGTAGGGCCGGGAAGTATTTGCACAACAAGAGTAATCGCAGGTGTTGGGGTGCCTCAGTTAACCGCAATCATGGAGAGCGCAAAAGCAATTAGTGGAACTGACACATCAATCATAGCTGATGGTGGGATTAGATTCTCCGGAGATATTGTAAAGGCTATAGCCGGAGGTTCAAATTGTGTTATGGTTGGTTCATTACTGGCAGGCACCGATGAAGCTCCGGGAGAGGTAATATTGTATGAAGGGAGAAAATATAAGACCTATCGCGGGATGGGTTCCGTGGAGGCTATGGATGAAGGTTCTAAAGACAGATATTTTCAAGATACTGAAGATGATATAAAAAAGTTGGTTCCGGAAGGGATTGTGGGTCGTGTACCATTCAAAGGATTGGTGTCTGAGGTATTGTACCAGCTTACCGGCGGCTTAAAAGCGGGTATGGGATACTGTGGAGCAAAAAACATCGAAGAATTGCATAATGCTAAATTTACAAGAATTACCAATGCAGGAGTAATCGAAAACCATCCGCATGACATTCATATCACCAGGGAGGCACCAAACTACTCCCGTCGATAACTTTGGCACACTATTTAACTAAATTGAGCATTTATTAAACAGCTAATCCTTATTTATTAAGATTGTATTGATATAATTTATGCCAACCAGGAAATTTCGTATCAGGCTTTTCTCAATACTTTCCATAATAACATGGCTATTACTGCTTTTTACTAACCTTATTGTTGGTTTTCAAAATGAACATCATCTAAATCTTGGTGTCCAGCCAATTGCTTCTAATATCTTATTGACCGCGCTTATCCTGGAATTATGGACTCTATTCAGGCATAAAATCAGCAAAGCAGAAAGCATTAATTTTATTGATCTACTGTGGCAGATATTTATTTCAGGCTTGCTAACCACTATAGTTTCGTTAGTAATAAAATTCTTTTTCTCTATCCTGGATGCACGTGGCATTACAATAAATGTACTCTTAGAAAATATTTTATATCATATAAATTTTGGGTTGGTATTAGCCTTTCTGATATCAACCTTTACTGTATGGAAGCGGTTAATCCTATATCAAAAATCCAAACTACTCATACAATTTTGGAACCTTTTTGAATACTCGTTATTGGCCGGCTTAATATTTGACCTCTTCAACTTTGAGCCATTAAGCAGCTATTTTAATATTTTCCTGGTATTCCTTTTGCTTCAAGCGACTGTCTTGTCAGTTAACCTAAGATGGGTGGCCTATTTAAATTTTGCCCAGAAATGGAAAAGTATACTTTTTGTGGTATTGGCCGGCATATATTTATGGTATTTCTGGTCCCGGTTATGGGATTTTTCGGCTTCTGAGGGAATAATCTTTGATTTTCTCAATAGTCTTTTCATCTGGTCAATGTTTGGCTTCATAATGATCTATTCAGTTATATCCGTATTGGTAATACTTTTCAACCTGCCAACAACCTCCGTATTTGAAAAGAAGTTGAAAGAGGCAATGGATTTTCAAAGATTAAGCCAATCCATTCCGATGGGTCAAACAGAAAACGAGGTCTATGAAATATTGCTGGATAGTGCTATGAGTGCAGTGTATGCAGATGCAGCTTACCTTGAAACCGTTGGTGATTTGAATGGAAGGATAGTAAAAGATATTGATGAACAGACCCTAACAGACATCAAATCAGCAATAGAAAACAATAAGTCCAAGCGCATTTTAAATCCTGATATAACCTCAAATAAAAACTTACAAAAGTTCACGGTTAATCTGAAAAAGCTCCCTTATAAGTCTGCCATGGTTTTGCCATTGCAGGTAAAAAATGACAAAATAGGAGAAATTACGTTGCTCAAAGAAGTGGATGATGGCTTTAATCGTGAAATGATCAACATTATAAATACCTTCGTAAATCAAGCATCGATTTCGATAGAAAATTACAGGCTGCTGCAAGAAGCATTGAAAAATGAACGATATCAGGAAGAATTAAAAATTGCATCCAATGTACAGAAAAACCTGCTTCCTGGTGCTTTGATCAACAATCATTGTTTTGACATCTCTGCTTTTTCATATACCGCCGATGAAGTTGGAGGAGATTATTATGATATTTTTCAAATTAATGATCATAGATATGCTTTAATAATCGGAGATGTTTCCGGAAAAGGGACGTCTGCTGCATTTCATATGTCGCAAGTGAAAGGGATCTTTATGAGCCTAACACAGCTCGACCTTGACCCTGTGACCTTTCTTGCATACGCAAATAATGCCATTAGTAGCAGCTTAGATAGTGCTTCTTTCGTAACCGCAAGTTTCTTTATAATTGATACTTTTAAACAAAAAATTGAATATGCCAGAGCCGGGCATTGTCCTACCGGGTATTATTGTTCAAAGGAGAATAATTTCAAGTTCCTGACCGGAGAAGGAATGGGCCTGGGTATTATCAGAAACACTAGATTTTCAAACTACGTTGAGCAAGAAGAGATTAAATATAGCCCCGGAGACATTATGCTGTTATTCACTGATGGCATTACAGAGGCGATTAATGGCAACAAATCTCAATATGGATATAACAGACTTAAAGAAATTGTATTGGGTAATGCCCACAGTTCACCAAACCTGATTCAAAAGGCTATTGTAGATGACTTATACAATTTCTGCGGGAATGATAGCCTAAACGATGACTATACGTTGATGACAATTAAGTTTATTTAAAAAAGATGTTGAATATTACCAGTAGTTTAGAAAACGATATTAATACTGTTCGGTTAGATGGTGAAATTGACGCCAGTAACAGCATAAAGTTTGACCAGGCTATACATGATGCCATAAACAACCATCAAAATATTCTCATAGACTTTGAAAAGCTGGAATATATCTCATCTGCAGGCTTAGGGGTTTTTATGTCTTATCTGAATGAAATTGAGGATAAAAAAATCACCATGGTCTTGTTCGGCATGCATGAAAAGGTGCATCATGTTTTTCAGATACTAGGTTTAGACAAGCTTTTCACAATTGTAAAAAGCAGCACGGAAGCAAGGAGTAAAATTGGAAGGTCATAAGATAAAAATTTCCTGTATTAAAGACAATCTCTTTCATGTAAGAGGTTTTATATCTGGTATATTGAAGAAAAACGCTATTCCGGAATTAGAAGCAAATAAAGTAATCCTTGCCATTGATGAAATATGCGCCAACCTAATTATCCATGCCAATAATTGTAATAAAGACAACCATATAGAAGTTTTCGTGTATTGTCATTCCACCAAAGATTTTGAATTTCAAATTATCGACCGAGGAGTTGGCTTTGACTTGTCCAAATATAAGGAACCAACGCTTGAGGAACTGAAGAAGAAAAAACGAAAAGGAGGATTAGGATTATTGCTGGTAAGAAAAATAATGGACAATGTAGAGTTTCAAGTTGGAAGAAATCAGAATATTTGCAGGTTGACTAAAAATTTTGCCAAAAATCAGTAATCAGATGCAAGTTTTCGTAGCTATAATGCTGGTTTTATTAGTTGCTGCATGCGATGCTATCACAGATACTAGTCTTGGCAACACCAGCGATGAAGTTGTTGCCGTAGTAAATGACATAAAGATCTATAAAAGTGAACTGAATAATCTATTGCAAAAAAACTACTCCAAGCAAGATAGTGTGAGAATTATATCCCAGTATCTGAATAATCGGATTAGAAAACAATTAATGGTAAATAAGGCACTATCGCAGATAGATATCAATCAAGAGGAGTTGGAAAGGAAAGTAAGGGATTACAGGTCGGAATTAATCGTCCACCAATATGAGAAGTACTATATTAATCAGAACCTTGACAACAATATTAGTGAAGGAGAAATCAAAGATTATTATGAAAATAACTCAGAGAATTTCCTTCTAAAACAGAATATTGTAAAATGCCTTTTTGCTCAAATACCTAAACAAGCACCAAGAATTCAACGTTTTAGGAGATCAATCAGGTCATACCCAAATGCTGAGATTGACGATATTAAATCTTATTGCTATCAATTTGCACTTAAATCAAATCTTGAGGATTCCATTTGGTTTAACTTTGACGAGGTAATTAATGGCACACCATTAATGGATATACCCAATAAAGTTCAATTCTTGAGGAATAATACATACACTGAAACAACAGATGACAGCAATATTTATTTCTTAAGAATATTGGATTACAAATTTTCTGATGAAATATCACCACTGGAATACATCAAAGATGATATTTATAACATTATAATAAATAAAAGGAGAATAGAGTTAAAGAAGGAATTGGAAAACAATATCTATGCTGAAGCCAAAAAGAATAAAATTTTTGAAATATATAATAACTAGTCTCTTACTGTTATGTGGCTTCTCATCATCACCTCAAAGCAAAGGCGTAGTAATTGAAGAGATTATCGCTAAAGTTGATGACTACATTATCTTAAAATCTGAATTTGAAAAATCCTATTTAGATTTTTTATCAAGTGGAGAAATTTCTGGTGGTAACACTAAATGCCGGATTATTGAGAGTCTTGTTATCAATAAAATGCTACTAACAAAAGCGGATCAGGACTCTATAACAGTTTCTGATGCTGAAGTTGAAAGCAACCTTGACAGAAGGATGAATTACTTTATCTCACAAATTGGCTCAGAGGAAAAGATCGAAGAATATTATGGAAAAACCATTGATCAGTTTAAATCCGAGTTATTTGACAAAATAAAAGAACAATTAGTAACCCAACGCATGAGAAGCGAGATCACCTCGGATATAGAAGTGACGCCCGCTGAAGTAAAAAAATTCTTCAACAGCATACCTGCTGATTCATTACCTTTTTTCTCAGCGGAAGTTACTGTTGGCCAGATCGTACACAACCCAGTACCCGGAGAACCCCAAAAACAAGTTGTAATTGATAAACTAAATGAAATAAGGTCAAGAATTATCGATGGGGAAGACTTTGGTGCACTTGCCCGTAAGTATTCTCAGGACCCTGGCTCAGGATCAAGAGGTGGTGAACTGGGGTTTTTCAAAAGAGGTGAGTTAGCACCGGAATTTGAGGCTACAGCCATGAGCTTAAATCCCGGAGAAATTTCAAGCCCTGTTGAAACAGAGTTTGGCTTTCATATTATTGAATTAATAGAGCGCAGGGGAAATATCTTTAATTCCAGGCATATTTTACTTACGCCCCAACCTTCGGCAAAAGATTTTGAAAAATCCAGAAACTTCCTTGATAGTCTAAAAACACTTATCATAAATGATAGCATCTCATTTAATAAAGCTGCCGCTGAATATTCAGACGATAAAGCTACATCCTCTAGCGGAGGTTTTTTTCTGGATGATTCAGGCGTCCCACGAGTATCTGTTGAAAATATTGACCCGGTTCTCTTTTTCACTTTAGATTCAATGACGATTGGAACAATATCTAAACCTCTAAAATTCGAGCAGCCAAATGGTAATACAGCCTTTAGAATACTATATTATAAAGATCGGATACCCCCTCATCAGGCTGCACTTTCAAAAGATTATCAAAAGATTGCCCAGGCAGCCCTAAACCAAAAGAAAAACCTTATCCTCTCAAACTGGTTTAGCGAGGCTAAAGCGGATGTTTTTATAGATATTGATTCAGATTACGATTATTGCGAATTAAATAAAGAAATTAATAATTGATGGAAAACCAAACAACCGACGTTGCTGTCGCAGATTCATTAAAAGATAGCTATGATAAGCTCTTAAGCGAGATACAAAAAATCATAATAGGTCAAGAGGGAGTAATAAAACTCATCCTAATATCTATATTTTGTAAAGGACACGCTTTATTGGTAGGAGTGCCTGGCCTGGCCAAAACCCTTCTGATCCACACCATCTCATCAGCGCTACATCTTTCTTTTAACAGGATACAATTTACCCCTGACCTAATGCCTTCTGATATACTTGGTTCGGAAACCTTAGATAAGGAAAGAAACTTCCACTTTGTAAAAGGACCTGTATTTTCAAATATTATCTTGGCCGATGAGATCAATAGAACACCTCCTAAAACTCAATCTGCACTTTTGGAGTCAATGCAGGAATATTCAGTCACCATATCAGGTAAGAAATATGAGCTCTCCCAACCATTTTTTGTGTTAGCTACACAAAACCCAATTGAACAGGAAGGCACCTATCCCCTACCAGAGGCTCAGTTGGATAGATTCATGTTTATGGTTGAACTGGATTACCCGAGTTTTGCTTCAGAGATCGAAATTGTTAAAAATACGACAAGGGAAATAAGCGAAAAAGTCAACCCGATATTATCCGCCGAGGATATCATTGAGTATCAAAAATTGATCAGGAAAGTACCGATAGCAGATAATGTAGTCGAATATGCTGTTAATCTTACCCACAAGACCCGGCCTGGTTCGGACAATTCCTCTAAAATTTCAACCGAATACCTGGAATGGGGTGCAGGGCCAAGAGCGTCTCAATATTTAGTGCTCGGAGCAAAATGCCACGCTGTCCTCAATGGGAAATATTCTCCTGATATTGAAGATGTACAGGCTATAGCCAGCCCTATTTTAAGACATAGGATCATACGAAATTTCAAGGCGGAGGCAGATAATGTATCTGTCAATGAAATAATTTCAAGACTGATCTAAGCACCAATAAATTGGCGTAAAAACCTGATATCATTTTCAGTAAATAGTCTGATATCTTTTATTTGATATTTTAACATGGCAATCCGTTCCACACCCATTCCAAAAGCAAATCCCGTGTAAATATCAGGATCAATTTTACAATTTTCCAGTACGTTGGGGTCCACCATACCGGATCCTCCTATTTCAACCCAACCTGTGCCTTTACAAATATTTTTAGTTCCTCCACAGAGTTTACATTCCCCTGGTTCATTCAAGCCACACGAGATATCAATTTCAGCACTTGGCTCAGTGAAAGGAAAATAGGATGGTCTGAACCTTATCTTGGTATTATTACCAAATAGTTCACGAGCAAAATAATATAAAGTGTCTTTGAGGTCTTTAAACCCAACATTCTTATTGATGTATAATCCTTCTATCTGATGAAAAAAGCAATGGGCCCGCGCTGATATAGCCTCATTGCGGTATACTCTTCCTGGCATAATACTCCTGATGGGTGGTTTAGCTTTTTCCATCAGTCTTATTTGTACATTGGAGGTGTGTGTTCTGAGTACAATGTCAGGATCATTTTCTATAAAAAATGTGTCCTGCATTTCTCTGGCAGGATGATTTTCAGGGAAATTTAAGGCTGTGAAATTATACCAATCCTCTTCAATTTCAGGGCCTTCCTCAACACTAAAACCTATCCTTGCAAAAATTGCTATCATTCGCTCTTTTATAATAGACACCGGATGTCTTGAACCCAATGTATTAGGAATGTTAGGTAAGGTCATGTCTGGAACATCAGACTTCTGTTTTTCTTTCTTATTATTAATATTTTCTACATACCGCTTAAATAAATTTTGAGCTTCCTCTTTCAAAATATTCAAAGTCTTGCCTATCTCCCTCTTTTGTTCACCCGGCAGCCGTTTAAAATTTTCAAATAATTGATTGATTACGCTTTTTCTTCCTATATATTTTTTTCTAAAAGACTCCAGCTCCTCCTCTGTTGAAACACTAAAATCATTAATCTCTTTTCTTATTTTCTCGATCTCTGAAAGCATGCAGTGAATAATTTAATATTACATCAAACTGTAAAAATGCATTAAGGCCTTTAAATAAATAAGCAGATCAGAAGATATTAAGGTATTTTTTAATACGCTTTTTGCGAATCCTTGATTAGTGAAAAAAAAGTCAGAACAATAATCTTGAAATCAAGCGTAAGACTCCAGTTCCTTACATAGAACTTATCGAGTCTTATTCTGCCTGACATATCACTAAATTGCGCTGTTTCGCCTCTATATCCTTTAGCCTGAGCCAACCCGGTTATACCTGGCTTAACCATATGTCTTTGGAAAAAGCGATCGATCTTGCTGGAGAATTCTTCATTTAATTTTATTGGATGAGGCCTGGGCCCCACAATGGACATCTCCCCCTTGAAAACATTGATGAACTGAGGTAATTCGTCCATACTGGTTTTGCGTAGTATACTCCCTATTCTGGTAACCCTTGGATCAGACTTTGTTGCTTGCTTGTGATCAGAATCGTTATTTATGATCATGGTTCTGAACTTAAAGCATGAAAAATATTTGTTTCCCCGGCCATGCCTCCTCTGCTTAAAAAATACAGGACCCTCTGAATCCAATTTTATCAATAAAGCGATGATAGGAACTAACCAGGAAAATATACATATTAACACCAGGGAAGAAAATATTACATCAAAAGACCTTTTGATCAATAGATTTACCTCACTATCAAGGGGGATTGTGTTGATTGAAATTACCGGTATGTGTCCATACTTTTCAAAAGTCAGATTTCTCCCGTAAAAATTACTAAAGCGAGAAATAACATTGATTTTTATCAAATTATTCTCAGCATAATCAATAATCTCTTTGGTTTGGTTTTCACTCAGATTTGAAAAATTGCAGAATATCAGATCTACCGCGTTTTGTTTGCAAAAGCTTTCTAACTGGTATATGCTGGTTCTGGCCTTTTTATAGTTATCATCTAAATATCCCAATAAATTATAACCAAGGTTCGGATTTTTTTTGATATGATTTTCTAATAACCTGGAAGTCTCGCCATAACCAATAATCAGTACATTCCGAATATTAAAGCCTCTCGCCCTGTAATACCTTAAAACATAATAAAACAAAAAACGCCATGAATTTAGAAGTATTGAGAATGACAGGAAAGTGTAAAATAAATGACCGCGGGAATAGAAATAGGATTTAGTTATAACCCACATGGAGAAAATAATAGCAAGGTTTGTGACCAGTGCAATAAGTACCTGATTGATATGGTCTAGAACAGAAGCCTCTCGATTAAATTCGTCCAGTCGAAAAACGATAAACAATACAACCCAGGTAATATTGAGAAATAATAAAAGCAGAGGATAGTTATCATTTACATACCAAAATTCAAAAAACTTTATGTAGTTTGCTGCAAAAAAAGAAGCGTTTAAGAGTATAAGATCTATCGCAAGAAAGACTAGCGGAAAAAATTTTGAGAATCTTCTTTTTGCCATATTATATCAAAACCTCCAAAAGTAATTTTTATTATCAAAATCATCATATATTTTATCCATAATCTAAATATTACTTAAGATGTCAGGTAACACAACATTTACAATAATTAAACCAGATGCTTTCCAGGCAGGAAATTCTGGATCGATAATTCAAATGATTGAAAAAGCTGGTTTTGTACTCAAAGCCCAAAGACTAACCAGACTTAGTGAGAATTTAGCTAAAAAGTTTTATGAGGTCCATAAAGAAAGGCCTTTTTATAATGATCTGGTTAAATACATGACTTCCGGACCTATTATTGCTATGATTTTAGAAAAAAATAACGCTGTAGATGATTTTAGAAAGCTGATAGGTTCAACAGATCCAGCAAAAGCAGATGAAGGTACAATCAGAAAGTTATTCGCAACGTCAATCGAAGCCAATGCAATTCATGGTTCTGATTCTGATGAAAATGCAAAAATCGAGGGAGACTTTTTCTTCAATCAGCTAGAACGATATTGATAGAATTTCTAATTATCATTTATGCGGATCCAAAAATTATTGTATCCTATACCCATCACTATTCTGATTAGTTGGGAATTAATCATTTCAAGAATCGCCAAAAAATTAAATATAGCAGCAATCCTTGTAGGGTTAGTATCTACGAGATCATAGAAAGATAATTGATTTCTTTCTTCAAGTCGATTTAGAATAAATTCTTTTTGACCTTCTATGGTATACTGAAACTTGTCAATGGTATGGAATGACTGTTGATCTTGCTCACCCAACCTTGTCAACACCTTTTGATAAACCCTAAATAGTTTATATAAATCGATAGATTGGAGCTCCGCCTCTACATTAACGGATTGTGCAATGCGCTTGATTTCATTCTTACTGCTACCTCGTGACACCTTGGATTGTCTATGCTTTTCCAGAGCCTCAAAAGCACCGACCACCAATTTAAATTTTTTATACTCCAAAAGATGTTTTACAAGTTCATCCCTTGGATCTATCTCCTCTCCTTCTTCATTAAAGCTTGGTCTGGGCAGCAGCATTTTAGCCTTTATATTCATAAGTTTTGAGGCCACCAGAATAAACTCACTAGCAACTTCTATATTCATTCTTTCCAAATGATTTATGTATTCGATAAAATCATTTGTAATTTTGTATATTGGAATATCGTAAATATTGATTTCATCCCTTTCAATAAAAAACAGTAACAAATCAAATGGCCCTTCAAACAGCGGGGTTTTAATTTCAAAGCTCACAGATCGTATTTTGGATTTGTTTTTTGAAGCACAAATGCAAATTATCTATTTATCTTTAATTAAAATTATGGTGACAAACAAATATTAATTTTGCTTTGTTCAAATAACACTTTAATTTACTTTTTATGTTAATCAAACCCGGTCCATTACTTTCTAAAACCAATAGTCCCAAAGATCTTAAAAAACTGGATCAAACAGATTTAATTACGCTTAGCGAGGAATTAAGACAATTCATAATAGATAACGTTTCTGTCTATGGCGGACATTTTGGTGCAAGTTTAGGTGTTGTTGAATTAACCATAGCGCTTCACTATGTTTTTGATACGCCAAAAGATCTACTGGTCTGGGATGTAGGTCACCAGGCTTATGGACATAAAATCCTTACCGGAAGAAGAGATTCTTTCCATACAAACAGGGTCTACAAAGGAATGTCAGGTTTCCCAAAAATCAAGGAAAGTGAATATGACACTTTTGGTGTGGGTCATTCTTCAACATCCATATCAGCAGCGCTTGGAATGTCTCTTGCATCGAAATATAAAAATGAAAAAGACAAACATCATATCGCTGTCATAGGTGATGGAGCAATGACCGGTGGATTAGCATTCGAAGCAATGAACCATGCTGGGGTAAGCGATAGTAACCTTTTAATTGTCTTGAATGATAATTGTATGTCAATTGACCCCAATGTAGGCGCTTTAAAAGATTATCTAACAGACATTACCACCTCCAGGACATATAATAAATTAAGGGATGAGATCTGGAATATTCTTGGAAAGGTCAATAAATTTGGTTCCAATGCAAGGGAAATTTTATCTAAGTTCGAGACAAGTGCCAAATCATTTTTGCTCAAACAAAGTAATTTATTTGAATCTTTAAACCTAAGATATTTTGGGCCGGTGGATGGTCATGATTTGAACCATTTGATTCATGTCTTTAATGATCTCAAAGAAATACCTGGTCCCAAAATCTTACATTGCGTTACTGTCAAGGGCAAGGGTTTTGCTGAAGCAGAAAAAGATCAAACAAAATGGCATGCGCCTGGTAAATTTGATAAAATTACAGGGGAGATAAAAAAGAAAATCCCCCTCAATCCTGAACCACCAAAATATCAACAGGTTTTTGGCCATACGATTGTTGAATTGGCTAAGAAGAATGACAAGATTATGGGTATTACTCCCGCTATGCCTTCCGGATCATCTATGAACATAATGATGAAAGAAATGCCCGAAAGAGCATTTGATGTTGGAATTGCTGAACAACATGCCGTTACGTTATCTGCCGGCCTGGCAACGCAGGATATCATCCCTTTTTGTAATATCTATAGCACCTTTATGCAACGGGCTTATGATCAGGTTATTCATGATGTTTGTATCCAAAATTTACATGTAGTGTTTTGCCTGGATCGAGCGGGTTTTGCCGGAGCGGATGGCCCCACGCATCATGGCGCATACGATCTCGCGTATTTAAGATGCCTTCCTAACATTGTGGTTTCTGCACCTATGAATGAGAGCGAATTAAGAAACCTAATGTATACAGCTCAAATGCCAAGAAAAGGGCCTTTTTCCATTAGATATCCACGGGGCAAAGGTGTGCAGGTTGATTGGAGAAATGATATGGAAGAAATCGAAATTGGCACAGGTAGAATAATAAAGGAAGGTAATGATTTAGCGATATTAACGATAGGCCATGTAGGAAATTATGCGGTGGATGCATGTAATCAATTATCAGATCATGGCATCAATGCCGGGCATTATGATATGAGATTTGTGAAACCACTGGATGAGCAATTACTGCATGCAATCTTTAAAAAGTATAGTAAAATTCTTACTGTTGAAGATGGATGTATTATGGGTGGCTTTGGAAGCGCTATCCTTGAGTTCATGGCTGATAATGGATATAATTCACGGGTAACAAGGCTTGGAATACCTGATAAAATCATAGAGCACGGAGAGCAGCCTCAATTACATCATGAATGTAATTTTGATGCTCAAGGCATTTTTGATCATTGCAATGAAATAATGGCTACTGCTGATACTATTCTACAATAATTAAGTATTACGAGCATATTTTCTAACCTCATCCCAGACACGAAATAAATTTTTATGGCAAATTTTTTCAAGGTCTTCCCTGGAATAACCTCTTTTTATTAACTCATAAATCAGGTTAGGGTATTGAGAAACATCTTTTAAGCCAATAGGTAATGAGTTACCAACACCATCAAAATCAGATCCAAAGCCAATATGGTCAATCCCCACCAGGTCTCTGACATGATCAATGTGGTCAGCCACTTTTTCAACAGTTGAAAAAGGATTTTTTTTCTCGTAATATTTTTCGATATATATCCTGGCCTCCGGATCGCTTCTTTTTAGATCATTCTCAGCAAGCCAGTTCACAATATGTTCTCTGATTTCGTTGAAAGCTGCCCTTGATTCACCATCTAAAAAGCTTGATCCAAAATTTATGTTGATGACACCTCCATTTTTTGCCAACGCTTTAATCATTGCATCAGACATATTCCTTTCGAAGCCAGGGGTAAAGTTTCTACATGATGAATGAGAAGCTATTACCGGAACATTCGTAATCTGCATAACATCATAGAAAGCACTATCCGATACATGTGAGATATCTATCATAATACCCGTCTGGTTCATTCTTTTTACAACTTCCGCTCCAAATGGACTCAAGCCATTCCATGTCCTGGTGGTATCATAGGATGAATCACATATTAGATTATCTTTAGAATGTGTAAGGGTAATGTATCTAATCCCCCTATTATAGAAGTAATCAACATTTTCAATGTTTTTCCCGATAGGCGCACCATTTTCCATACCCATCGGTAAGGAAACCAAACCTAACCTGAAATTCTCTATGATATCTTCAGGTTTATAAGCCATTGCAAATTTATCAGGGTATTGGACAGTAATTTTTTCAACCATTGTTATCAAAGAATCTGCAAATTCTTTGGCCCCTCCTGTCTTTTGATATGACGCGGGAACATAAATTGACATAAATGGCGCATCAAGGCCACCTTCTTTGGCTCTTGGATAATCAAAGTTTCCATCTTCGGTTCTTACAGAAACATCCATAATCTCTTTTCTAATCATAAATCCAGCCACCTCCATGCGATATGGCAAATCAACATGGCCATCAGCAATTATTACCTCTCTGGCAATCTCATTGGTGAATTCCTTTAGCTCTTGGTCTGTCATTTCAGAAACTGGCCTGGTTTCGTGAGAATTATTTTGATTATCTGATTTTTTAGTACAACCAATTGATGTGATTAAAACTGTCAATAATAAAAATTTTCTCATGCCAATAAATTTTACCAGCAATATAAAATAAAAAAGCCCCATTTAAGGGGCTTAAAATCTATGAATTTAGGAAATGCTAGTTTGATTGGGCCAAAATAAACTCTAGTTCTATTTGGCCATTTTGTCCATCACCAGGTGTAATACTCTGAACGATCATTAACCCTTCGATACTGCTTGAAGTTCTAAAAGCAATTACATCATTCTCTGAGAGATTGGTAATAAATTCCCCGGCCGTACTCAAATCAATGCCGGTTAAAGCTGACTCAACATCTGCAACAGAGCTTAATTCCATAAAATCTGATGGTGATAAAGTAGTAAGTTCAAGCTTGGTAGAGTTTCTTACACTCCATAAAGATAAATCCAATATATCAGAGGGATATAGCGCAGGTGATGATAAAGATGCATCATCCGCCTGACCAAAGAAATAACCGATATCGATATTCTCTGAAATCGGGTCAGGGGTGCCAAAGACATCATTTTGGCTATATCTCTGATCCTGGGAAATAGAGTAAAAAGTTAGTGAAGAGTTATCTGCCAATGGAGCTTCAAGTAGTACGGCAGTCTGGACTTTTGCATCAGGAGATACAAGACTGAATGAAAAACTACTGGTATTTGTTTGATTTTCATCATCAATTGCTTCAAAGTCCAGTGTTGCAGAAGTACCTGCCTGATTAACGTTTGTTGTCACTTGTAAATCAAAAGTTGCCTGTTCCAGAAACTCCCCAGGGTCTCTAGAGAATGTTTGTAGTACGCTTCCGTCTTGAGAGATATTAATGGTATTGAACCCTGCCGGAGCATTTACTGTGATGTCAAAATCCACCGTATCCCCGGCATTCACATCACCTCCATTTGATAAAGTTGCACCATCTACAGATGCTTGAATTGTCAATTCCGGACCAGCTACGGATGGTGTTTCATCGTCATCATCGCTACATGATGAAATAAAAACTAATCCCACCCCAATTAATAAAATCCAAATGTTTTTTAATGTAGTCATAAGATATATTTTATAGTTTATTTACATAACGCAATTATTAGAATATTTTTGCTACTAACCACAGCAAATTTTGGTAATTATTAATTTGTAATATTTCAAATAATCTTTGACCTTCTCAGACATTCAATTAAATCAAGGTTTTGAGAAAATAAGATTAGTAAAGAAATAAGTCGTGAAAAAATCCTTGATCTGTGATTAATTTTTTTATGTTTTTTTTTATATAAATTTACTATTGGTAAAATTTAAATTGGAAGTTTAACCTTAATATAATAATTAAACCATGGAAAACATCTCCCCAAGTATCATTGAAGCCTGGAACACTTATGGCAGGATAGCTGCATATTTAGTTGCTGGTGCCGGTCTAGTTTACTTTCTTATTCATCTATTTAAATTGATGACTATTAAAGACTTTAAAACCAAGTATGACTACATAAATCAAAATGAAATCAATGTTTTGTGGGTAAGTAGCCTTCTGGTAATAATTGGTGTTGCTATCTACACCAATACTTTGGTTGAACAAACTGCATATCTATGGTTCATTATCAGAATATTCATGAGCACGGCGTTTGCAATTATTGCTGGTATAATAGTGCAAAATATTATTAAGTTTTATTATCCTTTTTATATTGAAAAACGACTTAAAAAGCTTCGATATACTCCAAGGGTATCTCCCGATGGCCGTAAAATGAAATTACTCAGTGAAGAAGAAGAAGATGTTTATCTTGATGAAGGCATGCAAGCTGAAGAAGATGCTTATTCCGTGGATTATGATGTTTGGATAGACGAAGTATCTGGCTTTACTAAAATAGAAAAATACAATGGTAGGCTTCACGCACTTCAATGCCCGGAATGTAATTATCAGACCCTTAAGGTTGCCAGAGAAGAAATTATTCAATCGCCTACGACCACTGAAGAAGGTGAATTAATGAAATACTTTGAGTGTGGATACTGCGGACACAAAGAGCGTAAGTCATTTAAGGTTGCAAAAGTTCAAAGTGAAGTTGATAGTCAACAGAATTAATTAATTTATAATTTAGAGGTTGATGATTTTCTTATACCTGTGAGTCTTGCTATCTCACAGGTTTTTTTATTGGGGGTCCAGGAAAAAAGTATAAAAAATGGCCATTCAAAAATATTGAATGACCATTTTTTTGTATTGCTTTATTGTTAATGAATTTAATAATCCTTAACGCATCTGCAGTGATTCTTATGATTACTTCCTATTTGTACATGGAAAACTTCGTCAATATTTGAAGGTACGGTGATAAGTCCTGCTGTTGAAGTAGTTTCTGATTCTGCATCCCAAAAGTTCCCGCTCACTCCCACATCAACAAAAAGGTCCCCAGGATCACCAAAGCCTCCCATTTTTATCTCTAATCCACTTTCTCCTCCCTCCCTTAATGCCGGAGCACAGACAAACTTTCCACCAAAAGTATCAAATACTTCTTTCCATTCCTTTGAAGTTGAAATATGCCAACCATCAGGACATGCCGCCTTAGCAGCTTCAAAATTATATAATCTGCCAAATGCATCGCAATATGCTGGTTCATTTTTATAGCATACCGAACCCTTAGTTTCATAATTCAAGTTTTCGGCAAACCATGTTCTTTGTATTGTAATGCCTCCCTCCAGCTTTATATCAACCACAACAATATCATAGGTTTGACCATCTCGAGAGTCGGTGAATGTACTTTTCTCGTTTTGACTGTATGCAAAACGTGAAGATGTAAGCAGGATTAGTAATGAAAAAAGTATGTTCTTGTTCATTTTGTAGGAATTTTCGATCTTGAAATTATAATATTAAAATTTATATAGCAATTTTAAACAGTGTAATTGATTGAGCTGTAAACAATTAAATATAGATTTTATTAATACCAGTGAAGATAATTGTTTATAGTTAAATATCATTTAAATTATTGATAAGAAAATCTTTTCAGAACATATCAAAAGTAATGCCTAATTAAAATTTTACATTAAATATTTTGAATTATTTTTATCTTAAATATAATTTATGATTGATAGGAGGGTTCATGAAAATTAATTATCGCAACAAGCTATTTGTTTATTTAATGTTATCGATTGGATTTATTTTGATGCTACAGGTGGTAGACAGCTTGGTTATAAGCAAGGTTGAAAAAAAAATCATTGATAAAGAAATTAAAAATGTAGAAGAAAGCCTTTCCTTTAAAGAATATAATATCGAAAATTCAGAAAATGACTTCACTGCTGATTCCATCCAGGATAAATTTGATAATACCGGGGAATCTGACTTTGAGTCAATTGAAGCAGAAAATGAGCCTGAAGCTAATTCTTTACAAAAAGATGAGATCAGTAATTATTTTAATGTTCTCATGGATGGCTACCAAAGGGATTATTCTAACTACGGTAAATATGAAAACAGAGACGATCTTATCATAAGATATTATCCTAAAGAGATGGATGGTCAAATAGTTTATAACCTTTCCAAATTTAATATTTATGTCCATGAAAGACCCTCAGGTGACAGATATTATAAATATGCGTCCAATGCAATGTATTTCGGTGATTCCGTTAAGAGTCAGGATATTAAAATCGTTGCTTCTTACTTGGTTCAAAATGGTATAAAACTGAAAACCATTAAAAAAACAAAATATAAGTGGAAGGCCAGATCAATCGAGATTGCTACTGATACCAGTCTAATTAATGAACCTTCAATTAGTCTGAAGGATCTTTACTACATGGAATTTTAGTTGTTCATACCCACAGCTTTTATCCACCGATCTGGTATCTCACCTTTTGTTGCTTTTTCATAATCACTATAACTACATGGGACGATTTGATTTCTGGAAAATATCTTTTCGGATGTTTTGCCTGGTATTTCCATCCACCATTTTTCAGAAATTTTGCTTTTATAAAAAATTATGGAAGAAGGGGTATCATTTAAGAATACTTCATAAGATAAGTACTCATTTACCTTAAATATCCGCTCATCTTTTCTTTGATAAAATCCTTCAATAAAGTACCAGATCATGGTTGCTACAAGGAAAGATGTCCTGTAATGAAAATCTTGTGATTCATCATATTCATGAATACCAATAGAACTAAGCTTATCGTTTAGTCCTGCATACCAAAATATCTGGCACGCTTGTCCACCATTTAAACCGAATATTTTTGAGTCCCTTCCTCCCGGTGAATCTTTAACACTTATTGAGGAAAGATCAAAGGTAATCATATCTGACTCCCTTATTATTGGCTCGATCTCACAAAAATTCTCATTTACATTTCCCAAACGAATTGCACTAAAGTTCAAATCATAAATTAATTGTAGATTATGGCGTGTCACTAAATAGGATTGGTGACCAATCTGGTTGTAATTAAATAAGTAGTTTGGTTCATGGGATAATACTTTAGCCAGAAAATTTTGATTGGTTAATTGATCCTCGGAATTAATATCAATTTTGTTATCTACATTTAAAAGTGTTATAAATTTCTTGATTTCTTGATATCCGGTATATTGTGCAAAAGTGACATCATGGGTTCCCCCGAGCATCAATGGAAAGATATTTTTATCTAATAAATAAGATATTACTTCCTTTATCCGGTGATAGGTATCCTCACTACTGGGTCCATTTCTCAAATTACCCAAATCAATAATTTTATACCTACCATTACCTTTCTTTAACCGAAATAATTGTCTTCTAACATTATCAGGAAGAGTATCCGGTAGATTAATTTTACCTCCCCGTTGTTCTGTAATACCGACCAGCGCAATATCATAATATTCAATATCTTTTAGAAATGAATCATTAAACTCAATATACTCTATTAACTCATCCTCACCGTACCTACTCTTATCGATTATTTCATCTGGAAGTTTATTAAAGAAAATTTTTAGGTCCATAAACAAAAAAAGGGAAGCATTTTACTTCCCTCTAATATAGTGTCTTTAATAATTATATATTAACCTCCGAAATCATCGAACCTTACGTTCTCATCAGGCACTCCCATGTCATCAAGCATTTTCAGAACTGCCTGGTTCATAAGTGGCGGGCCACATAAATAATATTCTACATCTTCAGGTTCAGGATGCTTGCTAAGATAATTGTCGTACAAACATTGATGGATAAATCCAACGTATCCATCACCATTATCATCCAGTGATTCTTTTTCTTTCCAGTTATCTTCTGGCAGCGGTTCCGATAAACCAATATAAAAGTTAAAATTAGGGAACTCCTTTTCTATTTTCCGGAAATGATCCAGATAGAAAAGCTCTCTTTTAGACCTTCCTCCATACCAGTAGGATACTTTTCTATTTGTTTTTTCAGTATGAAATAAATGGAAAATATGTGACCTTAGAGGAGCCATTCCAGCACCACCACCAATGTAAATCATCTCTCTTTCTGTAGGATTAATAAAGAATTCACCATAAGGACCTGAAATTGTGACCTTATCACCTGGCTTCCTAGAAAAAACATATGATGAACATATACCAGGATTTACATCCATCCATTTTTTATTTTTTCTGTCAAAAGGAGGTGTGGCAATTCTTATGTTTAACATCACGATGTTTCCTTCGGCAGGATGATTGGCCATAGAATATGCCCTGAAAATAGGTTCATCATTTTTCATCTTTAGATCCCACAACTTAAACTTATCCCAATCCGACCTGAAAATATCCTTATCATGTTTTAAATCCGGATGAGGATCAATGTCAAAATCTTTGAAGTCTACTTCAACCGGAGGGACATCTATTTGTATATAACCGCCCGATTGAAAGTCTAAAACTTCACCCTCGGGTAATCTTACCACAAACTCTTTAATGAAAGTTGAGACATTGTAATTGGAAACAACCTCACACTCCCATTTTTTGATCCCGAAAATCTCCTCGGGAATCTCAATTCTCATATCCTGCTTTACCTTAACCTGACAGGACAATCTTACTTTTTCTTTTTGCTCTGTCCTGCTTAAGTGACCAACTTCAGTAGGAAGAACATCTCCACCGCCTTCTATTATTTTACATTTACACATGGCGCAGGTACCTCCGCCACCACATGCTGAAGGTAAAAAAACCTTCTGACTGGAAAGTGTGGACAGTAGGGTTGAACCTGCAGATGTTGTTATTGGATTTTCTTCGTCTCCGTTAACAATTATTTTTACATCACCCGACTGGACAAGCTTAGATTGAGCAAATAAGAGTATAATCACCAATAATAGTATTACAGCTGTAAATGCTAAAATCGAAGTGATAACGATTGATCCCATAGATTATAATTTTTTTGTATTTACAAATTAACCATCAAAAACTAACAATCTCAACAGAGCGTGAGATAAATTGGTTTTAGTTCTGCAATAGATTTAATAAAGTGGTTAGTTTATTTTTCAGATTTCTTCTATCCACTACAAAATCTATAAATCCATGGTCAAGAAGAAACTCCGCAGTTTGGAAACCCTTCGGCAGATCTTTCCCTATTGTCTCTCGAATAACGCGAGGCCCGGCAAATCCAATAAGCGCACCAGGTTCAGCGATATTAAAGTCGCCAAGCATGGCATATGAAGCCGTAACACCTCCGGTGGTAGGATCAGTTAGCAGGGATATATAAGGGATTTTTTCCTTAGAAAGCAAGGCCAGTTTAGATGTTGTCTTGGCGAGTTGCATTAATGAGTAGCCAGCTTCCATCATTCTGGCACCGCCCGACTTGGAGATAATAAGTAATGGGATTCTGTTTTTTCTGGAATAGTCTATGGCACGACCAACTTTTTCGCCAACTACTGATCCCATTGAACCACCGATAAAGCTGAAGTCCATACAAGAGATTATGATATCATTTGTGTTCAGCTTGCCAACGCCAGTCCTTATTGCATCTTTTAGGTTCGTTTTTACCATTGAGGTTTCTAACCTGCTCTTATAGGTCTTTTTATCTTGAAATTTTAGAGGATCAGCAGAAGTTAAATGCTCATCTAGCTCCTCGAACTGATTATTGTCAAATAAGATTTCGAAATATTCTTTTGATCCTATTTTTACATGGTACCCATCCTCAGGACTAACGTATGCGTTAATTTTGAGTTCCCTCATATGAATGATGGTGCCTTTGGGTGTTTTATACCATAAACCATCAGGTGCTTCTCTTTTCTCTTTTGTGGAGGTTTGAATTCCTTTCTCCTTTCTCTGAAACCAGGACATCACGTATTATTTATACTGGCTAAATTAACAGATTTATAATTCTTCGGTGATGAGTTTTGTAATAAGATTGCGCGGTACCGATTCAAAATAATAATTTGATATGGAAATATCATGTGGCTTGCCTGCCCATACCTGATTAGCTGGTTTTAGACATTCTTTTATCTTATGATCAACTTTCTTCCTGCTATCAGTTATAACGAAAATTGGTTTATTGTAATGATCACAATGTATTGCAATGGAGTATGAACCGATCTTGTTCGTAAAAAAATGGTCATTGTAACTATCCGCTCCAAGCAGAACCATATCAGATTCCTTTATTTTTTTGGATAGCATTGCATCTATAAAAAATTCAACCTGATATCCTAATTTATTCAGAATTTCTGCTTGTTTTCGACCTTCTAACATTGGTCTGGCCTCAGTTTGAAATATCTTAACCCGGACTTCCAACTGCTTCAAACAAATAAAAACTTGAGATATAGTATTACTATAGCTATGAAGAAGGACTGATTTATCCTGTAGATTTACCTCATGCGACAAGTTTGATGCAATGCTTTCATTAACATCTTTCCAATCATTTTGATATTTTTCTATTGCTTTGAAAATAAAATTAGAAGATGACTCAGTGGATATATTTGGAGAATAGAGCAAAGTATTGATAAAATGCTGGACTACAGGGAATGCGCCCATGTCGTGTGATAAGTCGATCAACAAATCTTGTAAAACCCTAAAATCATTGGCATCAGCAGCGCGCTTCGATGCCCACTCTTTTACTGTAATTATTAAATCTTCCAGTATTTTAGTGGAGCCACTGATCGTATCATTCTTTATATTATTGATAGATTTTTTAAGTTGATCCAATGGCTGAGGGAATTTGACTTGGCAATGGGTTAAATTTACTCTATTAAAATGTTTGATAATAATATTTGATTCTTTGCTATCTTACTATTTGCACGCTTAACATGACATATAAAACATTCATTTTTGATTTTGATGGAACCATTGCAGATACGTTGGAAGTAATCTTTCAGGTCTATAACGAAATAGCCCCGGAATTTGGATGCAAAATCATGAATAAGGAAGATTTCGAAGTTATTAGAAAAAAAACGCCCCGGGAATTCATTGAGGAGATTGATGTCAGTTACATGAAATTACCTAAAATGTTGCTTCGAGGAAGAGAGGAGTTACATAAAAGAATGGAGGATATACATCTTGTAGACAATATTGAAAAGCAACTCATAGCATTGAAAGATGCAGGTTTTGAGCTCGGTATATTGACTTCAAATTCCAAAAAGAATGTTAAGCTTTTCTTAGAACATAAAAACCTCGAGCATTTGTTTAATTTTATCTACACTAGCAAGCATATTTTTTCGAAGGATAAAATCATGCTGAAATGTATTAAAAAAAATAAACTAGAAAAAAGTAGGGTTGTGTATGTAGGAGATGAAACCAGGGATATAGAAGCTGCCAAAAAAGCAGGGATCCCAATAATAGCGGTATCATGGGGCTTTAGCAAAGCAGAGGCATTAAGGTCATTAAATCCGGAATATTTAATTGATTCACCAAAGGATTTAATGAAATATGCTAATTAGTATGGATTAATGAATTGATATTCCGTAAATCATTACCAAATCTTATTTATGGAATTACCTATCCTGAACGATATTGTTGTCATACTTGGCTTTTCGGTAGTTACAATCTTATTATTTCAAAAACTCAGATTGCCGGCTATTCTTGGATTCTTAATAACTGGTATCATGGTAGGCCCTTCAGGTCTTCATCTCATAAATGATCGTCATGAAGTGGAGCCGCTATCAGAGATAGGTATTATATTTCTTTTATTTGTGATCGGGATTGAATTTTCGTTAAAAAGCCTTTCTTCCATAAGAAATACAGTTGTTGGTGGTGGCATTTTACAGGTAGGGGGTACGTTAATTGCTGTTATGGTAATAGCAGTATTGCTTGGTTACTCATGGCAATCTTCCATTTTTATAGGCTGCTTGTTATCTCTGAGTAGCACCGCAATAGTATTAAAGATGCTACAACAGCAGGGCGAAATAACCGCTCCTCATGGCCGTGTATCTGTAGCTATTTTGATCTTTCAGGATATCATTGTCGTCCCGATGATTTTAATTACACCATTGCTGGCTGGGAAAGTAAATGACCCTGAGAGCTCTGTACCGATATTGTTAGCAAAGGTAGTGGGGGTTGTGATTGCGGTAATCTTGCTAGCCAGATATATTGTTCCCTTGCTTCTAAGCTGGGTTGCAAAAACAAAAAGCCAGGAATTATTCATTGTTACCATTGTTTTGATCTGTTTTTTTGTAGCCTGGCTTACATCTTTTGCAGGTCTATCGTTGGCACTAGGCGCATTTTTTGCGGGCCTTATTGTGTCGGAATCCGAGTACAGTCATCAAGCGACAGCAAATATTCTCCCCTTTCGAGAGATATTCATCAGCTTCTTCTTTGTTTCCATAGGTATGCTGCTGGATGTTAGATTTTTTGTTGAGCATGTACCCACAATCCTACTTGCAACCAGCGGAGTAATTATTATGAAGTTTCTAATAATTATGCTCACTGTGTTACTTCTGAAATATCCTACGCGGGTGATCTTTCTAACTGCTCTTTCCTTGTTTCAGGTAGGTGAATTTGCGTTTTTATTATCATCTGTTGGAATGCGATATGATTTATTATCTGCAGATACCTATCAATATTTTTTATCGGTCTCCATTATATCAATGGCACTAACGCCTTTCGCCATAGCTTACTCTTCTTCCATTTTAAATTATTTTTTCCATTCTCAATTACCTGAACCTATAAGATCAAGGTTTAAAAACCTTTCCAAAAAAAAGTATGAAGGTAAAAAAACGGATAAATCATATCGAGACCATATGGTCATAATTGGTTACGGCATTAATGGAGAGAATGTAGCTCTGGCTGCCAGTTCGGCTGAGCTGCCTCATGTGATCATTGAATTGGATCCTGCAATGATCAAAAAAGCAAAAAAGTCAGGTGAAACAAATATTGTATATGGTGATGCCACCAATGAAACCATTCTTAAACATGTTCATATTCAAGAGGCGCGTGTAGCAGTGATTGCTATTTCCTCACCCAGGACCACCAGAAACATTGTTAAAATGATCCGGTCATTCAGCGAAACCACCTACATCATTGTACGCACCAGATATGTAAGAGAAGTAGAGGAAATCATTCGACTGGGTGCAGATGAAGTAATCCCGGAGGAATTTGAGACATCAATAGAGATCTTCACTCGTGTTTTAAAAAGATATCTAATTACCAGAGATGAGATTTTGAGATTTGTGCATGAAATAAGATCGCGTAATTATGAGAAACTAAGGGAAATGTCAGAAGGCATCACCAGTATCGGGCGATATCCATTATCTATCCCTGACATAGAAATAGCCTCGTTACAGGTTCAGCAAGGTAATAACAAAGTAGTGGGTAAATCCATTTTAGAGTCAATGGTGAGGACAAATTTTAATGTTACGGTAGTTGCCATTAAAAGAGATAATAAATTTATCAGCCAAATATCACCTGATGATAAAATTTGCCAAAATGATATACTTTATATCATTGGCCATCCGGATAGAATAATTGACTTTAATAAATATTTATCAATGGATTAAATTCTTATATCCGGTATATACTATGATTTCGAAATTTGATGCGCTAATAATTTTTTATCTTCTGGATTGGTTAGTAATACCAATTTGGTATCCTTCTTTAATCGATGTTCTTCATTGGGGTGATAAATCCAGCTATGGCTTTCTTTCAATGCTATAAGCAGTGTATGTTCGAATTTTTTAAGATTGATATCGGTGACTTTTTGTCCTGCAAATCGGTCAGCTATTTTTATTTCTTCTAAAGTAAGGTTTTCTCCTGATTTTCTTAACTCTTCAAAAAAGTCCGTTGCAGTGGGGTTAATCATTTCTGAAGCCATCCTTATCCCTCCAATGTATTCAGGGTTAATAACTTTGGATGCGCCTACCCGGCTCATTTTCATAACATTTTTAATGTCCTTGCTCTTAGCAATAATTTTTGCAATAGGGTTCAATTGAGCACATGTCAGACAAATTACAAGGTTAGAATTATCATTATCAGTGGCTACAAAAATGCCTTTTGCCTTTTTTACACCACATCTTACTAAAAACTCATCATCAGTACAATCTCCAACTAAGGCAGGGATGTCTTTATAATGCCCTGCCAGTTCTGTAATTTTATTTTCATTAATATCCGCAGCTACAAACTCATGATTATTTGTTAGTAATTCATTAATAATATTTCTGCCTACCCTGCCAGTGCCACATACCAAATAATGATTGTGCATCGAATTTATTTTCTTCATCATTTTCTTCTTTATGAATGTTTGTTTGATGTCTCCTTCAATAAAAAGAGCAGCAAGGTTAGATAAAAAATAAGTGATGGTACCTATGCCCAGGAAAGCAATTACCACTGTAAATATCCGTCCCGGTATGTTATTATTTAATTCAATGATCTCGGTAAAACCAATGGTGGTTATGGTTATGGTGGTCATATAGAAGCCATCAAATAGTGTCACCGATTCCCCCCCAATTTTGTAATAACCGAATGTGCCAATTATCAGTATGACTAAAAATACTATTCCGGAAACCTTAAGACGATATAGTACCTTATCCAACTCTACATTTGAATCACTATATGATACCAATTTGAATTATGATCTATTGCTTTTTGAAATTATTGATCAAAATTTACATATTTTATTATTAGCCTTAACTTAAATTAATAAAGAAAAATAAGGTGATGTACAGTTTATCATATTTCATCTTTTCATTTGTTCTCCATTTTATGGGAGATGAAAAGTCCTAATCCTCCAAAGATGAAAAGCATGGAAAAATAGGCGGTCTCTTCATTAATGGATGTTATTTCTGAAAGAATACCTCCAATTAACAAACCAACACCCCCGCCTATGAATAGCAATCCAAAACGCAGAGGACCATATTTACTTCCTTCCTTTCTGAAAAGATCAGCTGACTTATCTTTCTCTAACAGTAGTTTGCGCTCTTCATTTACAAATTTTCTTATGAAAATCACTACGATTGCGATGCTTATAAACATAACCACCGGTACAATTATATCTTCCGTCATAATTTTTAATTAATTTGATTTCAACACTTTGACTAGCGCAAACTGATTTAGGTTACATCATTTCAAAAGTAGTAACCAACCTTATTTACTATGCGTCAAAGATTCACCCGTTAATGATATGGAAGATTCCGAAATTGTAAAGAAGGTTATAGATGGAAGGGATGACTTGTTTTCTCTACTTGTTAAGAAGTATAAGAACTACGCCTTTACATTAGCACTAAGGGTAGTGAAAAATCGCGAAGATGCTGAAGAAATAGCACACGACTCATTTATAAAAGCATATAAATCCCTGAAAAAATTTAAGCGTGAATCAAAGTTTTCAACCTGGTTTTTTCGCATTGTAATCAATACGGCCATCAGCGCATCAAGAAAAAGGAAATATGATCATATTGATATATCTGAAGCTTATGATGTCGGGTCGGAAGAAAACAATTGTGACAATCTTATAGTAAAAAATGAACGCATTAAAGTTGTAAATGAAGCCATGAACCAATTGAAGCCTGATGACGCAGTGTTATTAAACCTGTACTATTTTAGATCGTTTGATTTGAGGGAAATTAATGCGATTACCGGCATCGATATAAATAATCTAAAAATAAAGCTATTCAGGGCGCGCAAGCGTATGGGGCAAATAATTTCAAGAAATTTAAATGACGAAGTAAATTCATTGATATGAAGATTTCAGAGCAGGAGTTATTTGATTATCTGGAAGGCAAGCTAAGCAATTCAGATAATGAACGTATAAGACGGCAAATAAATGAAGATTCTGAATTAAAAAATACTTTATCTTCAATTAAAAAAGCTGATCAGTTTTTTGAGAAGGTTCCGCTGGAAAAAGTATCTGAAACATTTGAAGAAAAAGTTTCAAAGAAGGTAGCATTATTAAGAAATGATAACTTTTATTTCATCCCCGTAATTTCATTAATTGCCCTGGCAATTATTTCAATCATCGTTGTCTTATTAATCCCCTCTAAAAACATATCCGATCCTGAATCGACCTATCTGATCCAACTTAATATATACGAAAACTTAAATCAATTAATCAGTATAGAATGGCTTAAAAAAGTTGGTCAATTTTTTTTAGTGGTCGATGGATTCCTGATATTATATCTTATTGACAGGTATTTAAGTGTAAAAAAACTTATTTTTTAAATATGAAAGCTATTTGGAATGGCGAAATATTAGCCGAAAGTGAAAACGTAGTAAAAGTGGAAGGTAATCACTACTTCCCGTTCGAATCATTAAGAAAGGAATACTTTATTGATAGTGATACCAAAACCATTTGCCCATGGAAAGGAGCAGCAACTTATTTTAACATAAAAATCGGAGAAAATATTATTAAGGACGGCGCTTGGACGTATAAAACGCCGGGTGAATTGGCTCAAAACATCAAAGGTCATGTAGCCTTTGATGGGAGAATTGAAATTAAATAACTCAAAAAGAGATGCCTATCATCAAAAGGTCGTCTAACTGGGTGTTGTGTCCTGCCCAATTATTGAATTCTTTTTCAATCGCTTGTTTCTGACCCTCTATTGGTATTTTTTGGACTCCTTTTAATATTTCAAGAAGGTTCGAAAATTTTAGTTTTTTATCATTTGGCCCACCGATTAGATCCGTAACACCATCACTAAACAAATAAAAATTTGAGGTTTTAGTTTCCGGTATAGCAATATCATTGGTGTGGTAATCATGTTTGTAATCGAATAAAACACCCAATTGCTTTTTATCTGCTTTTATTCGGTTTACCATGTTGCCTGATATGTGTACCAGGTCCATTTTAGCCCCAGCAAACAAGACTTTTCTATTATTGGTGTCAAATTTTAATACGCCCATGTCTGCCCCGCTCCCCACTTGCTTGTCTTGTTTATCTTTAAAATTTCTACCTATGGTGGCATGTATTTCCGTAAGTATTTCTGCTGGATCCCTTACTTTTTTGGTTTCTACGACTTCCTTAATTGCATTTAAGTAAATCCTGGTCATGATGCTTGCCAGACGACCGTGTCCCATGCAATCATAAACGATCACATATACCAGCCCTATGTCTTCTTCGTAATAAAGCCAATAACCATCTCCACCGACACCACTCATTGGCCGGTTAATTATGAACGCATTCTTAAAGAATTTTTTTATTAGACTCTCTTCCGGGAAAGATGAAAAGTAATTTACCAAAGATTCATCCCGTAAATTACTTTTAAATCCTTTATCCTTACCTGATTCCGATATAAGCGATGGTAACATATCTAGCTGGTTATAAAAAGTTTTTAAAAGATTAGATAACTACCACCAAATTAATATAGAAATATCGATTTGAAAATCTATTCCAAACCAATAACTACATTTGCTTTTTGTTCATTCCAAACAATTGGAATAACGTATGGTGTAACAGAACTTGGAAACTTTAGTTTGTCAGGGCTTCCTTCAAATACTATCGGAACGGATATCATGAAGTTGCTTCCATAAGTTTCTCTCAAATTACCCGCAACAACGTTTGATAATTCACCTGCCATATCTAAGATATCTTCTGTTGTGGCCTCTTCTAATCCAATAAATCTTTTAATTAGTTCTGTATATAACCCCTTATTTCCTGAAATATAAATGAACCCCTTTCTACTTCCGGAGATACCAATCATGCCAGTATAATCATTAAGTAAAAGTTCATTTTGATCTTTCAAATAAGGAACACCTGTTTTTGAAGGATTATTTGTTAGTTCTGTGAAGTAATTATTGACAGAGTCGATAAATACTGAACAGGTTGCTTCGAATTCTTCTTTTTTATCCATGAGTTTATTGAATTTATGCGTAAATAAAGATAAGTTTTTTAATTTCTATTTAATAATTTATCAAAAGCATCCTTCAAATTTTCTTCATTCACCGGTTTGTTAAGGCATCTGCCGGCACCTTTATCCAATGCTTTAAGGCCGGTAAGCTTATCAGAGAGGGCTGTTATGATCATTACTTTTGTTTCTGGAGCAATTTTCATTATCTCCTCAAGGCATGTCAAGCCATCCATTTCAGGCATAGTGATATCCAGTGTGACAACATCTGGCTTCTTTTCTTTTAACATTTCAATGGCTTCTACCCCATTTTTTGCGGTACCAATTATCTCAAGATCATAATTCTTAAGATGTTTTTCAATGGTTCTCCTCATAATAGAGGAATCGTCAACAATTAATAATTTCATTATAAAGCTTCAGTTAATTGAGGTTGTATTTCAAGTGGTAATGTAATATTGATTTTAAATTGCTTTCTTTTCTTGGTAGAAACCGCAAATTTGCCATTATACTTTTCTACTATTTGTTTGATCAAACTCATACCCTGACCTCTTCCTGAGTATTGATCAACAACTTTCGCAGTACTAAATCCATCACTAAATATTAATAGTGCCTTATCATCATCGGACATTGTTGATAATTCTTCTTCAGTAACGATTTTATTTTCGAGTGCTTTATTTCCTATTCTGTCAAGGTCAAGTCCGCGTCCATCGTCCTGATAAGTTAGATATAAATTGTCTTTATCTTCATTTACATTAATTGAGATGGTGGAAGAAGCAGTCTTACCTACTTTTGTTCGCTCATCGGCAGTTTCGATACCATGAGCCAGTGAGTTTCTTATTAATTGAATAGAGATATCTTTTACAGATAATTTAAATCTTTCGGGAATTGGGACACCGTTATCTTCGAACTCAAGTTTTACATCCTTGCCAGTTTCGTCATTCATTCTTCTTAATCCTTTTTCCAATGAATTAACAAATAGCTGATTTGATGAAACCCTACCATCCTCCGAAACTGTCTTATTTACTTCTGCAATTCTAACAAACATGCGCTGCATGTTATTTACAATGGATGTTACTTCACTTATTTCATACAATATTTTAAGGAAGTCATTACCAACAATTTCCTGCTTATCTTTTAATTGAGTGATGGTAGTCTCTATATCATGAAATTTATCGGCCAGTAGTTGTAAGTCAATTAATAGAGCGTTGCCTTTGAGATTGTGAATTGTGTTGAATGTAAAGTTTATTAGTTCCCTGAAATCCTGAGATTTATCATTTTCGTATTTTAATGAGATATTGTTCAGTGCTGCTTTTGTGTTCTCTAAAAATTCTTTTAACACCAGTGGCTCAACCTTCAATATACTTAATAACTGCTCTGCCTCTCTTTTATTTCTTTCCTGGGTCTCTTCGATTTCTTTTTTCATCAATACTTCGGCAGTTTCGTCAGTTACAGTAACCAGAATGCTGTAT
Organism: Cyclobacteriaceae bacterium; assembly: GCA_051155775.1. GTDB lineage: Bacteria > Bacteroidota > Bacteroidia > Cytophagales > Cyclobacteriaceae > CAYSCZ01. The sequence goes on along the minus strand of DAXETV010000013.1, from coordinate 54,061 downwards.
ATTTTCTCTTTATCCCGAATTCTTGAAAATCGAATTCGAATAAATCTTGATTGAATAGACGCCTCTCCTTGATTATCAGAAAATATCTGGACTTGTTCTACCGGGTTAAGATCCTCCAGGACATCTTCCTCAATATTCATATTGAATAGATGCTTCACAAACATTTCTAATGCTTCCTGGTCCCGTTGCACAAGCCTGGGCCTAAGCAAGGATATGAAATTAGTACCGGATAGATCTTTTTTCTCAAATATTTCTTCTAGCGCTTTGGAGTGTAGGTCACTGATGTTATATCGTTCATCCATAAGAAATATACCCTGATCCACATTGGTAAAAACAGTCTCCGCTTGATTATTCAGATACTCAACTTTAGCTTTCTCTTTTTGTGTTTCTTGCAGAGCCTTTTTTATGGACTCTTCCTGCTTGATCAGCTTTTGTGTGTAATCATTGATTCGTTTGATTGCCGGCCTGAAGATAAGTATCGCTTCAATAAAAAGTAGAAATAAGGCTATACCATATAGAATATATTCAGTGATGGCGAGTTTATTTAGCCGCTCAACTGATTCATTATCATAATCAAAGGTAATATTGGTCATTAACCTAAGATAATCGTCCTCACTAGACATAATCTTATCTATGCTACTGCGAAAGGCCCTTGACTGTTTATCCCCATAGTCAAAGTCAGAAATATTCTGAATGGCTTCCTTGATGGCAATATAGTGTGGCTCAAGATCAAGAAAATATAAAAAAGTTTGTTCTGAGTTATTTACATCATCGAGTTGCATTTCATCGCTTCCATACTGAAGTGCATTGTGCGACCTTTCCCATAAGTCTGCTGCATCCTGGAGTTCATTTTTTCTGTATAGAAATTCATCTTCGTTTTCAGCTTTTTCTAAAGCCAAAGCTGCTTTAGAAATTCTTTGAGATAACATGCTTTGCCTGCCTGATATATTGATCGTCCTTGAGTCATAACTATTTGTAGCAATTGACCGCTGGACTAAATACTGACTTGCTGTAATAACCAATGCAATAATGGAGAGTGCCAGAATATAGGTTTTAGATAGGTTCTTCATACTCGTGTTATGAGAATATTATAAGGACGACATGTAACTTTGATAATTATTAGGTGGTAATGACACATAACCCACTTGATTTGCTATTTCACCTACATTTTGAAAATAGAAGTTAATAAAGGTTTTTCCGTCTTCACTATTTCCAAAATCATCATTCACATAAATAAATAGCGGCCTTGCTAATGGTTTATACTTTCCAGAACCAACTGTTTCGGGTGTTGGTAATACAGGGCCATCACCATTATCAATAGGTACAAGTTTTAGGTCGTCTTTGTTTTTTTCAAAATAAGCCAGCCCAAAAAACCCAAGTGAGTGCTTATTATTTGAAATGCCAGTAACTAATAAATTATCGTTTTCACTTTTAACATAATCATCCCGCATGGATAAAGTATCTGGTATAATTGCACTCATAAAATAATCGTGAGTACCGGATTCATCACCGGGACCGTAAAGTTTAATAGGTTCTTCTGGCCATCCTGGTTTGATATCAGACCAATTTGTTACTCCATCGGTAACCCAAATCCTGTTTAATTCTTCAACCGTAAGGTTGTCAACCCAGTCGTTCTCCTGATTCATAACAATGGCTATACCATCATAAGCTATCTCATATTCAGTGTATGCAATTCCATTATTTTCACAGAGCTCTTCTTCCCCGCCTTTTATAGACCTGGAAGCATTGTTTATGTCTGTCTCTTTCTGGACGAATTTCTTAAACCCTCCACCAGTTCCTGATACCGCAATGTCAAACTTAAGATTATCAAATTCTTGTTTGTACCTTTCGATAATTCCTGCTGTGATTGGATATACTGTACTGGACCCATCAATCTTTAGCACCCGAGCATCTGCTGCCGGTTCTTTTTCTTTTTTCCCCGAACAGGAATAAAAGAACAATACTGCAATAACTATTAAAACTTTAAGTACTAGCTGCTGATTAACGCTCATCATAAAACAAGTTTGATTCAACCACAAAAAAAATAATAAATAATTGCCTAGGTGTTAATTGTACATGAAGTATTAATTAATTGAGAATAAACTACTTGTGTTTATTGTGACTGATCAAAAAATATCTGGCTGTTATTTGAGGATTAATTATTAGTGGGATGATATCAAGATCGAGGTCATGAAAGGATTTCTATTCCTCCGAACAACACTAAGCCGGTTAATATTAAAGTGCCGGATTCGTCCCACCCTGCATTACTATCTCTTTTATCATCAATCCCTCCAAAAATAGGTGTGGCATTAATTTTGACATTCCATGTATCAGGCAGGTACAATTTTGAACCGCCAAAAACCACCAATACATCAACTTTTGATACTCCAACCGCAAGTTGACAATTCCTTAAATCCACATTTGAACCGCCAAATAATGCAGTGATCTTTCCTCCTCTAAAATTTTCTGCTTTAAATGTTTTGTTTGTCCCTCCAAACACGGCAGTGTCTTCCAGCAATTCATCCTGACTAATTGCTGAGAAATCGTCATCACTGGATTTTCTATAGCGTATAAAGAAAGATGCCCCAATAATTATCAGGAGGATTGGCCAAAGATCCCAGAAGCGAATGTCCAGATAATCTGTAAATAAGAATACAACACCTACAAGTATTAAAATTATTGCCTGGGTAATCCTTCCTGATAAGAAGCTTATGAGCCCAATCAAAATCAACAAAACTTCCCAGGTGAATAAATAATGGGGTAAAAAGAAAGGAAGCAATCCAAAATTATTCAATAAAAGTACAATTCCTATAGCTACCAGAATTATGCCTACTAATGCTTTATTGCGATATTTATCCATAACATTAATTTAACAAATAATCTTTTATTTTAGCTTAGTTCAACTAATATTTTGGTAACCAAATTGGATAAACTATTCTTATTTAATTTATTGACTATCTCACGCACATGTTTTTCTGTTATTGATTTATCCTCTACCATCTGTTGTAACTTTTTAAAGTCGGAACCTTTCAATTCGTCACTTAATGAGTCAAGTATATTCTGGCGTATGCTTTTGCTTTGATCAGGAAGACCAAATATTCTTATCTCATTTATGGTGGATTCCAGTATTTCGCGACCAAGCATTTTTGCAGAATCTATAGGTTTGTATGTTGAAGACGAGTCCCTAAGCATCCAACTGCTGTAATCAATCTTCAACCGCTCTATTTGCTTTACTTTTGGGTCATATTTATCATAAACTTTTGATAAGATGGATGTGGTAGAACTTTTCCATGCTTCAAGATCAAATTTTTCATTTTCTAATTTTTTTATTTGATCAGCTAACAGATTTATATATTCTTCTTTCATTATAAGAATTATTCAATATCATCTTTAGGCACAATATAATCACAATTAAAATTAGCTGATGTCACTCCAATTTATAATTGCTTTATTGTAGCCCAGGTTCCGTTTTAATATTTGATTTTCTTTCGATTCCAGTTTTGGATCATCCTGATAGATATTCTGAGCTGCCCTCCTGGCTAATTTTAAAATGTCATGATCTTTAGCAAGATCTGCGATCTTCAGGTTTAATAATCCACTTTGTTGCGTACCCATCAGGTTTCCCGGGCCCCTAAGCTTTAAATCTTCATCCGCTATTTCAAATCCGTTGTTGGTTCTGGTCATTGTTTCCATGCGCGCTTTTGATTCTTTACTCATCTTGTAGTCTGTCATTAAAACACAATAGGATTGATAGGAACCCCTTCCCACTCTTCCGCGAAGCTGATGCAATTGTGCCAAGCCAAATCTTTCAGCGTTTTCGATAATCATTAAAGATGCATTGGGCACATTCACTCCAACCTCGATAACTGTAGTAGAAACCATGATTTTTGTTTCACCTTTTAAAAAACGTTGCATCTCATAGTCTTTATCTTTTGGTTTCATCCGCCCATGAATGATGCTTATGGGAATGTCTGGAAAAGCCTCTGCCACCGAATCATAGCCTTCTATTAGATTTTTATAGTCAAGTTTTTCAGATTCTTCTATCAAGGGGTAGATAATATAAGCCTGACGACCTTGCTCTATTTGTTCCTTAATAAACCCGAATAATTTTAATCTTTTGCTTTCATGCATGTGGATGGTTTGAATAGACTTTCGACCAGGTGGTAGCTCGTCGATTACGGAGACATCCAGATCTCCATAGAATGTCATGGCTAAAGTTCTTGGAATTGGTGTTGCTGTCATTACCAGGATGTGTGGGTAATATTGTTGCTTTTTATTCCAAAGCTTAGCTCTTTGTGCCACACCAAACCTATGCTGTTCATCAATAACTACCAATCCAAGTTTGCAAAAATTCACATGATCTTGTATCAACGCATGCGTTCCTACAATAATATTTAAAGATCCACTCAGAAGACTTTCATGGATTTTATCCCGATCGGCTCTATTCGTAGAACCGGTCAAGCGCGCGATTTTTAAACCTAATTTGTCGCAAAATTCTTTCAATCCATTATAATGTTGCTCAGCCAGTATCTCTGTAGGTGCCATAAATGCTGATTGATACCCAGAATCAATGCAAATGAGCATACATACAAAGGCCACGATCGTTTTTCCGCTACCAACATCTCCCTGTAAAAGCCTGTTCATCTGCTCCCCTGACTTTAAATCTTTGTAAATCTCCTTAATCACTCTCTTCTGGGCATCTGTAAGATCAAAAGGAAGAAATTGCTCATAGAACCTGGTTAGCAGCTCCGTTCTGTTCATGAAAATACCTTTAAAAACATCCTTGCGTTGCTTTCTCAATCCGAGCAGGGAGAATTGAATAAAAAACAACTCTTCAAACTTTAAGCGGGTTCTGGCTTTTTGTAACGTTTCATAATCCTTAGGAAAATGAATCGCTATCATCGCCTCTTTTTTAGTAATAAGGTTGTGCTGTTGTAAGATTTGGCCCGGAAGTGTTTCTCTTAAATACTTTGCTCCATCTTTTAATACATTCCATTGCCACTCAGAAAATGACTTGCTGTCAATGTGTTTTTTTTTTAGCGTTTCAGTCCCCGGATAAATTGGGGTAAGGGATTTGTTGGTTTGATGGTTATTATCATTATTCCTTTTCAGCTCAGGATGTACAATGGAATAGCCTCCATTGAAGTAGGTTGGTTTACCAAAAGCTATAAACTTCTCGCCGGATTTAATCTTTGGCTTGATCCACTTAATGCCTTTGAACCAGATAAGTTCTATTTCAGAGGTTTCATCATGAAGATAAGCTACTAATCTTTGTTTAGGACCAATTCCAACTGTCTCTACATATCGAATTGTTCCTTCAACCTGTACAAAATCCAATGCAGAATTAATTTCATCAATCTTAAAAATGCGTGTCCTGTCCTCGTATCTGAAAGGGAAATGATTGATCAGGTCCTGAGGGGTAAATATGTTTAGCTCTGAATTTAAAAGTTTCGCTTTTTGAGGGCCTATGCCTTTGACATATTCAATTTTCCCATTGATATAATCACTCATAGAATTAATGCCAATCCAATGTATTTAATAGATGGATTATATCTTTTTTCATGTATTCAATCACAGGAGCCAGGGAATCATTTTTAGTTGCTGTTTTGAAATACAGCGCGCCTCTTAAAAAATGTTGAGAGGAATCCGTAACATGAAATTGAAACTGACTGGGTACTTCACCTTCGAGTTCACTAATAGTCGCCAGATCACCACTTGGTAGTTTGATCACACTTTCCTCGATGGCATAAGCCTTGATGTTATGCTGGGCAGTTAATCGGTAAGAGTCACTCAGGTAACCTTCAGCAAGTGATTTTTTATTGTGAACGGGTTTGTATGTCACCTGAATGTTTGCATTTAGTTCAGGATAAAAAATATCTATCCAATACCTTTCGGAAATCCATGATGAGTCCCTCAATATTTTAGCATGCTTGGAATACTCAAAAGCGTAAGGGAAAGAATCAGGCAAAGATTGATATTGCGCTTTTGGAAGTTCAATCCTGTTGTAGCCTTTAGGTTTAGGCATATAGTCTTTTGTACAACTACTTATAATAAATATTAACACTATTAGTTTGAAAACAACCCTCATCAGCTCGCCAAATAATTATTCTCAGATATTTTTTGTTTCTTGTAAACCCTCACTCGTTTTATTCTTTTATTATCAACAGCAACAGTGGTAAACAAAAACCGGCCATAATTCGTTTTTTCCCCGGCGTTTGGAATTTTTTGGTTTATCTCTAAAAGTAAGCCGCCCAACGATTCACTATCACCTTTTACTTCATCGAATTCAGAATTTTCTACGCCTACGATCTTGCAAAAATCGTTTAAAGAGGTCCTCCCATCAAAAACATAGGTGTTTTTATCTAATTTAGTATATGCTATTTCCTTCTCTTCATCAAACTCATCTTTTATTTCACCCACGATCTCTTCCACAATATCCTCCATGGTAACCAGGCCTGACGTACCTCCATACTCATCTACAACAATAGCCATATGAACCCTTCTTTGCTGAAAATCTTTGAACAAAGAATCTATTTTTTTACTTTCAGGTATAAAAAAACCTGTGTTCAGAAGTTTTTGCCAGTTAAAATTTTCATCCTCATTTAAATAAGGAAGTAGGTCTTTCACATATAAAATGCCTTCGATTTTATCAATAGTCTCTCTATAAACTGGTATTCTGGAATAGCCCGTTTTATTGACCTGATCCATTAATTCATGAAAATCTATTTCTGAATCAAATGCTGTAATATCCATCCTTGACTTCATTACCTGCTTAACGGATAAGGTGCCAAAATTTACGATCCCCTTTAGAATCTCTTTTTCCTCATCACTGGCCTCTTCATGTGTGGTTAGTTCCAAAGCTTTATTCAACTCCTCTATGGAAACTTCATATCCCTTTCTTTTTATTCTTTTCTCTATCATTTTTGTCATTGACATCAGCATCCACGATAATGGCTTGAAGGCATAAGAACTGACCATCAGAATTCTGGCAGTAAATCGGGCAAAATAAAGATTATTATTGTTTGCATAAATCTTAGGTACTATTTCCCCAAACAGAATAATTAGGATTGTAATTGACAATGATAATGCCGCAAGCACAGGGCCTTCCGTATCCTTGGTCCCAGTCAATTGCCATGTGGCATAAGTTGATATTGTTATGATGGTTACATTAATAAAGTTATTTAATATCAATATGGTAGCCAATAATCTTTGAGGTTTGCCCAACAAGCTGATAATATAGGTATTGGAGCTATGATTTTCTGATTTACATTTTTTCAACTGATCATGTGTGAGTGAAAAAAATGCAACTTCAGATCCTGATACCAATCCAGAAAAAATAAGCAGAACAATAAGTGTGAATGCTATGACAATAAAAAATGGCAATATCTCAAACGAAGAAAGCAGTATTGCTATTCCCAGGTGGGGGTCATCAATATTTGAATCCAAAGATTAATTAATTATACCCATCAAAACGGCAGATCATCGGTCTCAGTTTCACCCGCTGCATTGGTTTTAGATACATCTGCTTCATATGCATCGGATTGTTCAGATATGCTATCAGCACCTTTTGCTTTCCCTAACAATGTCATCTCCCTACCAACAACTTCAGTAATATACTTTTTCGTACCTTCCTTATCTTCATAGCTTCTTGTAGTAATTTTCCCCTCAATGTAAACCTGATCTCCTTTGGTCAAATATTTCTCTGCTATCTCAGAAAGCGGACTCCATAACACAACATTATGCCATTCCGTTTTAGTGACCTTTTCCCCATCCCTGTTTTTATAGGTTTCACTTGTTGCTAATGGGAAGTTAGTAACTGACCTGCCAGTTTCGAAATTTCTGATTTCAGGATCTTTGCCCAGATTACCTAATAAAATTACTTTGTTAACTCCAGCCATAGTGATTTAAGTTTAATTAATTCAATTTATATAAATTTTTTCATTGTCCAAATAGTTTACAATAAGTTTTGGCATAGGATAATTTATGAGCTTATCCTTTTCTATTTTTAAACTATTGCTATCATTTATTTGCATTGATTTACACCACACCCTGATAAACCTTGCAAAGATATACTGATGCGTTAAGACGTGTTTATACATCTCTGAAATTGATAATAATTTAATGTTTTCATCACATTTAATAAATAAGTTTTTTTTTATGTAGTCTATTAAACTTGATTCTGGCAGTGCTTGATCTGATTCCAGTAAAATAAAATCGTATAACCCATTCCAAATATCACCTGCTTCCCTTTTCTTGATAATCACCGCTTCCTGCGACTCAAAAATGAAGTAATTAAAATACCTGCCTTTTTTTATGCTATTCTTACTTTTCACTGGTAAGACTGCGTGTAGATTTTCTTCATAAGCAATACAATTTGTATTAAAAATACAGTTTGTGCAATTGGGGTTTTTGGGGACACATTTTGTTGCCCCAAACTCCATAACAGCCTGGTTGTAATTTCCCGGATCCTCTATCGATTCCATCAGATCATGTGAAATTTGCCTAAAATATTTCTTTGATTTGCTGTACGCAATGTCATGGGTTAAACCAAATATTCTGGATAGAACCCTGTAAACGTTTCCATCTATCACAGGTACTTTTTCTGAAAAAGCAATTGAGGCTATTGCTGCAGCCGTGTATTCGCCAACACCTTTCAACTGTTGTAATTCTATACTTTTGACCGGAAACCTGCCATTATAATCTTTAACGATTGTTTTTGCACATTCTAAAAGGTTCCTTGCGCGCGAATAATATCCCAATCCCTGCCAAAGTTTTAGAACATCTTTTTCCTCAGCATTAGCCAGGTCAAATACGGTTGGATAGTTGTTGATAAACCTTAAGTAATAGGGAAGACCTTGATTTACCCTGGTCTGTTGAAGAATTACTTCAGATAACCATATCTTGTAAGGATCGTTGGTTTCTCGCCAAGGGAGTTTCCTTTTATGCTTTTCAAACCAATATATGATTGTTTCAGCAAATTTTTTCTTAAATAAATCCAAGTATTTTGTTATTATTATACAAAATTATGGTTATTTAAAGATGTAAATATAAATTTGTTTGTAATCGTATCATTATCAGGTAAATATATCTCTAAAAAACACCATTGTGACTAAAGCAGATGTTATAAATGAAATCGCAGAAAAAACAGGAATAGATAAAGCTGACGTTCAATCTACAATTGAAGCATTTTTTACTGTCGTAAAGAGTTCGATGTCTGAAGGGGAAAACATCTATGTCCGTGGTTTTGGAAGTTTTGTAAATAAAAAAAGGGCAAAAAAAATTGCCAGAAACATCTCAAAGAATACTGCAATTGTTATCGATGAACATTATGTTCCCAGTTTCAAACCCTCGAAAGTGTTTGTCGAGAAAATAAAAAATAGTGATAAGTTAAAGAACTAGGATTTTGAAATCATTACATAAGATATTGCTCATTGCAATATGCTTGCTGGTTGTTGTGGGTTTATATCAATTGCCAAAGTCTGTTGTGGACAATGAAAAGGAAAACATATCTGAATCTAAATCAAGTGGACTGCAATCCGGTGAAAATCAGGAAGTCCATGATTTAGCTATGAATAAAGAATCCAGAAAAAGGATAAACAATCTAAAAAGCCAGCTGAACCTTGATATTGATAACGAAAAAAAAGCTAAATTTGCGGATTCTTTAGCCAGACTTTATTTTGCTTTTAACCAACTTGATAGTGGGGAAATATACTCGAACAGAATTTCTGATTTCTTAAAAAATGAGGAAGGGCTAAGAAAAAAAATTACAGCGCTCTATTTTGGTTTTAATTTGATTATGGAAGGAGTGCAGGCAAAAGGATTAGGAGAATCCATTAGAAAGTACATTAACGAATATAAGAAAGATTATGCGTTAGATGATGAACTTAAGAATATACTTGCAATGACTTATGTTTCATCAGATAATCCAATGAAAGGGATAATGATGCTGAGGGAAATTGTGGAAGAAGATTCTGAAAACGTAAAAGCCCTGTTAAATCTTGGATTATTGTCAATGAAGACAGGGCAGTATGAAAAAGCGGTTCAAAGATTGGAGAAGGTAAGGGATTTGGAACCAACCAATCTACAAGGTAGATTTTCCCTTGCAATAAGTTATAATGAACTGGGGAATAGCAAAGGCGCAATGAGTGAATTAAATTTTCTTAAAGACATTACTATTGATTCAGCCATACTTAGTATGGTCAATGAACTTCAAAAAGAGATACAATAATGGTTAAACTAAAAATATTAGAATTATGCCCTGTGGTAAAAAACGAAAAAGACACAAAATTTCAACGCACAAGCGTAAAAAGAGATTAAGAAAAAACAGGCACAAAAAGAAATAATCAAATTTAATATCTGGTTTTGAGTACTGAATTAATTATAAGTTCAACTCAAAATGGATGTCGTATTGCCCTTGTAAAAGATAAAAAGCTTGTCGAGTACAATGAAGAGCGCAGTGGGAGTAGTTTTAATGTTGGTGATATATATTTAGGAACAATTAAAAAAATTGTTCAGGGACTCAATGCTGCTTTCATTGATATTGGATATGAAAAAGACGCTTTTCTTCATTATCATGATTTAGGTCCTCAAGTACGCTCACTAAATAAGTTTACAAAGCAAGCACTAACCAGAAAAAATACTAGTGCACGTTTTTTGGGATTTAAACAGGAGCCGGATATTGATAAACTTGGTAAAATAGGCCAGGTTTTTTCAAAAAATCAAAAAGTATTGGTTCAGGTAGTAAAAGAACCAATCTCGACAAAAGGGCCACGACTATCCTGCGAGTTATCGGTAGCTGGAAGATATCTTGTTCTTGTACCTTTCTCTAGTAGCATAAATATATCTAAAAAAATTGCAGACAGTAATGAACGAAAAAGACTGCTTAGGCTAATTAGTTCTATCAAGCCTGAAAATTTTGGGATAATCATCAGAACAGTTGCGGAAGGAAAAGATGTAAAAGAGCTAGACAAAGACCTAAATAACCTGGTAACACTATGGGAAGATGGTGTAAAGGTGCTAAAAAAGGCATCTGTCAATGAAAAAATCATTGGTGAGATGAATAGGGCTAATTCAATTTTGCGAGATATTCTAAATGAATCCTTTGATGCAATTCATGTTGATGATAAAGTCCTTCTCAAAGATATCAGATCATATGTAAGGACCATCGCGCCAGATAAGGAGAACATACTTAAATTCCATCAAGGCCGGACTAAACTATTCGAGTATTATGGGATTGAAAAGCAACTAAAATTACTCTTTGGTCAATCGGTAAGCGTAAAAGGTGGTGGCTATCTTATCATAGAACATACCGAAGCCCTTCATGTAATTGATGTGAATAGTGGGAATAAGTCGAATAGTGAAAACGACCAGGAAAGTACAGCACTTAGGGTCAACTTAAATGCTACAGCAGAAATTGCCAGACAGCTTAGGCTTAGGGATATGGGAGGGATTGTTGTGATAGATTTCATTGACATGAAGAAAGCCGAAAACAAAAAAGCTGTTTATGATCGAATGAAAGAGGAAATGAAAGAGGATAGGTCAAAATTTACCATTTTACCGCTTTCAAAATTTGGATTAATGCAAATTACCCGTCAAAGGGTAAGACCCGAACTTAATATAAGTACAAGAGAAGTATGCCCTACATGCAACGGTTCAGGTAAAATTACCGCCTCTATCTTAATAGCTGATCAGGTAGAAAAAAATATTGATTATATCTTTTCAAAGCAGAATGAAAAGTCACTGACGGTGGTTCTTCATCCTTACCTTCATGCATATTTTAAAAGAGGAATATATTCCAAACAACTAAAGTGGTTTATTAAATACTTCAAGTGGGTTAATCTGGTGGAAGATTCGTCAATGGGAATAACTGATTATTCATTCATTAATAAACAGAATGAAGAGATAGCACTAGCTTAAAACTTCACACCGAATCCAAGATAAAGCAGGTCGTTTTTGACAGAAAAATCATTAATAGAAGACCCATCGATAACATTCAGCATCCCCCGATTATATACCAGGGAGGAATACAATACCGTATTTACCCCCAACCTATATTCAATTCCAATACCAATCATCAATGAAACATCGAAAGGCTTAATACCTGAAATCGCATTAAAATCTTCTTCAGCTGGTTCATCATGAACCTTTACATCAAATAAAGACCCCAAATGAACATAAGGCCGCAGATCAGTCACCAATTCATTAGTAAAGAGCTTCAGGCTTATTGGTATCTGAATATATTGCAGGTTGTATGATTCATTTACTAAGTTGTTTTGATTATCTTCTGATGATATCCCAAATGCTACTCTTTTAGGTGTGTAATAAATACCGCTACTAAAAAAATAATTGTCAGATATAGGTGTATCCCATACCAATCCTAACATAAACCTTCCTCCTATACCATCGGTATCAACATTCAATGAATCTGAGATTAGTTCGTTCCTGTTTAAAGAAATAGCAGGTGAAACCTGAATAGCCAACTTGGATTGTGCTGAAAGTGTGCCCACCAGTGCAACAAAAATCAGGATTAGGGTATGCTTCTTCATCATCAGCAATTTAAATACTTTTGCAACTTATTTTAAACACTTTATGAGAACGTTAACCTCTTACTTATTATTGGTAATATTTTTATGGACATTTTCTTCTTGTGGTAAAGATGAGAAAAAATGCCGTTACCAACCCACAAATAATGCTGTCGAAGTTAACGTTGATATAACCAGGCTCGATCGAAAACTGGCACAGATAGAATCAAAAAATGAGCTTAATGAATTATTAAATAAACACAAATCCGTAAAGCAATACTTTCTTGATTCTAAAGAATATCCTCATGATAGCTTACTGATCAACAGGTTATATGCATTGCTAAACGATGTACATATTAAAGATACCTTAATAGTGGAAATTAAAAACAGATTTGGAAGCCTCGACCACCTCAAATCTCGATTTTCTACCGGATTCAAAAACCTGAAATATTATTTTCCCACAGCTGACATCCCTAAGATTAAAACCATTTTTACTGGTTTTTATAAAGATCTGCTGATATCAGATTCTTTGGTAGTTGTAGGCCTTGATTATTATCTTGGAAAGCAAGGGACTTATATACCCAATGATGTTCCTGGATATATTATGGACCGATATAGAGAAGAAAATCTTGCACCAATCGTATTTAATTTTCTTGCCAATAATATCAACCTTACAAACTATGGTGACAATACCCTCCTTAATGAAATGATTGGTTATGGGAAAAACTATTTTTTCACTAGCATGATGCTTCCCTGCACCCCCGATTCACTAATAATCGGTTATTCAAGTGAAGCAATGGATGAGATAAATGATAATATCGATGTGATCTGGGCTCATTTTATTGAGAATGAATTACTATTTGAAACCAATCATTTTATTAAAAATAAATATATCGGAGAACGACCGAACGTTTATGAAATTGGAGAAAAATGTCCCGGAAGGATAGGAAGATGGTTAGGTTGGTTGATCGTAAAGGCCTACATGAATAGAAATCCTAATGTTTCATTAGCAGAACTGATGTCACAAAAAGATGCACAATTAATATTTAGGGCGTCAAACTTTAAACCTGGTTAATTATCCCGCAGATTTTTCTTAAATGACTTTTCATGAAACCTGCAAAATTCATTGATTTTACATTTATTACAATCCGGTTTCCTGGCTATACAAACGTACCTTCCATGTAAAATTAGCCAGTGATGGGCTTTGGGAATTAATCCTTTAGGAATATACCGAACTAGTTGTTTCTCAACCTCTAAAGGTGTTTTTGAGTTTTGATTGACTAAACCTAATCGTTTTGAAACTCTAAAAACATGCGTGTCCACTGCAAGCGTGGGTCGATTATACAATACAGACATGATCACGTTAGCGGTTTTTCTCCCAACTCCGGGCAGCTTGATCAATTGATCTGCTTGTTCGGGCACTTCACCATTAAATTCCTCTACCAGTATTTTACTAAGGGCTAAAAGATGTTTGGTTTTGTTATTTGGATAGGATATACTTTTGATGTAAGGAAATAATTCATCAAAACTTGAGGTGGCTATGTGTTTGGGCGTGGCGAAATCTTTGAAAAGAGATGAAGTAACTATATTCACCCTTTTATCTGTGCACTGCGCACTCAAAACTACCGCAACCAACAATTCGAACGGCGAACTATAGTTTAATTCCGTTTTTGGTTCTGGGAAATTCTCACTAAAATAAGTTATGAACTTCTTGAACCTTTCTTTTCTAAGCATCCACGCAGTGAATAAATTACCTCCTTATCGGATTCTGCATCCTTGCATAATCCATAATATTCTGGATTACAACATTTGAGGGGGCACGCTGCAGTCTATCAAGATCGTTCAAGAGGGAAATCATTTCAATATATTTTTCCCTAAGTCTAAAATTTGTGACCAGTTCCTCTTTTATTAAGATACTTTCTTTTTCTAAAGTTTCACCATAAATAAATCGGATAAGGTCATCTTCTGTAAAGGTTTTTGTCATAGGCGATATCTGTATTTTCCATTTTTTTTCTCAGGTTGATAAGCGCATATCTCATTCTACCCAATGCTGTGTTGATACTTACACCTGTAGCTTCAGCAATATCCTGAAAGCTCATTTGCATGTAGTGCCGCATGATAAGTACCTCTTTCTGGGATTCCGGCAGTTCCTGGATAAAATATTTTAAGGTTGCGTATGTGTCTTTTTTAACTTGAGCAGACTCTGATGATTCTTCAGAGAATTCAAGCTTATTGAATAAATTACTGCCATCCTCCATAACTATGGTCGGATAGCGCTTTTCTTTTCTAAAATAATCGATTGCAAGATTATGAGCTATTCTAAGTATCCAGGGTAGAAATTTACCTTCCTCATTGTAGCGCCCTGAATTGATAGTGTTAATAGCTTTGATGAGGGTTTCCTGTAATAAATCTTCCGCAATGTATTGATCCTTAACAATCAGGTAAATTGTTGTGAATACCCTGTTCTTGTGCTTGTTAAGTAATTCCTCGAAGGCCTCTTCGTTTCCATTCTTGTAAAGTGATAATAATTTTCTATCACTCATTTTTTTGTTATTCATTTCGATAGTTGATTGATTAACGTAGAGGTCTATATCATATTGTTAAGATTATTTTTAAAAATTAGATGATCAAAACTATTTAAATCATTGAATTATAACAAAAAGTGTTCCTTACTTTATTTTAAAAATTATCTAACAAAGTAAAAATTTACCTTTAAGGCATTTTATGAATAATAACAATTTATCCATTGAAGACCGAGACCCCAGGCACAACATCATCATCAAAGGTGCAAAGGTTAACAATCTAAAAAATCTTGATGTGGTGATTCCGAGAAACAAATTGGTAGTAATTACCGGATTGTCCGGTTCCGGAAAATCTTCACTAGCATTTGATACTTTATTTGCGGAAGGCCAGCGAAAATATGTAGAAAGCCTTAGCAGTTATGTCCGTCAGTTTATGGACAGAATGGAAAAACCTGAGGTTGATTACATAAAGGGAGTGTCACCGGCCATTGCCATAGAACAAAAGGTTAACATCAAAAACCCGCGATCAACTGTGGGAACTACCACTGAAATTTACGATTATCTGAAATTATTATTTGCCAGGATAGGGGAAACATATTCACCCCTTAGCGGGAAAATCGTGAAAAAAGATACTGTAAGTGATGTTGTAAATTGGTTGTTTTCATATCCAGAAAATACAAAAGCAATTATTAGATGCCCCCTATTAAAACAAAATGGAAGATCGATTACTGAGGAGCTCAAGATTCTGTTAGCCAAAGGTTACACAAGAATATATCTAAATGATGAACTCCTTGAAATAGAAGATCATATCGAAAATAATGCACTTAAAAATGTACGTATTGATATTTTAATAGATAGGGTAACTGCCAAAAAGGATGAGGAAAATCAATACCGAATATCCGATTCTATCGAAACTGCTTTTTTTGAAGGCCATGGTGAGTGCGAAATTGTAATCCCTGGGAAAATAAGCAGACACTTTTCTGACCGGTTTGAGGCGGATGGTATTGAATTTGAGGTGCCAACATTAAATTTTTTCAGCTTTAACAACTCTTATGGTGCATGTAGACGATGTGAAGGTTTCGGAAAAATATTAGGCATTGACCCGGACCTTGTTATCCCTGATAAAAATCTTTCTGTCTATGAAGGTGCCATAGCCCCATGGAAAAGTGATACGATGTATGCATGGCTGGAACCATTAATTAAAAATGGGATTCGGTTTGATTTTCCTATTCACAAACCATTCAAAGACTTGTCTGAAGAACAAAAAACCCTGTTATGGGAGGGAAATGAATATTTCAAGGGCATAAAGGCATTCTTTAAGTACCTTGAAAAAAAATCCCACAAAATACAATACAGGGTTTTGATATCGAGATACCGGGGTAGAACTGTTTGCCCTGAATGTAAGGGAACCAGATTAAGAAGGGACGCTTCTTATGTAAAGATTGATGGGAAATCCATCATCGACCTTGTTTTAATGCCAATAAGAGTTCTGTCCGATTTCATTGATAACCTAAATATTGAGCCATATCAGGTCGAGGTGAGCAAAAGAATAATTGATGAAATAAAAAACAGATTATACTTCTTACAAAATGTTGGCCTGGGATATTTAACCCTTAACAGACTTACCTCCTCATTATCAGGGGGTGAATATCAACGTATAAAACTTGCAACCTCCCTGGGTAGCTCATTGGTTGGTTCTATGTATATTTTGGATGAGCCCAGCATTGGTTTACACCCAAGAGATACCGGCAGGCTAGTCAACGTTTTAAAAAAACTCCAGAAAATTGGAAATACGGTAATTGTGGTTGAACATGAAGAAGAAGTTATGAAAGCAGCTGACCAAATTATCGACATCGGTCCAGGTGCTGGTACTAATGGGGGTCAATTGGTATTTCAGGGCGACTGGAATGCCATACGGGAGGAAAGAAAAAGTTATACTGCCAGATACTTAAATAAAAAAGATGAAATTGGATTGCCAATAAAAAGAAGGAAATGGATTAATTCAATAAAAATCAAAGGGGCAAATGAAAACAATCTTAAAAATATTGATGTAGAAATACCTCTTGGCGTATTGTCCGTTATTACCGGTGTCAGCGGTTCGGGGAAATCAACACTGGTGCGGAAAATAATTCATCCCGCAATCGGAAAAATATTAGGGACCATCTATGAATCTACTGGAAAATTTGACAAACTGGAGGGCGACTATAAAAAAATATCCCATATAGAAATGGTCAATCAAAATCCAATTGGTAAAAGTTCACGGTCAAATCCTGTTACCTATGTAAAAGCTTATGATTTGATCAGAAACTTATTTGCTAATCAGGAACTTGCTAAAAATCGTGGCTATAAACCTGCTTTCTTCTCTTTCAACGTGGATGGCGGAAGATGTGAAGTTTGCAATGGTGAAGGTGAGACAAAAATAGAAATGCAGTTCATGGCAGATCTTTACTTAACCTGTGAAAGTTGTTCGGGCAGCAGGTTTAAAAGTGAGATACTAGAAGTAAGCTACAATAGTAAAAACATTGCAGATGTTTTAAATATGACTGTCGAGGATAGCATGAAATTTTTTGCCGGTGAAAAAAGTATTATAAATAAGCTTAGGCCCCTTTATGATGTTGGTCTTGGCTACATCACACTAGGTCAATCATCCAATTCATTGAGTGGAGGTGAAGCACAAAGGGTGAAACTAGCCTCATTTCTTGGTCATGCCAGTCCAAAAAAAGATCATACGTTATTTATTTTTGATGAGCCAACTACCGGATTGCATTTTCATGATATTAACAAACTATTAAAAGCAATAAATGCATTGATAGATCAAGGGAATTCAGTTATTATTATAGAACATAATATGGAAATTATTAAATGTGCCGATTGGATTATTGATTTAGGACCTGAAGGAGGACTTGAAGGTGGAGAAGTTTGCTTTACAGGCACACCTGAAGCTATGATAAAAATGAAAAACAATTATACTGCTCAATACCTTCAACAAAAATTATAATATTATGAGAAAACAAGTAATTGCCGGAAATTGGAAAATGAACAAATCATTAGAGGACGGCATTTCCTTAGCCATGGAAATCCGGGATGCGCTGGATGGAACGTCTCTTGATAAAGATATTGTATTATGCTCGCCTTTCATTCATTTATCAAGTTTAAATGATATTTTAAGCGGCACATCCATAACTTTCGGAGCACAAAACTGCAGCCAATTTGATAACGGTGCCTACACCGGAGAGATTTCCGCAGATATGGTTAGATCAACTGGTGCAAATTATGTTATTTTAGGTCACAGTGAAAGGAGACAATACTTCAATGACACATCTGAAATTTTATTAGAAAAACTGCAAAAATCGTTTGAAAATAATCTTACCCCAATATTTTGTATCGGCGAACCTCTCGAAATCCGGGAAGAGGGATCACATTTTGAGTATGTCGCAAAGCAATTAATTGAGACTTTATTTAACCTTTCTAAAGAAGATTTTTCTAAGGTGATCATCGCGTATGAACCTATCTGGGCTATTGGCACAGGTAAAACAGCAACTCCTGAACAAGCCCAAGAAATGCATGGATTTATTCGAAATAAGATCAAGGAAAATATGGGTGATGAGTTATCAGAAAATGTCAGAATACTATATGGCGGTAGTATGAAACCCGGGAATGCAAAAGATTTGGTTAAGCAAGAAGACGTTGATGGAGGACTTATTGGTGGTGCATCATTGAAAACCACTGATTTCTTGGATATAATAAATGCTTAAATGAATTCAATCTTTTACTGCTTAGCTTTCATCACTTGGGTATGGATGCTGAGTCCTGAAAAACAGGTAATCAATCCTTTTTGCAAAGTTTACGGCGTTATTTACATAGAAGAATACGAAAGTCAGGCCCATTACACGGTTTATGAAACCGATTCTGAAACATTCGCTGATGCCATAATATTTGAAGAAAGTAACCGATTGTATACTAATAAGGAAGGTAAGTGGTTTTTTACTGAAGATAGAAACCTGGCCGATTACAGAATTTATTTTAGCGATTCTAAATATAATGCTGACTTTTCTGTTTTTTTTACGGATTATGAGTCATTTGCCGGATGCAATCAATAGAAGACGAATATCTAGAACTTAAGATATCTTGCAATGGCGATACAAGGGAAATCCTGATTGCCTGGTTAGCAGACTATAATTTTAACACGTTTGAAGAGATTGATGAAGGCTTATCATGTTATGGATTGGTAAAGGAAATTGGTGTAGAAAATACTGAAAATTTTCTCGAAGGTTTAAAAGAGGCCTTGAAATTTGAATTTGTTTTTAAAAAAGTAAAAAATGCAAACTGGAACGAAGAATGGGAAGAAAATTACCAAGCAATTATTGTTGAGGATCAATGTCTTATCCATGCTTCTTTCCACAAAATAGATAAAGATTATCCTTTTAAGGTATTAATCAATCCAAAGATGTCGTTTGGCACAGGGCATCATGCTACAACTTATTTAATGATAAAAGAGCAACTGGCATTAGATCATAAAGAAAAAATTATTTTTGATATAGGCACGGGAACAGGCATCCTCGCAATTTTATCAAGCAAGTTAGGCGCCAAAAAAACCTATGCCTCTGAAATAAACCCCTGGGGTGTACAAAACAGTAAAGAAAATTTTTCGAATAATAATTGTGAACATATCGAATTATTTGATGAAGAACTGGATGAGATCACTTTTTCAGAAGATATTGATATAATTTTAGCAAATATCAATAGAAATACCCATCTAAATGAGATGCATCATTATTATCGCATGCTCAAATTACATGGCTTGATGCTATTGAGTGGTTTTTATCAAGAAGATGAATATTTGATACTCAAAGAAGCCAGTAAAAAGGGATTCATTAATTTAAAATCTTCCCATCGAAATAATTGGTCTTGCGTTTTATTTCAAAAAAATTAAAATAGCGATAATCACCACTTATTCGTTAATTTTAAAAATTGATTTGTTCCTATGCATAAAGCATTTCTAACCATTCCATTGCTTTTATTTTCCATAGGTGTCTGTGGGCAGCCGCTAAGAATTTCAGACGATCCGGAACAGTTTGTATCAGAAGTTACTAAAAGCTTAAGCGCACTAGATATTGAAGCAGGCAATAAGGTTAGCTATGACTTCAGAAATATCTGGCCCAAACTTACTGATCAACAACAAGAAACAATCATTGGCCTGGCGCGACAAATGAAAGGAAGAGGGATGCAGGTTTATCCCCATTTCCTCTATTATTTCGGCTACATTACCTATTCTAAAACTGAAGAAAACATAAGCTCGCAAGAGCTGTCAGAGGTATTGGAAATAAACAGAGAAGCCCTTAATGATTTTTCTTATGGTGAATATGAAGATTTTTTGCTTTCTCTTAATTTCTTTTTTGCCCGGCGAATCCTTTACACTTCAAGGTTTAGTTACTTAAAAGCTACAGGCGGAAGCTATGACTTTAAATCCTTAGAATATGGTGAGTTTGATGAACTGTATCAATCCAACTACTCAAATGATCCTATTGTAAACAAATATGATGTAAACCTGGAAACAAAATTTGGATTTCTTGATGTTGCGGGGCCTGTAATTGAGTTTGAAAATTTAAGCCTGGAATTAGTTACCCGGTATGATTCTTCCATAATTAAAGATGTATCAGGGTTTTTTTTGTTAAGAAAACTATTGTTTATAGGGGAGCAGGGGACGTTTGACTGGTCAAGGCAAGTGAGGGCTGGGGAAGGCGCTAAAGTCGGTTTAGGAAAATTTTTTTTAAAAGCTAAAAGTGCAGAACTACAATCTGCTTATGCAAAAGCAGAGTATCCGGTATATTTTAAAGGAGGAACTCAGGGATTTTTTAAGTTTATCAGTCAAGAACCAATTGGTGGAGCATACAAATACCCCCAGTTTACTTCCTATCATGCCGATCTCAATTTCGACTTACCTGAAGATAATGTTTCATTCTATGGTGGGTTTGGAATAAAGGGAAACAAAACCTATGGAAAAAATCTTTCCAATGAAAAAGGCACACTGACCATTTTAGATGGAAACGGAAGATCCGCAGTGTTTCGAAGTAGATTATTTGAATTTCAGGATAGCACAATTTTAGGGCCAAATACAAGCTTTTCATTAATCCATAATAATGATTCATTATATCATTCAAATGTAAAACTCAGATATGATCGGGCTAAGCATTGGATGGGGGTTTATAATTATGACGGAAAAGGTAAGGACAGGCCATTCAATTCGACATTTTTTGAAATGGAATTTCTTGCAGATGCCATTGAATGGGATCTTGACACGGATAGCCTGAATATTGAAATAATGAATGCCAGTAATATTATCCCTGCAATCTTCACATCACATGATTATTTTAATAATAATACTTATGAAAAACACACTGGCTTATTTAGCTATCACCCAGTAGCATTGGTTGTTAAGTATGCGGATGACTATAATATTAAAAAATACAATCTTTCTGACTTAAAATTTGCTTACGACTTCAATCCAAAATTCATGGAAGCCTCCATGAAATATTTAAATGCGCTCGGTTTCATTAATTATAATGTAAGAACAGAGGACATCGAAGTACTACCAAAAGCTTTTCATCAGGTGAAATCTAATTTCAAGAAAAAAGATTATGACCATTTATTAATTTCTTCCCTTTCTTCAGCATATCCAAATGCAACGATATCATTTGATAGCGCTGTAATGATCATAAGAGGGGTGAAAGAGTTTTATCTTTCCGCTGAAAGGGGCGTGACGGTGGAACCAGACAGTGGCATCGTAAAATTGAAGAAAGGTAGAGGTTTATTATTTGACGGAACAGTAAATGCAGGTGAAATGGTATTTAAAGGGAAAAAATTTCTCTTTGATTACCAGGGGTTTTCACTAGATATGAAAGCGATAGATTCAATCAGATTAAGCTATCAGGATACTTTAAGCACAGATTCCAGTAAAGTAGATGATGAGGCAAAAAAAGAAACTGTTGACAATCATTTAACAGAAACATCAGGTATATTATCTATTGATAGGCCCGGAAATAAATCAGGAATAAAAGAATATCCTAATTACCCACTTTTTTCATCCAATTCGAACAGTACTGTGTACTTTAACCAAGAGGATATTTTAGATGGCGCGTATGATCGCTCCATACGTTTTGAGGTGCCTCCTTTTGTTATGGACAGTGTTGATTCAGAGAATCCTTCAGCAGCGGGATTTGAAGGAACCTTTTATACCAATGGAATTTTTCCCGAATTTGATGAAACCCTGTTAATTATGCCAGATAAATCATTTGGCTTTTATCATTCAATTCCTTCAGAAGGTTTCAATCTCTACAATGGGCCTGGTAAGATCTACGGAAAGCTTAAGCTCGATAAAAATGGTATACAATCAGAAGGGTCATTGTCTTTTTTATCAACAAAACTATTCTCAGATGATTTTACATTTTATATGGACTCTGTTACAGCTGTAGGATCTGGAGGTAATATAGAAGACAAAGTCCTGGACAATGCTTCATTTCCACAGGCAGTATTAGGAAAATTTAAGATGAGATGGCTCCCAAGAAAAGATAGCTTATATATAGAAAATATTGAAGAGCCATTTCAATTCTATAATGGTACGGCTTCTTTAGATGGCAAAGCTAATATTACAACAAATGGTATGCTTGGTTCTGGCACGCTTTTAACGAGAGGCACTATAGCAAAATCCAAAAATCTGAAATTTACAAAAAAATCCTATTCTGCACGTCATGCTGATTTTAAAGTCTTAACTGACATACCTGATAAGCCTGCTTTGGCTGGAGACGACATACTGCTGGATTTTGATTTGGATAATAATATTGCAGATATACAACCCGAGGTGGAAGGCGTCGCTGCCATTAGCTTTCCATATGCACAAATAAAAACATCCATAACAAAAGCTACATGGGATTTAGCAGATCAAAAGGTTTATATGAATAAGCCTGAGGATGTTGACATTAAAAACTCATATTTCTACTCAACCCGACCAGAGCTAGATTCACTGGCTTTCAATGCGACAGAAGCTGTATATGACTTTAATACCACAGAACTTGTTATTAATGGAATTCCGTTTATTACAGTTGCGGATGCTAAGATTATTCCACAAAATAATCGAACCATAATTCAGGAAAACTCAAAATTACAAACACTGACCAATGCTGAGATAATATTGGATACCCTGAATGAATATCATTACCTGTACGACGCGGAAGTAGAAATTTTTTCTAAAAATGACTATGCAGGCAGTGCTACTTATCAATTAACCACGGCAAGCATGGATACCTTCGCGATAAGATTTGAAAATTTCAATCTTCAAGAGATAGAATATGAAGGAGATAAAAAAAGAAAAAAGTATAAACTGACGACGGTATCTGAAGCAAATGTTGATGAAAACGATTTATTGAAAATCTCCTCTGAAATTTTTTATAAAGGTAAAGTAAAGTTATTCGCATTTAGAGAAGCTTTATCGCTTGATGGTTTTGTTAAATTAAATATTGATAACCTACCAGATGTTGATTGGTTGGCATACACAAGCGATGGTACAGATAAAAATGTTTCAATAAATGTAAATAATAGCATCACGCAAAATGGTGATTCATTACATATTGGTATTCATTATACTTTTGATGGACGCATCTATACAACTTTTACAAACCGTAAAGAAAGTGATTTGGATTATGATGCGTTCTCACCTAATGGTTACTTGAGTTTTAATGATGAAAAACAGTATTTCATCGTGGAAGAAAAAACTTCTAGAGACGAAGGTTTTTTCTACGATAATGATGTTATGATCTATGATGATAATTCTGAAAAAATTGTCTTTGAGGGCTTATTTGATTTTTTCCCCAATCTACCTGATTTTAAAATTGATGCATCTGTAATAGGAAATGCATCATTATCAGATAATTACTATGAAGCTAATAGCTTCCTTATACTTGATTTCCCTTTCAATAAGAGCTTAGCCTCCTTAATGACAAAAGATCTTAATGATATTGTAGAAAGAATCGGACCACCCCTGGCATATGAAATATCTGAAAATGATTTACAAAAATTGTCATATCATGTAGGGGATGAAGTGACAAAAACTTTTGAATTAAAATCAATTGATAGGTATATCCCGTTGATTCAAACTTCTTCTGCGCTTTTGAAGCCCTTGGTCCTTTCTGATATAAAATTTATTTGGTCTCCTGAGTATCGGTCATGGTATAGTAAAGGAAAAATTGGACTTTCCAACATTTATCAATCTGACATAAATGCTAAATTTGACGGATTCTGTGAAATAAAAAATACAGAGGAAGGTGCAGTCTTTCATCTCTTTCTATATGCTGCTCCTGGCTCATGGTATTATTTCAATTTACAGGAAAATCAATTGTCATTATATTCGGGTAATCCGGAGTATAATCAGGAGGTTAAAAGTAAATCCAATATAGGAAAAGCAAAAGTTGGGCAATTAGTCATAGGGGTGCCTGAAGAAAATTTCATGATGGAGTTTATCAATAGATTTAGAAAAGATTATTTTGGCATCGAGGAACCCTTTGATATACAAATGCCAGAGGATGTCTCTTTTCAGGAAGAAGAAGCACTTGAAACAATTGAAGAGGAAGAAATAAATGACGATGATTTTGGATTTTAAATATTGATATGACGAATAAAGCAATAGATTACCTGAATAATAACAAAGAAAAATTTCTAGACGAGTTATTAGACCTTTTAAGCATCCCTTCAGTAAGTACCCAGGATAAACATAAAGCAGACATTCTTAAAGCTGCCAATTATCTGAAAGAGAAGCTTGAAGCATGTAAAGTTGATACTATAAAGGTTATAGACACACCTGGCAATCCTGTGATTTTTGCCGAAAAAAAAGTGGATAAAAATAAGCCCACAGTTCTTGTTTATGGACACTATGATGTTCAGCCACCGGAGCCGCTTGAAAAATGGTCATCTGGACCATTCGACCCTGTTATCAAAGACGGGAAAATATTTGCCAGGGGTGCAAGTGACGATAAAGGCCAAATGTATGCACACATAAAAGCATTCGAGTCCCTGGTTGCAACCAATGAGTTGCCTTGCAATGTGAAGTTTTTAATTGAAGGAGAGGAAGAAGTAGGATCCAAGAACCTTGAAGCTGTTGTGAGAAATAATATTAATCTGTTTCAATCAGACACCTTATTGATCTCTGATACAGATATGATAAGCAATGAGAATCCTTCAATTACTGTGGGGATAAGAGGTATAGCTTATCTGGAAATCGAAGTATCAGGCCCTAATAGAGATTTGCATTCCGGCATGTTTGGAGGAGCCATCGGTAATCCTATTAATATCATGTGTCAAATGATTGCTTCTCTAAAAGATGAACAAGGGAAAATTACTATACCTGGTTTTTATGATGAGGTCAAAGAACTATCAACTACAATAAGGGATGAAATTAACAGAGCGCCATTTGATTTAAATGAATTTAAGGCAGCGTTAGGAATTAATGATATCGTTGGAGAAGATGGTTACACCACTATTGAAAGATTAGGTATAAGACCCAGCCTTGACGTTAATGGTATCTGGGGTGGATACACCGGGGAAGGCGCTAAAACTGTAATACCTGCAAAAGCTTATGCTAAGATAAGTATGAGGCTCGTTCCAAATCAGGATAGCGAAGTTATAGCCGAATTATTTGAAAAACATATTAAAAGAATAGCACCACAATCGGTTCATATTAAAGTGACGAAACATCATGGAGGTAATCCATGTACTATACCTACCACATCCATTGGATATCAAGCGGCAAAAAAAGCGTTTGAAAGCGCATGGAATAAAACACCAATTCCAACCAAAGAAGGCGGTAGTATTCCAATTGTCCCTTTTTTACAAGAAATTCTGGGTCTTACCCCTATTTTAATGGGATTCGGCTTAAGTGAGGATGCCATTCATTCACCCAACGAAAATTTCCGTCTTTTTAATTATTATAAAGGCATTGAAACTATAATTTATTTCTATAAACACTTCAGTGTTTTAAGTACTCATAGTTGAAATAATATTTCGATATTATGTTGGTTATCTCTATTATGTTTTGTTTATTAGATGATATAAGTATATTTAATTTTTACTTTCAACATAATTAAACTACTTTTGAAGGCTCGCTAAGTGTTGCAAGAAATTCAACATTCACCCAAGTAGACCTGTTCGTTATTTACATTTAATTTAAGCTTATGAGTGAAATCAATATTAATGGATTGTATACCCCATCCATGGAGCACGATGCATGTGGCATTGGATTTATCGCAAAACTGAATAATAACCCTACAAATAAGGTTGTAAGAGATGCGATTAATATGCTTGAAAGAATGGAGCATAGAGGAGGTTGTGGATGCGATCCTGAAACAGGAGATGGTGCCGGCATTATGGCTCAGATCCCCCATGATTTTTTCATAAAAGAATCAAATAAGCTTGTTTTTGACCTGCCCTCAAAAGGTAAATATGGGGTAGGAATGATATTCATGCCCAGGGATAAAAATTTACAGATAGAAATATTTGAGCAACTGAATGAAATAATTCTTAGCTGTGATTTTCAACTAATAGGAAAGAGAGGTGTACCTACCAATAATACCTCTATTGGCGAAACTGCAAAGTCCAATGAACCAAGGGTAATTCAATTCTTTTTAAAGCATAATAAAGATCTTAAACCTGCAGATCTTGAACGAAAACTTTATATTCTAAAGAAAATAGCCCAAAACAAAATTGGCCCATCTTATGAGAATTTTTATATATGCTCACTTTCATCAAAAACAATAATTTATAAAGGGCAATTAAGAACAGACCAATTGTCTACCTATTTCACAGATTTGATAGACCCCGATTTCAAATCTGCTTTTGGTATGATACACTCGCGCTTCTCAACCAATACTTTCCCAAAGTGGTCATTAGCACAACCTTTTAGATACTTAGCGCATAACGGTGAAATAAATACCATAAGAGGTAATGTTAATAAAATGAGAGCTAAAGAGGCATTATTAAAATCGTCTTACTTCACAGATGAAGAAATCAAACAGCTCCTTCCAATTTGTAAACCCGAAAACAGTGACTCGGCTAATCTCGATGAGATTGTTGAATTACTGGTGATGAGTGGCAGATCTATCGCCCATACTTTAATGATGCTTATACCAGAAGCCTGGCAGGATAATAAAAGGATGAATGAACATAAGAAAGCATTTTATAAGTACCATGCCTCTATAATGGAACCATGGGATGGGCCTGCAGCTATCTGTTTCACAACAGGTAACGCTATCGGTGCATGTTTAGACCGAAACGGATTGAGGCCGATCAGATATACGCTGACAAAAGACGATACGTTAATCGTTGCCTCAGAAAGCGGAGCCCACGAAGTGGAGGACCATCAAATTAAAAACAGGGGGCGACTTAAGCCAGGAAAAATGTTGGTTGCTGATTTATCTAAAGGAGAATTAAAATTTGATGAGGAAATAAAAAGAGAGATCAGTATTCAACAACCATATTCAAGCTGGATTAATGATAAAAGAATAAAGCTTAGATTATTACCTGATGTTCCTTATGAAGCCTATAATTTTTCAAATGAAGATCTTTTAAAAAGACAAAAACTATTTGGTTTTACAGAAGAGGATCTGAAGGTTATCCTGGGACCAATGGCTGAGACAGGTAAAGAACCAATTGGGTCTATGGGGGCAGATACGCCACTCGCTGTATTATCAAAATTTACTCAACACCCGGCAAATTATTTCAAACAAATATTTGCGCAGGTAAGTAATCCACCCATCGATTCTATCAGAGAACGTTTAGTAATGTCACTGTTTACCAGGGTAGGGAGTAACCATAATATACTGGAAGAAACCCCTGAGCATTGCAGGCAAGTACACATCACACAACCAGTGCTGAGCCAGAGGATTTTAGAGAAGATTAAAGCCTTACCTAAAGCATTTAATAGCGAGATTATTCCAATCAATTTTCACGAAGGCGAATCCCTGGAAGAGGGACTTGACAAAGTATGCATTAAAGCAGAACAAGCTGTGCTTAATGATAAAAAAATATTGATCCTGAGTGATTTAAATATTGAAGAAAATAATTTACCGATCCCTTCGCTTTTGGCTACAGGTGCGGTCCAACACCACTTGATCAATAGAGGCCTAAGAGCCAGGACAAGTATTGTAGTTGAAAGTGGTGATGCTATAGAAACCCACCATTTTGCCACTTTAATCGGTTATGGTGCATCTGCTATCCATCCTTATATGGCATTTGAAACATTAAAAAATCTACTGAGCCAAAGAAAAATATCCATCCCATGGAGCGAGATTGAAAGAAACTATACCAAAGCCGTTGGTAATGGATTACTTAAAATTATGTCAAAAATGGGGATCTCCACCCTGCAATCTTATCAGGGCGCTCAAATATTTGAAGCTGTGGGCTTAGGCCCTGAAATAATTGATAAATGCTTTAAAGGTACCCCTTCAAGAATATCAGGCATTGGCTTTGAGCAATTTGAAAAAGAAATACGTCATAAAAAGAAGTACTCGCTAAGTAAAAACGGTCAGCTTGAATTTGGCGGAATATATCAGTGGAAGCAAAGAGGAGAAGCCCATCTATTAAATCCGGACACGATTCATTTGCTTCAAAAATCAGTAAAACTTTGTGATTTTGAGATGTTCCAGAAATATAGCCGGAGAGTAAATGAACAATCATCAAAAGTCATTACGCTAAGAAGTCTATTTGATTTCAATAAAAGTCATAGCATTCCGATCGAAGAAGTAGAACCTGTCGAGAATATATTGAAACGCTTCGCAACCGGAGCAATGTCCTTCGGTTCGCTTTCTCATGAAGCGCATGCAACACTTGCCATCGCGATGAATAGAATTGGTGCCAAAAGTAATAGTGGTGAAGGAGGCGAGGATGAAATAAGATACCAACGGAAAATGAATGGAGACCTTGAAAGGTCTGCTATTAAGCAGGTAGCTTCCGGGAGATTTGGTGTTACCAGTTATTATTTATCAGAAGCTGATGAAATCCAAATAAAAATTGCGCAGGGAGCTAAACCAGGTGAAGGAGGTCAATTACCTGGCCATAAGGTCGATGAATGGATCGGAAGAGTCAGAAACTCAACACCAGGTGTGGGCTTAATATCCCCACCTCCCCATCATGATATTTATTCCATAGAAGATTTGGCCCAGTTGATCTTTGACCTGAAAAATTCAAATAAGAACGCAAGAGTAAATGTAAAACTAGTTTCGGAAGTAGGTGTTGGTACCATAGCTGCTGGTGTGGCTAAAGGATTTGCTGACGCAATTTTGATTTCAGGAGCAGATGGAGGTACAGGTGCCTCACCGCTTAGCTCAATAAGGCATGCAGGTCTGCCATGGGAAATTGGTCTGGCAGAAGCGCAACAGACACTGGTCAAAAATGGTCTTAGAAGTCGTGTTGTACTACAAACCGATGGGAAAATATTAACAGGTAGGGATATCGCTATCGCTACCTTACTTGGTGCTGAAGAATGGGGTGTTTCTACAGCCGCCCTTATCTCGGAAGGCTGCATTATGATGAGAAAATGTCACCTAAATACCTGCCCTGTAGGCGTTGCCACTCAAAACCCCGAACTAAGAAAGCTATTTAGCGGAGATCCTCAACATGTTGTCAACTTATTTACATTTTTAGCTGAGGAACTCAGGAGTATAATGGCTGAACTTGGTTTTAGGAATGTAAATGAAATGGTAGGCCAATCTCAAAATTTAAAAGTTATTGATAAGAAGCCCTTATCCAAACTAAATGCCTTGAAACTTGAAAATATACTTCATAAAGAAGAGTCCAGGCATGATGACACGCTATATAATTCACAAAAACAAGAACATCCAATAAACGATGTTATTGACCTTGAATTGATAAAGAGAACCGCTGAATCAATCACCAAGAATGAAGTCTGTTCAGGATTCATGCCTATCAAAAATACCAACAGGGCAGTTGGAACGATGTTATCGCATGAAATTTCGAAAAAATATAAAAAAGATGGCCTGCCTGAGGGGACCATTCAATATCAGTTCAAGGGTTCTGCCGGTCAGAGCTTCGGGGCATTTTGTACCAAAGGCATCAGATTTATACTTGAAGGTGATGCCAACGATTATTTTGGAAAAGGATTGTGTGGCGCTCAATTAATAATATATCCCCCTTATTCAACCACCTTTAACAGGAACAAAAATATTATTGTTGGTAATGTAGCCTTATTTGGTGCCACCTCAGGTGAAGCCTATATCAGTGGTATGGCGGGAGAAAGGTTTTGTGTAAGAAATTCAGGTGCTCACGCCGTGATAGAAGGAGTGGGCGATCATGGATGTGAATATATGACCGGTGGAAGGGTGCTTGTTTTAGGTCCGGTAGGTAGAAATTTTGCCGCTGGTATGAGTGGTGGTATAGCCTATGCATTTGACCCGGCGGAAAATCTTTGTGAGAGTGTAAATCTTGAAATGGTTGATTTGGATCCCATAGAAAATGAAGATCTTGAATTAATCAAAGTTATGTTATTGAAACATCTGAAATTTACTGGCAGTAGTGTAGCTGAGGAATTATTGCTTGACTGGGAGCGATACATCGATAAGTTTGTCAAAGTTATGCCTAAAGATTTCAAAGCGGTACTGTTAGCAAAAAAAGAAAGTCTAGAATCTTCAAGAAATTAATCATGGGAAGTAAAACAGGTTTTTTAGAGATTAATCGTTCAGAACCATCTTACAGAAATCCATCTGAAAGGATTAATGACTATAAGGAATTTTATGAACCCTTTTCTGTTGAAAAAACACAAGAACAAGGGGCAAGATGCATGGATTGCGGTGTTCCTTTTTGCCATAGTGGATGCCCACTGGGTAATATTATTCCTGATTTTAATGACGCAGTTTACAAAGGTGACTGGGAAGAAGCATATAACATTCTTAACTCAACCAATAACTTCCCTGAGTTTACCGGTAGAATTTGTCCTGCCCCCTGTGAATCTTCATGTGTTTTGGGAATAAACAAACCACCTGTAACTATTGAACACATTGAAAAAACCATCATAGAGACTGCCTTTAAGAATGGTTATGTGAAACCAAACCCTCCAGAAGTACGCACCGGTAAAAAAGTGGCGGTTGTAGGTTCAGGGCCGGCCGGTTTGGCTGCCGCCATGCAATTAAACACAGCAGGCTATTGGGTTACTGTTTTTGAAAGAGATGATCGTTTAGGTGGTCTTCTAAGATATGGTATTCCTGATTTCAAACTAGAAAAATGGACAATCGATCGCCGATTAGAAATAATGGAAAAAGAAGGCGTTACCTTTCAAACAAAGGCCAACATAGGAGAGAATGTATCAGTTGATGATTTGAAAAGTGAATATGATGCAATCCTTTTAGCTGGAGGAAGTACAATACCAAGACCCATTCCTATTTCTGGGAACGAACTTGATGGGGTGTATTTCGCCATGGATTTTCTTACCCAACAAAATAAAGTTGTTGCAGGAGAAAAAATCAATGATCAAATTATGGCTACAGGCAAAAATGTTGTGGTTATAGGAGGAGGAGATACCGGCTCAGATTGTGTGGGAACATCGAACAGACATAAAGCGAAAAGCGTGACCCAGATCGAAATAATGCCACGGCCTCCAAAAGACAGATCCTCAAATAATCCCTGGCCTGAATGGCCAATGACCTTACGAACCTCTTCCAGCCATCAAGAAGGGTGTGAAAGAGATTGGTCCGTATTAACTAAAGCGTTCATTGGAAATGATAAAGGAGAACTAACTGGTTTAAAAATTATAAAAATTGAGTGGACAGGAAAGACCTTCAAAGAAATAGAAGGAAGCGAGGTTATTATACCCTGTGAGCTGGCATTAATTGCAGCAGGTTTTGTTCATCCACAAAAAGAAGGGATGATTGAGAAGTTGGGAATCGAACTGGATGAATGTGGAAATGTAAAAGCAAATAATTATCAAACAAATGTTCCGTCAATATTTACGGCCGGGGATATGAGAAGGGGACAATCATTGGTCGTTTGGGCTATATCTGAAGGACGGGAGGCCGCCAGGGCAATGGATGAATATCTGATGGAAGCATCATCATCACCGTTGCTGTCAAAATCCAAATCGATGCTGGAACTGGATATGGTTTAACACATTGTTCCGGTATCAGGATCTATATAACAAGCGTCTCCTGAAATCGATCGCTGAAAATCAAGGTCCTTCTTTAGATGGTTAAAAAACTTTTTTAGGTCTTCATCACCGTTGATATTTTTTCCATTTTCCAGAACATAAGATTTTTGTTCAGTTTCTCGTGTTTTGTGGGCAATTGATTCTTGATTCAAAAAATCTTCAATATAATTTCCAGTCTCATCAAAGTTCTTATAAAATACTATCATATCATTATAATTTCATTTAAAAGGATTTTCGCCCCTGTCTTGACTACTATCATATACACGAATAGCAACGACCCGGGCTTCAGCTGTAATAACATTTTCTATCAGAACATTGCAATTAATGACCGTTTTACGACCTTTTACTTCAATTATTTTTGCTCTTAATTCTATGATCTTGTTATTTGGTGTTGGTTTAAGGTATTTGATGTTTAAGGTTCCGGTTGCATAACGATAGATAGGATAAGACGCAAGCGACCTACCTTCTCTCTTATAAGCGTCTGCCATTGCGGTTCCCATACAGTGGCAATCAACAAGTGTTGCTAATATGCCTCCATTAATAACATTTGCCCAGCCATGATACCTCTCCTCAGACATCCATTTACAAACTGAATCATCACCTTCCCAATAACTTTTAATTTGCAATCCTTCGGGATTATGAATACCACAGCCAAAACATACGTTTTCAGGCATATAGTCTTGGAAAAATTCACTTTTCTCCATATTTTGAATTTAAACTACGACACAAAAATGGTACATATTTTAGATTTACATTTTCTTGGACTTGAAAAAGCAATTGCAAGCTTTCTTATAAAAACCAGTGAAGGACCAGTCATTATTGAAACAGGCCCTTACTCCACTATCAGTAATATTAAAAATGAGCTATCCAGGCATGGTCTTGAAATGAGTGATATCAAAAATGTTTTGCTCACACACATCCACCTTGATCATGCGGGAGCATCATGGGCATTTGCACAAAACCGGTCTAATATCTATGTCCATCCCTTCGGTGCCAGTCACTTAATTGATCCATCAAAGTTAATCGAATCAGCCAAAAGGATTTATAAAGATGATATGGATAGGCTTTGGAGTGATATGAATCCTATTGACTCAAGCCTTATAACAGAAGTTAAAGACCATGAAACTTTTAAGTTTGGTAATTTAGAAGTATTAGCCTTGCATACACCCGGTCATGCAAAACACCATATTGCCTGGAAAATCAATGATATAATTTTCACTGGGGATGTTGCGGGCGTAAAGATTGGAAATGGACCGGTTGTGCCTCCATGCCCTCCTCCGGATATAAATCTTGAAGATTGGAATGATTCGATAATTAAAATACTAAGTCTTAAACCAAAAAAATTATATCTGACGCATTTTGGCCTCATCGAAAATATTGGTGAACACCTTAATGAACTAAAAGAAATATTGAATGACTGGGCATATTGGATAAAAGACAAATGGGAAGCCGGAGAAGAAAAAGAGGAGATTGTAAGACAATTTAAGGAATACACCGCTAGTCAATTAAGATCCAAAGGAGTTAGCAACTATGGATTAAAACAATATGAAGCAGCTAATCCATCATGGATGAGCGTGGCAGGACTCATTAGATACTGGAAAAAGAAGGCCGGTTAACTAATATAAGGCCATGTCAAATCTCTTCCTATATTTTTTTGTGATGGGATTATCAGATCCTAAAAAATTAAAAATAGCAATGGCTCCAGTCCTAAAGGTACCTTCGTATTTATCTTTATTAATCATTACCTGACCGATCAGTTTCTCTAAAGCCTGTTCAAAATCTTTATTGCTGACAAGTCGTTGAATTTCTTGTAAATCCATGTCTATGGCTCCATTTGCCTGATATTCAAGAAGATTATAAATATTATGAATATCGGTGGCCACATCGAATAGGTCATCATTTGGTTTGATATCCTTTATTAATTCTTTGGCTTCCGAAGGATTTTCGAAAACAAGTTCTTTTGCCAGCGAAACTTTCCCTTCATTCAAGTCTGAATTTTTATTGACAAATGCTTTCAATGCCGTTAAATCACCATTATTATTGGATCTAACTTCCTCTAAAATAGATTTAAGATCCGCAATACGTGGATCAGGAATATTCTTAGCAAGCCACTTTTCTATTTGCACTTTAGGTAAAGCACCTGTGAAATTAGACCTGACCTCACCATCAACAAATAGTTTAACATCAGGAATACCTCGTATTCCGTAATTTGCACTTATCTCCTGGTGCTTGTCGACATTGATCTTAACTAGTTTCCATTTACCAGCATTTTCTTTTTCCAGTTCTTCCAGTATTGGGGTTAAATATTTACAGGGACCACACCAATCGGCCCAAAAGTCGACCAAAACTGGTTGATTTTTACTTTCCTCTATAACTTGTCTTTCAAAATCCATAATTTTTTTAACAATCAAGGCCACTTTATGATTTCAAATTTTGTACCTAACGATAGACAAACTGCCAATCTGACATTCGAATATAATTATCCTTAATTTTTAACTATTGAATGATTAGAATATTAAATTTTGCCTTTAATTTAATCTTTGTCGTATTAAAACTATGAACAATTAAATATTGATGTATGGAGAGCCCGTTGCTAGATAAGCTGAAGCAGTTCAAAAAGAAATATTTTTTAAACCTACTAATAAAAAGCCTTTTAATTTTTTTTCTTTCAATATTAGGTATTTACCTCTTTATCAATGCTTTAGAATATTTATTCCATTTTAATAGTGTTATAAGGAGCATCCTTTTTTACTCCCTCACACTATCTTTTATAGGTTTATTTATCTATTATATCATTATTCCTTTCTGGAAACTAATGAATTCAAATAATATCCTTACCGATGAAGAGGCAGCAAGGAAGGTAGGTGATAATTTTCCTTATATTAAGGATAAACTGCTGAATATCATACAGTTATATGAACAAAGCAAGAATAATGAATTAGCCAAAGCCAGCATTAAATCATCATCAGCAAATTATAAAAATGTAAACTTCAAGAAGGCAGTAAACCTGAAAGCAAATACAAAGTATGTAAAATATGCCTCCATCCCTCTGATAACACTATTGGTAATTCTATTATTTAGTCCGCAATTTATTACCAATAGTACTACCCGTATTATTGATTATTCAAATGAATACAAGCCTGTAGCTCCTTTTGCATTTAAGTTAATCAATGATGACCTAAATGCATTTTACAATGAAGATTTTAAAATTATGCTGAGCTACGAAGGGGAACCAGTTCCAAATGAAACCTTTATCGTAGTGAATGATCGACGTATAAAGATGCGATATAATGAGGATGGAACTTTCACTCATAATTTCTTAAAAATACAGAGGCCAAAATCGTTTTATTTTAATGCATCAGGATTCAACTCAAACACGTACGATTTAAGTGTCAATAACAGGCCCAACATCAAAGATTTCAATGTGGGATTATTATTTCCCAGGTATACCAATAAAAAAAATGAAACTATTAAAAATTCAGGAAATCTTGTCATACCCGAAGGAACACAGGTAAATTGGAAATTTTCTACCACAGAAACTGATAGTATTTACTTTCACTTTTTAAACGCCGGAGCTATCTATAAGACAAAAAAGCTGGAAAATGGAATTTTCGAACTTACCAAATCGGTATACTCCAGCGATGTTTACCTGGTCAATTTAAAAAATGAGTTAAGTACTAATAAAGATAAAATTCAATATACCATTGATGTTATCAAGGATGAATTTCCAGATATAGAACTGGAAGTTTTTAAAGATACCGTTTTGTATGAATACGTCATAATTGGAGGATCCGTGTCTGACGATTACGGATTAAATACCATCGAGCTTAAATATCGATCAATAGACAATAACGATGGAGATTTTAGTTCAATAGCCATACCTTTTAATAAGAACCAAAATAATCAGAGTTTATTTTATAATTGGCAGGTCGATAGTCTAATGTCAGGAACGGAAAGTGGCATTGAATTCTTTGTTAGGGTAACGGATAACGATGGTGTAAATGGAAGTAAAAGCACGAAATCCCAGATTTACACTTTTAAAATCCCATCAAAAAGGGAAATTTCTAAAGCTATAGACAAAGATTCCGAAAAGACTGAACAACAAATCAATAAATCTTTAAGCAAAGCGAAAGAAATCAATAAAGAACTTAAAAAAGTCCAAGATCGCCTAAAAGGAAAGAAAAATCTGGAATGGCAGGATGAACGATTATTGCAAGACCTGATCAAAAAGAGGCAAGAGATACAGGAGGAAATTACGGATCTTAAGAAACAAAATGATTCCTTCAATAAAAAAAATGAAAGGTTCAAAAATCAAAGCGAGCAAATAAAAGAAAAATCAGAACAGCTTAAAGAGCTGATGGATGAACTGCTTGATGAAGAGACAAGAGAGCTGTACAAAGAACTACAAAAACTTCTGGAGGAAAACAAGGACGTAAGTGACGTACAAGAAATGCTTGAAAGAATAGATGAAAGCGAAGATAACCTTGAAAAGGAACTGGAACGAGCAATAGAGCTATTTAAGAAACTGAAGTATGAAAGTAAACTTGACGAAGTAATCAAGGATGTTGAGAAGCAAGTCGAAGAACAAAAGGAACTATCAGAAAAAACTTTGGATAAAAATCAGAACCTGGAGGAATTAGAAGAACAACAAGACAAGTTAAATAAGGAGTTTGAGAATGTTGAGAAATCACTCGAAGAATTGGAAGAAATGAATAAAGAGCTTAAAAACCCAACGCCTACAGATGATATGTCTGAAGAAATGGACAATATCAAGAATGAACAAAAAAAGAGCGCTGAAAATTTAAGCAAAGGCAAGAGAAAAAAAGCTAACCAGTCACAGGAGAAAAGTAGCCAGCAGATGCAAAAGATGAAGCAGAAGCTTCAGAATATGCAGATGAATATGGAGATGGCCACGTTGAGTGAGAACTTGAATAATCTACGAGATATTGAAGATAATTTGTTAAAACTATCCTTTCATCAGGAAGAGGTGCTGGAAAAATTCAGAAATTTAAATGTAAGTGATCCACAATTTGTGAATGTATCTCAAGAACAGATTAAGCTTCGGGATGACGCCAAGATTATAGAAGACAGCCTCTTTGCGCTGGCAGAAAGAGTGTTCCAGTTAAAGTCCTTCGTAACCCGTGAGGTTAATAATATGAATAAATACATGGATGAAGCCAGCGATGCCATAAAAGAGCGGAGGCGGGGCAAGGCACTAAGCAAGCAACAATTTGCCATGACATCCATGAATAATCTGGCATTGATGTTAAACGATGTGCTCCAAAACATGCAGATGCAAATGTCAGATGCCATGGGCAAACCACAAGATGGTCAGCAAAAAAAGGGCATGAAAATGCCAAGCTTAAGTAATCTTCAGCAACAACTGAATAAAAAAATCGAAGAGCTGAAACGAAGTGGAAAAAATGGCCGGTCCTTATCAGAAGAACTGGCTAAATTAGCTGCAGAACAAGAAAAAATAAGAAGAAGGTTATCAAAAGAAAAAGGCAAACTGGAGCAAATAAATGAGGGTAAAGCAGGAAATAAACTGGGAGAGATTATTAAAAAGATGGAAGAAACTGAACTAGACCTGGTAAACAAACAAATAACAAAAGAAACCATTGAGCGTCAAAAAGAGATACTTACCAGATTATTAAAGTCCGAAGATGCACTAAGGGAACAAGAAATGGATAAAAAGAGAAAGGGTGAAACTGCGAAAGAAAAAAAACGTGATATTCCTCCAGAATTTGAAGAATATATTAAACTAAAAAAGCAGGAAATCGAACTCCTAAAAACAGTACCGCTAAAACTAAATCAATTTTATAAACAGGAAGTAAATAAATATTTCTTAAGGTTAAGTGATCAAGCCGATGAACTCAATTAAAATACAATTCCCATCTCTTGAAGAAAATATTAGGATCGTTGAAAGCTTTATTGACAATGCAAAAGAAAAGTACAGCTTAAATGATGACATCTATGGTAACATAATGATAGCTGTAACAGAATCTGTCAACAATGCAATAAATCATGGTAATAAAAAAAATGCCAGGAAGAACGTTTATCTGAGCTTAGACCTTATTGATAGTATGATAAAGTTTTCTGTGAAAGATGAAGGCGATGGTTTTAATTATAAAGAACTTCCTGATC
Organism: Cyclobacteriaceae bacterium; assembly: GCA_051155775.1. Lineage (GTDB taxonomy): Bacteria > Bacteroidota > Bacteroidia > Cytophagales > Cyclobacteriaceae > CAYSCZ01. The sequence continues at coordinate 15,677 of DAXETV010000013.1, read as the reverse complement.
CTACCTCACCAGAAAATATCGATAAGCCTGGGGGAAGGGGCATCTTCTTAATGAAACACCTCAGTGATGAAGTTTGCTTTAAGAATGATGGCAGCGAAGTTGAACTTTCATTCTACCTTGGTTAATGGCAGAAATAAATATTTTCTGTGAGGATGTGGAATATACACTAAACGACAAAAGGAAACTAACTGAATTAATTCAAACAATAATCCAAAAAGAAAAAAAAATATTAGACACACTAAATATAATACTATGCTCTGACCAAAAAATTCTTGATGTCAATATCAGATATCTGGGTCACGATTATTATACCGATGTTATTACTTTCGACAGTAGCGATGAGAATGATAGAATAGCAGGAGATATATTTATTAGCGTTGAAAGAGTTTACGAAAACGCGAAAACATATGATATAATATTTGAAAACGAACTATTCCGAGTAATCATTCACGGATTACTCCATCTAATTGGATATAACGATAAAGAAAAGGTTGATGAAATCTTAATGTTTGAAAAACAAGAGGGGTACTTATCTTTGTGTGAATTTTAAATACGTTCCACGTGGAACGTTTGTTTTTATGTTTCACGTGAAACATTCCTATGCGTATGGATACGAATTATGATGTTATCGTTGTTGGTGGTGGTCATGCAGGATGTGAAGCTGCAGCTGCAAGCGCAAACCTTGGATCGAAGGTGCTATTAATCACTATGAACATGAATACCATAGCTCATATGTCATGTAATCCTGCCATGGGTGGTGTAGCAAAAGGCCAAATTATAAGAGAAATAGATGCGCTTGGGGGTTATTCTGGTATAGTGTCCGACCATTCAGCAATACAATTTAGGATGCTAAATAAATCGAAAGGTCCTGCCATGTGGAGCCCGCGGACACAAAATGATAGAATGAGATTTGCTGAAATATGGCGTTTGCTCTTAGAACAATCATCAAATATAGATTTCTGGCAAGAAATGGTCTCTTCAATAATTGTTGAAAAAGAAACCGTGCGGGGTGTGGTTACCAGCCTTGGGAAACGCTTTTATGGTAAGGCTGTTGTTCTGACTAATGGTACATTTTTAAATGGCATAATACATATTGGTGAAAAAAAATTAGGCGGTGGAAGAAGCGGTGAAAGAGCGGTTCAAGGTATAACTGAACAATTAGTTGATCTTGGATTCAAATCCGGTAGGATGAAGACAGGTACACCACCGCGTGTTGATGGCAGGTCTTTAAATTATAGTTTGATGGAAGAACAAAAAGGGGATGATAAACCATCAAAATTTTCTTATACTGATACACCGCTACCGCAGGAACAAAAAAGCTGTTATATAACCTATACAAACCCTGAGGTACATGATATTCTAAAAACCGGTTTTGATCGATCCCCTATGTTTAATGGTAGAATAAGAGGCATTGGCCCCAGGTATTGCCCTTCCATTGAAGATAAAATCAATAGATTCTCAGAAAGGGACAGACATCAGATTTTTGTAGAACCAGAAGGGTGGGAAACCATCGAAACTTATATTAATGGTTTCTCAACATCACTACCTGATGAAGTACAGTTGAAAGCGCTTAGGAAAATAACCGGCTTCGAAAATGCAAAAATGTTTCGCCCGGGATATGCTATAGAATATGACTACTTTCCACCCACTCAACTTTCACTGATCCTCGAAACCAAACTAATTCATAACCTTTTTTTTGCGGGTCAGATTAATGGTACCACTGGATATGAAGAAGCAGCATGTCAAGGATTAATTGCAGGTATCAATGCCCATCATAAGATTAATAATAAAGACGAATTTATATTAAATAGATCGGATGCCTATATAGGTGTGCTTATTGACGATCTTATCAACAAAGGAACAGATGAGCCTTATAGAATGTTCACCTCACGCGCTGAGTACAGAATACTTCTGAGACAGGACAATGCTGATTTGAGGTTAACACCTATAGCTAATAAAATAGGCTTAGTAGATATAGAACGGTTTAATAAAGTTGTTGACAAAAAAGAGCGGACCAGAAATGCAATTAACTTTTTAAAAGAATATAAATTAAAACCAGATGAAATAAATGAATTTCTTATGGGTAATAATACAGCAACCATAAAAGAAAAAACTTCACTTTATAGTTTATTGAAAAGACCTGAAATAGAACTATCAAATCTTATTAAGAATTTTATACATCAAAGCTCATTATTTGATGACGAGATCATAGAACAAGCATCCATTGAAATAAAATATGAAAACTACCTTGCCAAAGAACAGCAATTAGTTAATAAAATAAAAGGACTGGAAGATTTCACAATTGATCCTGAATTCGATTATCAAAAAATCAAAGCATTGTCAAATGAATCCAAAGAAAAACTCCTTAATATAAAACCAAAAACAATTGGCCAGGCTTCAAGAATTAGTGGCGTATCGCCATCAGATATATCAATATTATTAGTTTACCTCGGTAAGTAAAATGTATGAAAGATTAGATGAATGCCCTTCCTGTAAATCGGATAACTTTCATAATTATCTAATATGTAATGATTATTTGCATTCTGAGGAGAGTTTTGCCTTGGTAAAGTGCAACAACTGTAATCTTTTATTTGTAAATCCAAGACCAAGTCAATCGAACAGAATAAAATACTTTGGAAATATTCCCCATAAAAATTATCCTTATAACATTCATCTAAATTTCATAGAAAAATTAATTCTTGAATATATCTATAAATCAAATAACTTATTCTATACCAACCTTATACAAAATTACTACACTAATTGTACAGGTACGTTACTTGATATTCACCCCCAAACGCTTAATTTTCTTAAAAAAGTTACTAATAAAGGCTGGAAAACCACATACTTAACTGAAGGTCAAGATCATCTAAAAACCCATCATTATATATCAGCAGTTACCTCATTTGATGAAATTAAAAAATATCAAAAATTTGATGCAATCACCATATGGGAGGTATTTCCCCAGTTTTATGACCTAAAAAGTATGATAAAAAAAATCAAGAAAAGATTAAATAAGGAAGGCAAACTCTTTATTAAACTTCCTAATGAAGAATCATACGATTTTAAAAATTATAAACAGAATTGGGCAGGCTTAAATATCCCTAGAAATCTTTATCTTTTTGAAGTAAACTCATTTAAGAAGTTTTTAAAAAAGAACAAACTTAAATTGTTAGAAACCGTCCCGGTTTACACAGATTCCTTTGTTTATTCAATAATCAGTCAAAACATACTTGATGAAAGACCAGCTTTTATCAGAGGGTTAACACAAGGGTATAAATCATTTAAATATTCTAAAAAAAATAAACTACTTGCATCAAGCTTGGTCTATGTCATTACCAAATAAATCATATGTATCAGTATTTAAGGTAATTATAGTTCTTGCAATAATAGATACCCTATTCAATTCCTGTGCTAATCAAGGTACACCTACTGGTGGTCCTAAAGATACCATACCCCCTACGTTACTTCAGTCCATACCGGCTCAAGGTGAAACAAACGTTAATACCAAAGAAATTACCTTAACATTTGATGAATATATCCAGGCAAGAAATCTAAGATCCAAACTTATAATCAATCCTAACTTTGAGAGTAGCTTTAAAACAAAAATTAAAAAGAACGTAATTACTTTATCCTTCGAGAATGATTTTAAAGATTCCACCACATATATATTTAATTTCACAGATGGCATAACAGATATCACTGAAAGTAACAGTGCTATAAATTTAAGTTTAGCCTTTAGTACAGGAGATTTTATTGATTCTCTCAAATTAAAAGGTAACGTCAAGGAATTACTAACCAATAAGAGCGTTGATAACGCTGTCGTAGGACTATATTTTGAGAATGATTCGTTGAATATTGTTAACTCGCGTCCTAGAATATTTACAGTCTCCGATAAATATGGTGTTTTTAACTTCACTAACCTAAAGGATATAAATTATAATATTTATGCCTTTGTAGATGAAAATGAAAATTTCAGGGCAGAGTTTGTGACCGAAAAACATGGGTTCATCTCAGAGACCGTTAATCCACTCAATACAAAAGATTCACTATCGATTAAAGTAGTAAAAATAGATTCCCGACCATTAGAAGTTACCAATAAAAACCAGGTCGGTCCCAACTACCAAATATTTTTTAGTAAATATATAGCTGATATCGAGATCATTGAGACAGATTCCATTTTACATCCGATAAGATATTCTTTCTTAAAGGACAATGAAATAGTCAGGTTCTACAACACATCCAATCTAAAAGCATCTGATTCCTCATATTTAATTTATGCTGCCTCCGATTCATTAAGGAACACAATCACTGATACCGCATATATACGCTTTGATGAAAGTAAAAGAAAAAATCCTAAACTTGAATATACTATCAAACCTAAAGATAATAGCGTTGTAGATGATAATCCCACATTTCATCTTACATTCTCCAAACCTATCTCCACTGTTCTTTTTGATAGTCTTAGTTTAGAGATAGATTCAATATTAATAGACAAAGTCGATTCTAACCAGGTTAAACTCTCTAATAATCATCTATCTGCAACTATCTATACCGCCATAAATAATGATAGCATTAAAAATTATATGGTTTTAGAAAAAGATACAAGTACTATGGTCGATCAGTTAGATAGTCTGCCGAATAAGAAAACAAAACTTACCAAACAAAGAAAAACAAGTAAGGATATAGATTATCCCTCATTTAAGCTTTGTCTTAAAAAAGCTGCCTTCATATCAATCGATCAGGATTCATCAGAAGTTGGTTGCTTTTCCTATAATTTTAAAAATCCTGAAAACCGTGGCGTTATAAGAGGTAGCATAACCACTGATTCGCCTGGTTACTTTATTCAGTTAGTTGATGATAAATACAATGTCGTAGAGAGCATTTACAACGAAGAAAATTACGAATTCAATCTTATTAAGCCAGGAAATTATACCATAAGGATTGTTAATGATGACAATAATGACGGTACATTTAATTATCCGAACTATTTAAAAAAAATTGAAGCTGAACAAGTCATTTTCTATGATGATTTTATTGAAGTAAGACCTAACTGGGAAAACGAAAATATTAATCTTTCTTTTTGATAATATGTAGATAACATTACAATAAGTTGTTGATAAAAGAAAATAAAATAGCAATTGTCACCTATCCGTATAAGTAATTATTTGTATGTGTTTATTGAATCCAGAATATCCACAAATTAATATCCTCAAATGTAGTAATCCACAATATCTTTATATTTGTTAATAAATAAATAAATACTTATAAATCAATGCGTTAACATATGGATAACTTCTTTATATATACTAGGGCTGCGTTAATTTTCAACAAAAGACAGCATATTAAACAGTTATAAACATATCAACATCGTTAGTAATAATATCTTATATATTTATTTAAATTTTATTTTGCTATTAACACAGTGGATAAGTTAACAAATGGGTAACATGAAAAATATACTTTTATTAATAAGTGTTTTTTTTAGCCTTGGAGTACAGGCTCAGAATACTGATATATTATTGGCCAATGAATATTATATAAATGGAGAATATCAAAAAGCATTGGATTTATACAATCAAGCAGCTAAAAGGAAAGATAATATACCACTTATACATCCAAATTATTTTTCTATACTTCTTGAGCTTAAAGATTACAAAGCAGCTGACAAATATTTAAATAAAGTAATCAAAGCCTATCCTAATAATATTTCATATCAAATTGACAGGTCAATCGTGTTGGATAAAGAAGGGAAAATAGATGTGTTTAATAAATCTATAAATAACCTTATCGAACAATATAGAACCAATCAGTTTAAGCTAAGGACAGCAGCTCAATATTTACAATCAAAACAGTATACTGATAAAAGTATAGATGTCTATATACAGGCAAGAAACAGTACAGGTGATAACAATAAGTATGCGCTAGAACTTGCTAATCTTTATAATATAAATGGTGATAGTCAATTGATGATGGAGGAGTATTTAAATTTTGCCTCAGAAAAACAAAGTAACCTGAATTACGTCAAAAAAATACTTCAAAACATCATTGTTGATGAGGAATATTTTGATATTCTAAGACAAAAGCTCATTTATAGAATTCAAAAAGAAACCAATTCTAGCACCTATAGCGATTTATTGATATGGTTGAACCTTCAGGAGAAAAACTTTTTTGGCGCCTTTATGCAAGCTAAGGCTTATGATAAAAAGTTTAACACGGGTGGCGCCAAGATCTTTAGTGTTGGCAATATAGCTTTGGATAACCAATCCTATGAGGATGCTATCGATATATTCGACCATCTCTCAACAAATTATCCAAATGGAAGATACTATGTAAAATCAAAACGGCTTCTCTTAAAATCCAAAGAAGAAAAAATAAAAAATACATATCCAGTTAATAAAGAAGAGATATACTCATTAATCGAAGATTATGATCAACTGGTATCTGATATTGGAATTAATATCACCAGTTTACAAGCATTAAGATCGAAAGCACATTTATATGCGTTCTATTTAAATGAATTGGATAAAGCAATTGATATCCTCACTGAAATAATTGAAAGCCCACAAATTGATAATTCTTTAAGATCAGAATGTAAGCTTGATCTGGGAGATATTTATCTTTTGAAAGAGATGCCCTGGGAATCAACACTGTATTACGCCCAGGTTGAAAAAACAAATAAAGATTCGAAAATTGCTTATTTATCAAAATTAAAAAATGCTAAATTAAATTATTACACAGGAAATTTTGCATTAGCAAAGGATCATATAGATATTCTCAAATTAGCCACCACAAGGGAGATCGCTAATGACGCATTGGCAATGAGCATATTAATTAATGATAACACAATATTAAGTGAAACAGATACTGCTATGAAAGAATTTGCTTCTATTGAGTTACTGGTGTATCAAAATAAATTGGATACCTCCATAGCGAGGCTTAAACAGATGCTTAAGGATTATCCCAGCCATTCGTTAACAGATGAGATCTACTGGAAACTTGCTGATATATACTTAACTACCGGAAATTTTAATAAATCTATTAAGTATCTTGAAGCTATAAATGAAGAATATAATTACGATATATACAGTGATGATGCTTATTTCTTGACGGGCAAGATATATGAAGAGCGAATAAATAATATAAATATGGCTCAAGAGATTTATAGAGATTTTTTAACAAGATATCCAGGTTCTATTTACACAGCTGAAGCCAGAAAAAGATTAAGAAGCTTACGAGGTGATTTTTCCAATAAAATCAATTGACAATTTTTTCTAATATCCTCAGACCATTGTTGTAAAATTTAGAGATTATTTCGTATTGGTGTTTGCTATCTGAAGCTTTCTTTACCAGATCACTGGATTTCAATACCCCACCAAACCAATCTTCCGTAACCCAAAATGCTGGTGTATCTAATTCTTTCAAATCCATCACTTCAGGGTATGGCCACGGAACGATATAAAAATAGGGTTCGTCTATTGAATCATCTCCTGGAGACATACCAAGGTTGATACTACTTGAAGTTTCATGATTCCCGGTGTCGTTTATTGTTATTAGACTTGATATGTCAAAATGATGTGGCCACACCCTAATATCGCTGGCATTTTTTATTTTAGAGGTTATTTCTTTAATGATGATCTGTGAATTATGAAAATATTTACCTAGTTCTTTGCCAAAAGCGAAGTCTTCTATGTTAAAAGGTTTACCCTTTGCTTCAGGGTAGACAGGCAACTGGTAAGGTAAGTTTAACGCTAATGATGAAGCATCCAGACCAATATTTACAATTTGTTTTTCTAACCAAACCAAAACCTGGTTGTGTTTTTTACCATTTAATTCAAATTTGGATATGGACTCTATTTCACTATTTACCAGATGAATAGTAAAGTCATCAAACCCAATAGATGACCGGAATTTAATTTTTCCTTCGATCCATCGGGAAGCCAATCTTTTATGAGAGGGAATCCATTCCAGATTTGCATTAGAGTCATCTTTTTTGTTAGACAGAAATCTTCTTCCCACGGCAGCTACATTTTGTATAGCCAGATGATAGATTTTACGTGTTTTGGATAACTTAGAAAAATCTATATTATTCAGTTTGTACCAGTACATTTGAGATTTAGTCGTTTTAATACTTTTTTCAAAAATGAATATTCTCTTTATAACATTTCAGGGAGATGTTGCCGGATCCACACATTCAATATACTATTTAGTTACAGGATTAGAAAAAAAAGGGCATAGTATATGGGTCGGATGCAGAAAAAAATCATTGCTATACCACATGCTCCAGAATACCGGTGTTACAACTATTGAGATGAATTTTAAAAACAAATTCGATTTTGCTAACGCCAGGCATATAGCGGGCATCGTAAAAGCAAAAGATATTGATTTAGTAAATGTTCAATCAAGTAAAGACCGATATACTTCTGCCTGGGCCAAGTGGATTTATGGAATGAAAGCACCTATTTTGCATACAAGAAGACAAAAAGCTAAAAGTCCCGGCAATTGGCTAAAGAGACAATTTTTTATAAAAACCACTAAAGCGATAATATTAATAAGCGAAGGCATGAAAGAATTATTTATGGCAAGTGGTTATCCTGAAAATCATCTAAAAGTGATTTATAACGGTCTACCCAATGATTTTACGAACAGTATTAATTACAACCTTACAAATAAACTAAGAAAGAAGTATGAGATTCACGAACATCATAAGGTTATTGGATGTGTTTCAAGGAAAAAGAATCAGGATCAATTAATAAAAGCCCTTAAATTTCTACCTGATGAGGTTATGGTCATTTTTGTTGGCATCAATTCCATTGATTATGAAGCCTTAATTGAGCAAGAAAACATCAGTCAAAAATTAATATTTACAGGTACCATTGATAGGGATGAGGCAATAAGTCATTATCCATTATTTGATGTGAGTGTTTTGCCCTCAACAATGGATGGATTTGGCATGGTACTCGTAGAGGCTATGGCGGTTGGCATTCCGGTTATAGGAACAAACTTTGGGGGAATAAAAAATGTGATTCGAGATGAATTTAATGGTTTGCTTTATGAAGATGGCAATATTAAACAATTAGCATCTTACATAATTCGGCTATTGGAAGACGATAAACTAAGACAAAAATTAATAGACAACGGATACCAAAGGGTTACACAGGACTTAAACATAACCCATACGGTCGATAATTATGAATCTTTTTTCATGGAGATAATATCTGGTATTAAGTCTGATACTTAAAAACTGTCTTTTTTAGAGATTCTTTATTTGATGTGATAGCAGGGTCGCTGTAAATTCTACTGGATAACTTTGAGATCACTGATTTCTTAAAGCCTAATTTGACCGCCATGTCCTCACAGTATTTTATCTCACTAAGATATATCTGGTTATCAATTTTCATTAATTGCACCAAATTATATAAGTATTCAAATTTTTCATCATCAGACATTGTATTAACATCAGGAAGTGGCTCAGGTTTTTTTATTAGGTCATCAATCTCTACTTCCTTGACACCGTTTGCCTTGCCAATCATGTAAATAAGGTTTTTTTCGTCACCCGCAAATTCACCATCAATATTGGCTAAACCGATTAATACACTTAATTGTGACTTAATACTCATATTATTAGTTTTTAGGATTTTATATACTTTTTAATTGAATCTTTCAGTTTTTCTCTGTCAACAGTAATCGCGGGAGAGGAATAAATCTTGGAAGATAACTCTTTGATTACTTTTTTATCAAAACCCAGCTTATCGGCAAGATCTTCGCAATATCTAATTTCACTTAGATAAATTTCATTATCTATTTTCATTAGTTGAACAATATTATAAAGATGCTCAAACTTCTCATCAAAAGACAATGATGGGATCTCTATCGGATGTTGAGATTTATTATTAAGCTCATCGTCAATCAAGTTTTTTATTTCACCTTCCGATACTTTATTAGCCTTTGCAAGTACTTCTATCATTACCTTTTCATCTTTGTGAAAATTATGATCAGCCAATGCAAGACGAATTAGGTGTTGAAGTTGGGATTTAATACTGATAGAATCTTCCAGAGCCATTATTAATTGTATTAGTTGATTTCAATAAAGTTATTTATAATATTAGTTGTAAAAAAAATATTTACAAAATACAATATAGGTTTTATTCAATTTAGTGTAGGTAACTTCCTGCATTTATGTCAATAGTACTACCGGTAGCATGATCAGCTAATCCACTTGCCAAAAAGGTTACCATTGGTGCAATATCTTTTGGCTCTGTCAATCGATCAAGTGATATATCAGAGATGGCATATTCTTCACCATATTGGTTTATGAAACTTTTCGCCATAGCCGTGCGAACAAATCCCGGAGCTATATTAAATGCCTTAATGTTATTCTTACCATAAGCCCGTGCAATAGAACGGGTTAATGACACTAAACCGGCTTTTGACGATGCATAGTCAAGATATTCAGCAGTATCGCCTCGAAAAGCAGCTCGAGAGCTAATGTTAATAATCCTTCCACCCCTTTTTCTTTTCAACAGATGATTTATAATTTTTTTACTTAAGATGGCCGGAGCTGTCAGATTAATGGCCATCGTCTCATTCCATTTAGAAACCCAATCTTCATCAGGATCTTCAAGTTTTGTAGATAATGCTGCACCTGCATTATTAACCAATGTTTCGCAACTGCCTATTTCTGATAAGACGTTATCGAATAACCGGGCACTAGCCGAAGCATTTGAAAGATCAGCCTGGAATGCACGACATCCATTACCAAGCATTCCTGCAAGATTTTCAGCTTCACGGGCTTTTGTATTGTAATGAATTGCTACTGTGGCGCCTGACTCAGCCAATTTGGTAACTATAGCTTTACCAATGCCACTGCTTCCACCAGTTACCAATATATTAAATCCGGATAAATTTATATACATAGTTATGGCAACATTTATCTATTTTGAAATTGAACTATCAGTAGGTTTTTGCCCTGAAACTAATTAAAAATATAAGCGTTCTAAAATATTAATTTAATATTATCTGATCATGTCAAATATTATGGATGGTTTCCCATTCAAATCTTCACTCAATTTATCCAATATAATTGGTTATTGGGAACTTAGGTCTTATGATAAAGAAAGTTTTAAGTCTTTAACAGCCAAGGAATTAATTAATCTCGTTGACGCCAACCCAATACTCAGGGAATCCATGACCGATGCGAGTGTATTAAAAGATTATAAGAGTATTCTTGATGACTTGATGCTAGCCATATTCCCGCCAGCTACAGGAGAAGATCACCTGATGGCGGCTTTAAGGCCTTTTTCTTTTGATTACTTCTATGCCACAAAACCTTTTCATAAACTAATTGATAAAATTGGATCTTTCGAAGAATTGGTTAAGGCAATGGGTACTGAGGAGATGGGTAAGAAAAAAACACTTGCTGCCTATGCATCCATTTTTCAGCAATTATATGGTCAGGATATCCATAGTGTGCAGGATATGGTATTACGTCTTGTTGATTCTGAAGATGGTTTGGAAAGATATTATAAAGTTTTATTCAATTCGAAATTTTGCGAAATAGCTGTAGATGGGGAATTGCCAAAACTAACAGACCAAAGCATTAATGAAATTAAAAATAACATTGATAACCTTGATATATGGAAAAAATATTTGCCTCCTGAACGATTTGAATTTAAAGGATTTGTCATTTATTCCTTTATAGAAATTACTGAGCAGGAAATAGTTTCCGCGCTTAAAGAGGCTTTACTGGAGAAGGATAGTGTTGTGAACGAAGAAACGTTTCTAAAACTGGAGAGAAATTTAAGATCACTATTGAGAATACCCGATCTTCATATTGGTATATCATCACAACAGAAAAATAAAGAGAGCCTGATCAATTACGGGCGGAAAATTTACAGAAGCTTGATTTCGCAAGAAAAAGGAAACCTTGTTTGCTCAATAGATGAAAATAAAATTTACGATCGCCTTATAAACCAGATGAAACCGTTGGTGATTGAAAACATTAACGAATTTCACGAACTACCTGCAATCAAAAAACAGCTCTTATCAAAAAAAATTAAAAACCTTATATTGGCTCCGTTATTCTACGATAATGAGTTTATTGGTATATTGGAACTGGCATCTGAGACCGAAGATTGTCTGGATTATTATTCTCTTTCCAAATTAGAGGAAGTCATCCCTTTATTCGCTGTGGCTGTTCAAAGAAATGCCGAAGAATTACATACGGAAATTCAATCTATTATCAAAGAGCAGTATACATCCATTCACCCATCCGTTGAATGGAAGTTTCGCGAAGCAGCGATCCGTATCATTACCCAACAAAAAAATAACGAGATAACAGACCTCCCCGAGATAGTTTTTAAGGATGTTTCTCCTTTATACGCTGCTTATGATATTCGATCATCATCTACTGAAAGGAATAAAGCCATACAGCAGGACCTTAAAGAACAACTTTTACTTACCAAAAGCATTCTGAACAGGGCATATAAGTTGAAAAAATTGCCCGTCCTGGATGAATTAAATTTCAGAGTAAACAAACATTATCTTCAAATAAAGAAAGGGCTCTTATCAGGTGACGAATCAAATATTATTAGGTTCTTAAAAAATGAAGTAGAGCCTGTATTTCAGAACCTAAAGTCTGAAAATTCAACACTGGAAACGCTGATCAATGAGTATTGGGCATCCTTAGATGCGGACTTAGGAACTGCCTATCATGCCAGAAAGTTTTTTGAAGAAAGTGTCATGAAGATCAATGACACCATAGCAACTATTCTGGATCAGGAACAAGATGTTGTTCAGAAAATGTATCCACATTATTTTGAAAAGTATCAAACAGATGGCGTAGAGTATAATATTTACATAGGTTCAACATTAAATGAAAATGACTCCTACGATGACATGTACCTTAAAAACCTTCAACTATGGCAATTATTGTCCACTATCAAAATTGCCAGAAAGGTTCAGGCTTTACAACCTCAACTGAGCTTGCCATTGGAAATTACCAATTTAATATTGGTTCACACAACACCACTTTCTATCAGATTCAGACTTGACGAAAAGAAATTTGATGTAGATGGAGCGTATAATATAAGGTACGAGATCGTTAAGAAAAGAATTGACAAGGCGCTTATAAAAGGAACCAGCGAGCGGTTAACACAGCCCAATAAGATTGCCATTGTCTACTCCAGCGAAGAGGAGTCTGAAAACTATCTTCGGTTTATAGAATATCTGCAGAATAAAGGATATATCAAACCTGAAGTTGAGCAACTTGATATAGAAGAGCTACAAGGCGTCAGTGGACTAAAAGCATTAAGGGTTTCAATAAATTTTGATGAGCAGGAAGATATTAAAATAGTAAAAGACGACAATCAGGAAGAACTATTAAAGACGCTCCTCCAATAATCTGACGGGGCTATAGCGTTGTAATCGCCTTCTATTTTGTAAGGTTTAAAAACACAAAACAATTCTTCTTTATACCAACTTTCTTTTTTAGTTAATGCAATTACCCGCTTATGGTATTTATTTCCATAAGCATAATTAACCATGGCGCCATAATTTTCCCACAAGCTGAATGTAGCTTGTTCAATGATCGGCCATTCACCAACGCCCACTGAAAAAACGTGTCCCTCAGTGTTTTTTACTTGTTTACCTGTATTGGGTACATATTTCCAAAATCTATGAAGCTTGGAAATATTTATTGAAGCCCTGGTCAGGACAGTTACGGGTCCACTATCAATGTTGATGTTTTTATCATAACTAAATGGGCTTATCCCGTGCCACGAACCATGTCCTTTTACAGCCTGTAAATAAAAATCCAAATTTTTTTCTGAATGATTTTTTATCAGAGAATAATATGAATTTTCATTATGAAAGAACTGTTCCATTGAATATTTATCATTCCAAACACATAACAACCCATATAAATGAAAATTGGGCATCATACTAAAACCATCATTGCCCCCTGTACCCAGAAATCTGGAAAACTTAATTGGATAATCATTTAAGCACCGCTTACTGAGCGGCACCTGCTTGAAGGCCCAGAATTTATTTTTTGAAAAATTAAAAAGAGAAAAGGTTATAAGATTTTTATCTGCCAACTACCGCAATTTTTTCATTTCTTCAAAGTAATTTCTGAAATAGTTCTCGATTGCATCTGCCCATAATTCATCTGCATCCCAGCGACTGCCTATAAAAGTTTCATTATTAAAAAGATGTTTTATATAATATTTGTTGACTGGCGCCTCTATCGGAATTGTTCGCATTACTACCTTTCCGTCGATGTTTTTTACCGTCACAAAACTATCTTCTGCATCAACATCGTAATCCAACAATTCTTTGATTACTTTCCCGGATGTATATATCCTTCTTATAACAAATTGATATCCAAGCCCCTTAATATCGAAATCTGATGCTGCGTTCACCAATTCATATTTGTATGGGTAGTTTTTCATTACATCTTTAAGTTCTTTATTCCATTGCTCCACATTACTATTATATTCCTCAATTAGTTTTACTACTTTGTTATTTATTATTCCACCCGGTCGATCTTCAGGAATCTCTTTTTTTTGAAACATCGGCACAGCAAGCATAGAAGTGTTTAAGTCAAGTGGAAAAAATTCAGTTCTGCTACCCTCAAAAAAAGGGACATCTGTATAAAATTGAGGTTTATCAAGAACAAGAAAGTTGGTTTTTTCCAAATCTTCCTTGAGGATGTCCTTACCAAGCTTTCTTATCACTTTATCGAACGATTTGTTCTGGTCCTTCCATGCATTTTGTCCATGGTCCATGAAGCTACGCTTATTATTAAATGGGGTGATCAGTATAACATATCGGGTAGTTTCTTTGCCTTTAATGTTTACCAATACTTTGCTCAGAATGATCACGTTTTTTATTTCCCTTCCTTCCATGCTTTCAAAATAAGCCTGATGGCTATCATAGCCTGAGTACAGATCATCGATATAATAGTAACCTACAGGGTCAATGCCCATCTTGACAAACTGGCTGTGGGCTTTTCTGGCAAATTCTTTCCATGGACCTCTTTCACTGGTATTTTTCGCTTTTGGTGGGACGGACACAAACACCACTGACCTGGAGGAAATCAAGTCATCCGGTAGGTCTTTTGAATAATCCAAAAATGTAAACCCGGCAACATTTATTTCTTCCTCTTCTTGTCCATACAGACTTATTGAAGTGAGAAAAAATGACAGGAAGGAATAAATTATTATTCTCATATTAGTATATGTTTTATTTAAGTAAATATACGCCATATGGTTAAACGATGTCAATGGGTAAATAATACCTTCCAGGCATACATTGATTATCATGATCATGAATGGGGTGTTCCCATCCATGATGATAAAAAGCATTTTGAATTTTTAGTTTTAGAAAGTGCACAGGCCGGCCTGAGCTGGTCCACGATTTTAAAAAAGCGGGAAGGATATAGAAACGTATATCAAAATTTTAACCCGGAAATCGTCTCAAATTACGGTGAAAGTGATATACAAAATTTATTAAATGATCCTTCAATTGTTAGGAACAGAAAGAAAATTGAAGCTTCGATAAACAATGCCCAATGTTTTATAGAGGTTCAAAATCACTTTGGAAGCTATGATAATTTCATTTGGTCATTTGTTGACCACAAGCCCATCAGGAACTCATGGAAGGATATTGGCCAGGTA
>DAXETV010000012.1:0-96630 GCA_051155775.1 Cyclobacteriaceae bacterium | reverse complement strand
ATTTGGGGTTTTCAATTCCACCATATTGTTTTTCAAATCAATTCTGGCCGGATAATTTTTCAGAATTTTAGATGACCCGTTGATTTCAATTACCGCATTTTGCCATTCATCTTCTAAATAATGAGTTCCCTGTATTTGAGGCATGGGTGGGAGTAACTCATCAAGGTTCATACCGGGATTAACATCCCTGTCAATAATCGATACAATATTATCCCGCGGGTCTACATGACCAGTCAACTGTGCCCGGATTATCATAGTGTTTAATCCAATTAATACTATGATTAAGCTTACCACTTTATTAAATATTCTAATTCCAGCCATGTAAAATCATTCTTTCAACAGTTATAACAACCAGGATTTTCAATCCACTTATGATCCAACTGAAAAATAATTTATTATCTGATTATCACCCTTTTGGTTCTTTCAAATGAAGTTCCCTCAACTTTCACAAAATAAATGCCTTGTTTTAATGGGGTAGTCTTGAATTCCAGGGTTTGGTTTAGGATATTGAGGTATGAGTCGCTGCTAATGTTTCTTCCCATGGCATCATATAAAATTACCGAAACGTCTTCACGGGTAAGCAGGTCAAACGTGATGTTGAAATTTTCAGTAGCAGGATTGGGATATATTACAAATGGATCTTCAGTAAAATCACCATCCAGACGGTTAGGATTAGGATCTATGAAAAATTCAGTATTGTCAATAAACAAATTATTACCCCCAGCGTGATTGAAGACAAATGCAAACCTAACCTCAGGTTCATTGATGAAACCAGTTAAATCTATAAATTCATTTTGCCAATCCTCAGCCGTTTCCGGAGCCCACGCAGCATTGAGTTTTTCAACCGACAAGTCTTCACCGGAAAATGTTTTTATTAATTCAAAAGATCGGCCACAATTTCTTGAACCCAATATTTTAAGTTGGTCCGCTTTATCTGCCTGCTGACGATAGGATTGTTGGAAAAATAAAGTCAATGCCGTTAGATTTTCAGTATTTAAAACAGGACTAATCAGCCAGTCTTCTTCTCCAAATTCATTGCTGTTAAATCCGGTTATGATGAAGGATTGATCGTCTGAAGAAAAGATTTCGGTATCAACTTTTTGCCATCCGTCGCTACTGAAATTCAAGACTGACCAATTATCCTCATTATTAAAATTCTGGACGAAGGGCAACGCATTATTCTGGTCGTCAATTAAAAATTTTGTGCTGATAGTATTATTGGTGGGGTCTTCATCTAAAGAACCATTGGGGTTGACCAATTCCAGTGTTAACTCATTTTCTGGAGCAGGCAGGTTCGAGAAATCCAGATTAAAGGTGGCTTCTTGATTTGAAGCAATATCAAGGTTATCGAAGGATAATAGCTGTACATCGCTATTTAAAAACACTCTTAAGTCAAATGAATTGATGGCCTCAAGCCCTTGATTTCGAATGGTTAATTCGGCAGTTAAATTATTATCACAAGAAACAATCGGCAGATTATCCAGGAAAGAAATGCTAAGGTCAAAGTCCAGGGTAAGTAGTGGAACCAGGCCAGGCGATGTGAGTAAGCTTTCTCTTCGTGGGCTGTTTTCCAGAACAATTCGCATTCGCTCCTTTTGGCAAAAAGTGAATATATTCATGCAAGCGTCGTCTGTAAAGTCCATATAGTTTTGGAACATATCCGACGACTCACAGGAGGATTGGCTTGATGTTGGGCACTTTCCAAGATAAGAACTTCTTTGATTTGGAGTATCCTCACAGAAGTCATCAGCAAAACAGGTATCATTATCCCCCCAGATGTGACGAAGTCCTAAGAAATGCCCTACTTCATGCGAGGTTGTATGGCCCTTGCTGAAATCATCGGCATTGAAACCTTCTCCAAAAAAACGATAATCCACTACCACGCCATCTGTTAGGCGGTCTTCAGGATCATCGCTCAATCCTGGAAGGTCAGATTCTGGAAACTGGGCATACCCCAGGATATCAATGTTTGTAACCCAGATATTGAGGTAATCTTCTGCAGGCCAATAACTCAGGGCCTTCAGCTCCCTATCATCTTCTTGATTAAAGAAATCAGGGGCCCGATATGAGCTTTGAGTAGCACGCTTTCTAATAATGCCTGTTGTAGGATTGCCATCAGGGTCCTGCTTTGCCAGGGTAAATTCAATTTTAGTATCTGCTGCAAGTGGTTTAAACGCTTCAAGTGTCGCAGATGTATCGGGGCCCAATCGTCTGAAGTCTTGGTTGAGGATTTCCATTTGAGACAGTACCTGCCCCAGTGAAATATTACTTCCTACTCCCTCTGGTTCTCCCTGATGAAGAATATGAATTACTAACGGAATTTTATAAATCTCTTCCTGGGCGGATTCAGTTACTCTTTTTGAGGCTTTTTCAAGCTTTTTATCTTTGAGCCAGTCCTCAAACAATTGTTTTTTATTGATGTCCGGATACTTCATGTTTTTTAACTGATTGTAAACAGGAGTTGCGCATTTTTCCTGAGCTAAAACCGATGAGATGGTCAATAAGGCCAGGAGGGTAGTGATTATCTTCATTTGTTAGTTCTTACGATCAGTTATTTAACGCATTAGATCGATTATTAGCCTGTTGGTTTAACTACATTTCAGGAAAACCACTTTTAAGTGCCCAGAACAGGAGTCGAACCTGCACGCCCTAACGGACACATGGCCCTCAACCATGCCTGTCTACCAGTTCCAGCATCTGGGCAGTGTTCTAAATTAACACTTTAATGATCCACTTCCCATAAGGTGTCCACATAATATTTTCGCTCACTAAAAAAATCCTTTACGACTTTAAATCCAGCTTGTGCTGCCAGTAGATGAATGGTTTCAATATCATACTTTCTGGATATTTCCATGAATATTGGTTCCCATTCTTTAAAGGTGTAATCAGTTTCATTGGCTTCCACTGTTACTTTTTGATTGGATTTACTTAATAGAAAACTTCTGCACTCTCCTGTAATGGGATCATATATAGGATAATGCATAAATTGATTGATATTAAAGTTAGCGCCTAGTTCCCTGTTTATTCGGGTAAGCAGGTTTAAGTTAAATTTTTCAGTTACTCCTGATGCATCATTATAGGCATTGAGAATCACGTTAGGATCTTTTTTTAAATCAAATCCGATCATTACCCGGTCTCTTCTGTTTAAGGAATTTCTAAGTTCTTTTAAAAAGAATAATTCATCATGATTTTTGAAGTTCCCAATGTTTGAGCCAAGAAACAAGACAATTTTACTGGGATGATTTTCAAGTTCTTCCATCTTAAGGGCTTTAAAATATTCTCCTACAAGAATATCTACTTTTAGATCTGGTAGATCTTTTTTTAGATCAGATTCAAGTAGTTCTAACACATTTTGGGAAATATCTATGGGTAGATAGTTAAATTCTACTTGGTTCTCTAGAAAATATTTTAGTAAAACTTTTGTCTTAAAACCATCTCCCGCCCCAAATTCCAATAAACTGAAATCATCCCCGAATGCTGTTAGTATGTCCTTTTTTTGATTTTGAAAGATGGCATATTCTTCATCTGTTAGATAGTATTCATCCAACTGCATAATTTCCTGGAATAGCTTATCCCCCGTTTCATCATAAAAGTATTTTGATTGCAGGTACTTTTTGTTTGCAGAAAGCCCTTGATGAACATCTTCCACAAATTGCTTATCAATAGCGATGGCATCTTTCATATGATAGTATTAAAGTCTCTGATATGGATTTCTATTGAATTATTGGCTTTAATGGTGATAACAATGCTTTAGCGTGCCAAACGGATCCCGCTGAGGAGCCATTTGAGGTGCGGATGAAAGAAATTTCGATAGGTTCTTCTCACATGATCTTGAGGCGTAGCAAAAGATCCCCCTCTCAACACCATTTGGTTAATCATAAATTTACCGTTATACTCTCCGATTGCCCCATCAGCAATTTTAAAATCCGGATAAGGCAAATAAGCACTCGCAGTCCACTCCCATAAATCACCAAATAGTTGATAATGATTTTCATTTACAGGCGAACAGGCTGAGAACAGTCTTTTGTCAACAAAATTATCATCATCAGAAGGGTTAGGTTGGTAAATATATGCGGCAACTTCCCACTCAAATTCCGTGGGAATCCTCAAACCCTTCCATCTGGCATATGCATCTGCTTCATAATAACTTATGTGGGTTACTGGCGCATGCTCATTGATTGGCTTTAAGCCCCCATAGGTGAATTCATACCAATCTCCATCAATGAAATGCCAGTGCATGGGTGATTTCTCCTGGTTATTACATACCCAATCCCAGGCTTCCGCCAGCCAAAAATTAAATTTTTTATAACCACCATCTTGCATGAATTCCAAATACTCGCCATTTGTTACAAGCCGGTCTGCTATTTCACATTTATGGATATAAACTTTATGACGGGCAAGTTCATTGTCATAACAAAACCCCTGACCCTCAAATCCTATGTCATTTATTCCCTCTGGAACTTCTAACCAATTCATTCTCCTGTAGTTACATTCCGGTGCCTTCAGGTTTCTGTAGGAAGGGAATAGTGGGTTAATACCTAAAATATGTTTGAGATCATAGATCAATAACTCCTGATGTTGTTGCTCATGCTGTAATCCTAGAGCCAGTATGTCAAGTACCGATGGTTCAATATTTTCATTGTCGAGGTATTCGAACATCTGTTGGTCAACGTATTCCCTGTATAGCATGACCTCATCAACCGTTGGGCGTGTCATAAACCCACGGTTTGGCCTAATTACACGATCACCCACGTTTTCATAATAACTGTTAAATAGGTAGCAATAATCTTTGTGGAAGGGATTATAATTATTTTTATGAGGTACCAGCACAAAATTTTCAAAGAACCAGGTTGTATGAGCCAGATGCCATTTTGGAGGACTCACATCCATAACAGGTTGCACTACATGATCTTCAGTCTTTAAAGTACTGCATAGATCTATTGACTGGGCTCTGACTTTACTAAATCTTAGTTTAATTTGATCAGTAGACTTTTCCTCTAAGGTTGTTACCATTTATGACATTAATTACTAAGGTGGGACTTACGCATTAGCCTCAAATTTATGAATTATGGGTACAAAATAAAAAAGGCCCCCTAAAACTAGGGAGCCTAACCACCAACCAAAAAAACTAAACAACCTAATCTTACCCTACATCTCTTTCTTATTTTATAACAATTTATAAGACAAAAAAATTATATAATTCTAATAATTTTTATAAGATTATTTTTGGTCACTTTTTCCAAGGCCGCTTTTAGAAACATAAATAAATAACATTATACCCGTAACCACGATTAGACCCATCAGGAAATACTCAAGCACTACCGGCTTATATCCCAGCTCTTTTTCTATCAATAAACTTGCCAATCCAATAAGTATTACCAGAAGACCTCCTATGAATGATGCGGCTCCAAAGAATTTATTCATTTAATTGCAGACTATAATTTAGTCCCATAATTAGTCAATAATACCAGAAAATAAAAACTTAGATTAATTAATTGTGAATTTGATTTTAAGGACATGTTAATGACAGGGCTTAAGCGCTGGCCGGTTCCAGGTACTCCAGCCAATCCTTCTGTACTAAACCATTATTATCTCTCAGAAACATAACATAAGAGGGTTTGAAGGGCGGACGTTTTAGGTTCATGCCTATTTCTTTCAGGTTGAAATCACCTTTCCGGGCATTACAAGATTTACAGGCAGTAACCAGGTTTTTCCAGGTGGATTTCCCACCTTTAGAGCGTGGCACCACGTGATCTAGTGTGAGATCTTTGCACGTACCGCAATACTGACATTCAAAATTGTCCCTTTTAAAAATGTTGTACCGGGTTAAGACTACACCACGATAAGGGATATGGATATATCTGACGATTCTTATAACTGATGGTAATGGAAATTTATGAGATACAGTTCTTAAATATTTGGTCTTGGAGGCATTAATCAATTCAGCTTTGTCCAGATATACCATCAAAAATGCACGCTGAACAGTGCAAATAGTAAGCGGTTGATAATCTTGATTAAGAACAAGTACTCTCTGACGCATTTCTAATAACCAATTATTTCCATTAATAATTAATTTTTGATAATTGTTTTTTCATATCCTTCTCTCTGATGCTGTCCCGCTTATCGTATATCTTTTTGCCTTTAGCCAAAGCTATCTCCAATTTTGCGAAACCTCTTTGATTAATAAAAAGCCTCAATGGAATTATAGACAGGCCTTTTTCTTTTGTTTTCGCCTCTAACTTAATTAATTCGCTTGATTTAAGTAATAGTTTTCTATCCCTATCTGGTTGGTGATTGGTGAATGAACCCTGTTTATACTCCGTGATGTGCATATTTTTAACAAAAAGTTCATTTTTGAAGACATAGCAATAGGCTTCCTGCAAGCTTGCCTTACCTTCTCGTATCGATTTTATTTCTGTGCCTTTTAGTACCAGGCCTGCTTCATATTTTGAGAGCAGTTCAAATTCAAATGAAGCTTTCCTGTTTTTAATATTAATTTTATTTGAAAATCTATTGTCTTCTTTTTTCATTTTTTAACATTTAGTTAATGAATTATTAAACTTTAAAGCTTCAATCTGGGGTCAGGAACGGCATCCAGTCCGGCAAATTGTTGTTCTTGAAATTTATAATGTGCTGTTATGGCAATCATGGCTGCATTATCTGTGCAATATTCAGGTTTTGGAATGTAGGTTTTCCAATTATGATTTTCTGCAGTTTCAATTAGTTTATTTCGAAGGTAACTATTGGCTGAAACCCCCCCAGCAATGGCGATGTCTTCTATTTGATGCTGCTTGACGGCTTTCTTTAGTTTACTCAAAAGCATTTTAACCAAAGAATGTTGAATGCTTGCGCATAGGTCTGTTAGATTATTTTTTATAAAATTAGGGTTTGACTTTAATTCATCCCTGAGGAAATAATTAACCGCAGTTTTAATACCACTAAATGAAAAATCCAAATCTTTCATGTCCGTATCAGGAAATGAAAAACGTAATGGATCGCCTCCTTTACTATATTTATCCATTAACGGGCCTCCGGGATAATCAAATCCAAGTAACTTGGCTGTTTTATCAAAAGCCTCGCCCACCGCATCATCTCTGGTTTCACCAATAACCGCTAATTCTAGATAATCCTTAACTATTACCAGTTGAGTATGTCCACCGCTAGCGGTAAGGCATAAAAACGGAAAAGATGGTTTTGGCTCGTCTATAAAATGGGAAAGTATGTGGGCATGCATATGGTTCACTTCGATTAAAGGTATTTTTAAGGCCATAGATATTGCCTTGGCTGTTGAGCAACCAATCAGCAGTGCCCCCAGAAGACCCGGACCCCTGGTGAAAGCCACCGCAGAAAGTGCTTCTTTGTTTATATTTGCAGTGTCAAGCGCTTGCTGAATGATTGGTATGATGTACTTTTGATGTTCTCTTGATGCTAACTCAGGAATAACGCCACCGTGTTTTTGATGAATAACCTGTGTAGAGATAACGTTGCTTAATATGCTGGTGCCGTCAATAACAGAAGCTGATGTTTCATCACATGATGTTTCTAAAGCCAAAATTTTCTCCGCCATGGCGCAAATTTTGCAATATAATCTGAATTAAACGCATGCTCCGAAAAGTATTCAGGATTGTATTTATTTTCATTTTGTTTGTAAGCTTTTTACTTGCTTCATTATATTTTTTGGTGAGGATCCCATCTGTTCAGGACTATGCTTTAAAGGAAGTATCAAAAGCGCTCTCTGATTTCACAAATTTTAAGATTGCACCGGCATCTGTATCATTTCGCTCTTTTGATGAAATTTCTCTTAATGGATTAATTATCAAGGATAATAGAAAGAATGATTTTATTGTCATAGAAAAGGTTTCTATAGATTTCGATTTGTCATCATTGATAAGACGAAATGATATCATAAAATTAGATGCGGTAGACCTCTATCGGCCGATAGTAAATATGTATAAATATGAGAAGGCAAATAACCTTAATATAGTTGAATTTATAAGGGCTTTTAAAAGTGAGAACAGTTCAACTGGAACTGGTAAAACGTTAATAATCAAACATATAACAATTAATCAGGGAGAAGTTGACATTAGAAATTTTAATAAACCGATAAATATTGGCCAACTTGATTTGAACCACCTCATGATAAAAGAAATAGATCTTGATGCCGATGAATTTTACTTATTCAGGCAAGAAATTGGCTTTAAAATTAATCACTTTTCCTATTTAGAGGAAAACTCAGGGTTACGTGTGGATGAGATGGTTAGTCGTGTGAAATTAGATTCAACCTCCCTGACCTTTGATAAATTAAATTTACGGACACCTTATAGCCATATAAAAGATAAGATAGCATTTTCATTCGATGATATATCTGACTTTGGGGAATTTGAGAACAAAATTGATATCGATTTAAATTTAGATAATTGTGAGATTCATTTTTATGATTTAAAGAAAGTTATTCCGCAACTATTGACGTTGGATAAGAGGTTTTATGTATCCGGGAACCCAAAAGGCAGAATAGATAATTTCCAGGTCAGTAATTTGCAAATGGGCCTTGGCAAATCTTTAATAAAAGGAACATTATATTTAAATGGATTCCCGGAGTTTCAGGAAACCTTTGCAGATGTTATTTTGAGTGATTGCAAAATCATACCCCAAGACCTTAATGGTTTTGTGGATAAGCGAACCTTGAGTCAGCTCAAACGCATTGGTCCAATTAACTTTAATGGTGAATTATTGGGGTTTTTAAGTGATTTTGTTGCCAATGGGTCATTTATTACAAAAACAGGAAGGGTTGACTCTGACATTAACCTAAAGATAGGGCAGGGAGGGTTTAATGATGCTTCGTATGACGGAAGTATCAGACTAACGAATTTTAATTTGGGCCGGGTACTTAATAATCCAATTATTGAAGACACTTACCTGTATGGTAACATAAAAGGAAAAGGATTAACCTTAGATAATGCGAATTTTAATTTGAATGGAGCGGTAGATAGCATTTTGATAAATGATTATAATTTTAAAAACATCGCCCTGAACGGGGAATTTCAAAGAAAATATTTTAAAGGTAATCTGGAGATCAGTGATGAAAATCTCAGATTGGATGCTGAGGGTACCATTAACCTTAAAGCAGAAAGTGAAAGCGTAACATTAAACGGGAATGTGGAATTTTTGAATTTTCCTGAGTTAAATATTACAGACCAGCTTAAGCGTATTAGTACTGATGTCGAGATAAAGTTTAAGGGTAATGATCTGGACAATCTAAATGGTTATCTCAAACTTGGGAAAATCAATTTGGAAGGAAACTATAATGACCTAAAACTTGATTCAATCTTATTGTATTCACTCAAAATCGGAAACAGGCAAAACCTTAGCTTATTCTCAAATGATATTAATGTTTCACTAAAAGGAGATTTTGGAATAGCTGAGCTGATTGAGGATGGGTATGCATTTATAAGAGGTCTGGAATCAAGTTTGTTGCATGGTTCCGTTCCAAAAGATTATCCTAACAAAAGTAATAATTACAGTGTCGAGTTGTCGGCAGAAATAGCCAATATAACGCCCTATCTATCGCTCTTCACCGATAAAATCAAAGCTTATGGAGATATTGAAATAGACGGCGTTTATAGAAATGATGACATTGAGATGATCTCTGTTTATAGCACTGTAGATTCATTGATTTACCAGAACATGGTGTTTGCAGAAAATACCATGGAGCTCAATATTTCAAGAGGTGGGGATAATCCTGATGTGCTGGGAGTAATCTTTATTGGATCCGAAAGGCAAGGGTGGGAGAATGGATTTCCTTCGGAGAATATCTTTTTTGATGCGGTATGGGATAAGAATATTATAGACTTTTCCACTCAATTCCGCCAGGATACACTTAACAACCTTGTTAAGTTTAGTGGTCAATCAATAATTAATGGAGATTCAGTAACTACTAATTTAAAATTTGATGAGCTAATTTTTCTGGGGAGATCATGGGAGCTTTCAGAAAATAACTCATTAGTTGTAATCGATGGCAAAGACTTTTTCATAGCGGACTATTTGTTCTATCAGGACAAGGAGTCGATTCAAATGGATGGGCATTTTTCGCCCCGGGAAGCTGAACTACAATTTAAAGCTCGCAATTTTGACCTCAATCAATTGAGTGGATTTCTACCGGTTGACCTCAATGGTCGGTTAAATACTACATTTGGATTAACAAAAGATAATGGTGAATGGCTGGCTGCAACGGAGACTGAGATCAAAGCTTTACAAATTGATAACCTCGCTATTGGTAATGTTACCGGTAAATCAACCTGGGATGAAATCAGAGAAGGGTTTAATCTGGAATTTACTGTGATAAATCATGATCTGAAAGAGCTTGAGATTGGTGGATATTACTATCCATATGATTCATTAAATCAGTTAGCCATAAAAGTTAACTTTAATCAAACCAATCTTCATGGCTTAGAACCAATGCTCAAAGGAACATTTTCAGATCTCTATGGGCGTGCTGATGGATCATTAAGTGTTAATGGTATGCTCTCAGCTCCAAAAATGAATGGTTATTTGACTTTAGATTCCGGTTCCCTGAGCATTGATTATCTCAAAACCAAATACAGTTTCCAGGGTAATTTACTGGTCGAAGAGGATAATATAGCCTTAAAAGAAATGCTTTTTTATGATCAGAGTGGACGACAGGCTGAACTGAACGGAGGTATAATGCATGATAACTTTTCAGGTTTCAAGTTGGATTTGCGAGGTGATTTAGAAAATTTTCAAGTGTTAAATACTACCAGTAAGGATAATGACCTGTTCTATGGGACAGGCAATGTATCAGGTATCCTTGAAATAAAGGGATTATTTTCTGATCTGGAAATATCTGCCTCTGCGATAACCAAAAGAGGAACGGAGATATTTATACCCGTAAATAGTAGCGCTGCAAATCAGGGTCCTAAAGAATATATACAGTTTGTGAATTTTGATAAACCGGAAAAAATTAATCAGAGAATTATTCCAAAATTTAAGGGACTAAAGCTGGACTTTCAATTAGAAGTAACGCCTGAAGCATATGCTGAGATTATTTTTGATTATAAAAGAGGGGATATTATTAGAGGAAGGGGTAGGGGTAATTTGAATTTAAGTATTGATACAAATGGGGATTTTAATCTCTTCGGAGATCTGCTAATAGAAAATGGTGGATACAATTTCACACTCCAAAATATAATTAATAAAGAATTCAATATTCAACCGGGTAGTCGAATCAGCTGGTCTGGTGACCCTTATCAGGGACAATTGGATATCAAAGCTGATTACAGTCAATTGGTGTCGCTTTATCCATTGTATGGGCCATTAGAACCAGAAAATCAATCCCCAAGTGTTAACAGAAAGTACCCTTCAGTGGTGAACCTAAAATTAACAGGGGATATGCTCTCACCCGACATTGACTTTGACATCAATATCTATGATTATCCGGACAGAATTAATTTGCCCAATGGTTCGGTTGAATTAGAAACCATAGTCACTGCTTTTTTGAACAAGCTAGAGAACAACGAGCAAGAATTAAAACGCCAGGTATTTAGTTTAATAATACTTAGAAGGTTTTCTGAAGAAAATACTTTTAGTGTTGGTACAGGTTCTACTCTTGGCAATAGCGTCAGTGAGTTTATTTCAAATCAATTAAGCTATTGGGCTTCTCAGGTAGACGAAAACTTAGAAGTGGATATTAATCTTGCAGGGCTGGATGAACAAGCATTTAATACCTTTCAGTTGAGATTGGCTTACACCTTTCTTGATGGCAGATTAAGAGTTGTTAGGGGAGGGGGATTTACTGATGTGGAGAATTCTAGTCTGGCTGGTATCATCGGAGATTGGTCGGTAGAATATCTTTTAACACCCGATGGCCGGTTAAAAGTAAAAATGTTTAACAGAAATAATCAGGCTTACGGCACAGAGAATTTAGTGGGTGGAAATTCCGAAACAGGCTTCAGTTTCCAATATGTGAAATCATTCAGCGAGTTCAGCAAAATATTTTCCAGAGGAAGAGAAAAAAGAAAGAAAACAGTTACACAGTGATGAGTTAAAGAATTTTGTCTCTAAAATGCAATAATTATATTTTTAAAACTTAATTATTTTCTTAATTTCATTTCAAAATTTGCAATAATGGATATCAGAAAATTTCTCCAAGATTATTCCCAGGAAATAAATGGTGAGTACTCAGAATATGATGAAAATAAATCTGTCATCATTGTCCCATTGCCTGATGAAAGATATCAGGCAATCGTGGGTAAAATAAATCACAATGAAACATATGATAAAGAAACAATTGAGTTTTCATCTAAAGTTTGTAGTGTGAGGGAAGATATTGATTATACTACCCTTCTAAAGGCGAATAGTGATTTTATACATGCCAAATTTATTGTTGATGATGATTTTCTTAAAGTGGAGGCTGGAACCTTCAGC
The DNA here is from genome assembly GCA_051155775.1 of Cyclobacteriaceae bacterium. Classification (GTDB taxonomy): domain Bacteria; phylum Bacteroidota; class Bacteroidia; order Cytophagales; family Cyclobacteriaceae; genus CAYSCZ01. Next base: position 84,189 of record DAXETV010000012.1, on the reverse strand, counting down.
GAGATCACAAATGAAGCCCATTTAAAGCAAATTATTTCAGAAGTGGCAAATCTTGCGGATCAATGGGAGCTTAAAATTACCGGTAAAGATATCCATTAACATTCCTGAGAGATAATTAATAACTTTGTAATGCAAGTCTACCTTATCGCCTTGTATTTTTTACAAGGAGGAAAGTCTGGGCAACATAGAGCATCGTACTTCCTAACGGGAAGCTCTCATGAGAGAAAGTGCCACAGAAAATATACCGTCTCGACATGTCGGGATAAGGGTGAAATGGTGAGGTAAGAGCTCACCGGGAAGGTAGTGATACTTTTCGCAGGGTAAACCTTACGAGTTGAAAGACCAAATAGGTCCTGTTTAATAAGGTTGCTCGCCTTGACTCTTTCGAGAGTAGCAGGATGGGTAGGTCGATCGATCATAATAGCGATATTATGGCTAGATAAATGATAAGGATCATTAAATGATACAGAACCCAGCTTATAGGCTTGCTTTTTAATAAACAGACATGAAAAAAATTTTAATAATAGATGATGAAAAGCCTATCAGGCAGACACTAAGAGAGATTCTGGAATATGAAGGGTTTAACGTGGATGAAGCTACCAATGGTGAAAATGCTTTAGAAACCTTAAAAGCCGGCGAAATATTTGATGTTATCCTTTGCGACGTGAAGATGCCCAAGCTTGATGGCATTGGTTTTTTAGAAGAGGTTGCTAAGCTTAATTTAGATATACCAATTATTATGATTTCAGCTCACGGAACAATTGAAACCGCAGTGGAGGCAACTAAAAAAGGGGCATATGACTTTATTACCAAACCACCTGACCTGAACCGGCTGCTTGTATCCATAAGAAATGCATTGGATAAGTCTTCTTTGGTTAATGAAACCAAACAATTAAGAAAAAAAATACAAAAAGGGTATGAGATTGTTGGAGAATCAGCAGCCATCAAAGAAGTAAAAGATATGATAGCACGGGTTGGGCCTACTGAAGCAAGAGTATTAATAACCGGTGAAAATGGTACGGGAAAGGAACTTGTCGCCAGATGGCTTCACAATAGAAGTCTAAGAAATGACAGTCCTTTAATTGAACTAAATTGTGCAGCAATACCGTCGGAGCTGATTGAAAGTGAGTTGTTTGGACATGAGAAAGGTTCCTTTACTTCGGCTCATAAGCAACGTATAGGAAAGTTTGAACAAGCCCATGAAGGCACATTGTTTTTAGATGAGATTGGGGATATGTCATTGTCAGCGCAATCCAAAGTGCTGAGAGCTTTACAAGATAACAAAATCACAAGAGTCGGTGGGGATAAGTCCATTAAAGTAAATGTGAGAGTGATTGCAGCAACTAATAAAGACCTTAAAGCGGAAATTGAAAATTCTAACTTCAGGGAAGACCTGTATCATAGATTAAGTGTTATCATTATCCATGTTCCACCTTTAAGGGACAGAAAAGCAGACATACCATTGCTTGTTAAAAAGTTTTTGGATGATATAGCGTCCGAATATGGCACTCTTCCAAAGAAAATAACTGATGAAGCATTGGACTCGCTCAAAAATGGTAAATGGACCGGAAATATCAGGGAACTGCGAAATGTCACAGAAAGACTAGTGATCATGTCGGATGACAACATAACCCAAAAGGATGTAATGAAATTTGCTGATATAAGCGATTAACCCTCTATATCCTTTTCTACCTGAGCATCAGTATTGTCAATTGTAGCGTATGTAGCACATGTTCTTTGGGAACAGGCACCAGCAAATAGGGCTAGAGCGAAGATTAAGGATAAAATTTTTATTTTCATAACACCATTAAATTTAAGAATCTTACTATACAAACCTAAATAAAAATAATTTATTATATAAACAATTCATTTATTCATACATCAAGTTACATCCTCTTATTTCTGAATTGTCAAATCTTCCAACAATTTCAAACGTGTTTTCAGATTTTTTGATGCCCAGGTCTTTTGTCTCTATAAATGCACATGTGGCCTCATTAGCCAAGTCAATAATATTGATTCCGCCCTGCTTATGTTCCTCAAGTATCTCAAAAGGATCATTCACATTTCTGGTTAGCACTTTCATGGTTTTTGGTGTGTTAAAGATACCGTTTTTAATGGCATAAGCTTGTGATTGAAGTTCAGCCATCCCGTATTCGGAATGTACTTGGTTCACATGATATTTTGATTGTAATAGATGATGGAGTTCGTCTCTGGTGACTTCCTCTCTTTTTCCTTTCATACCGCCTGTTTCGATAAGTATCAGATCGGGATCATATTTGCTTATCAATTCTCCTAAATCAAGTAAAGCAAAACTTACACCAAATAATATTTTTTTTCTACCAGATATTTTCTGAGGGATAATTTCTTTTAAGTTATCATAATCGTTATCATAAAATCCTGATAATTCATGGTCGGAAATCCTGATAAAGTGGTTAACCATTGAAACTAAACTGGATTGTCCCTGCCTGCTATATGAAGGTAACAATCCCAATATCACATAATCTGATAGCGATCCATAAAATGAATTAAATATTGATACGGTATTAGCAAGGTATTTTTGTAAATTTTTTATGTGGTGATTGCTTCTGATGCCTAATGTTCCACTACTTTTAAAAATATAATCGGTATCCCATTCTCCCGTTTTAATAATATGATATTTAAAAAACTCGATGGGCAGGCATGGTATTTTTTCTATTGTGTCTATCTTATTGACATCTATACCAAGGGATTTTATGTAATGATGATAAATCCGGTTCTCCTCGGCTTGTTTATAAAAAAGCTCTATAGCTCTATCATTAAAAGAATCATCTAGTCTGCTTTCCTGTATTTCTTTAAAACCTTTGCCTTCCATGTTGAGTAATATTTAAGAAAGTAAATTTTATATCTAATATTTACGTTATTAAGGAGAAAATTTTTTTAATGAGAAAGTTCTGTTATTTACTGTTGTTTTTATTGGTTGGTTGTTACTCTCCGGATGAATTTCCGTTAATTCCAAGTATATCTTTTGAAAGTTTATCTTTTAGTGAACTTGATAATGGTACGGATACTTTAAAACTGGCATTCGATTTTGAAGATGGTGATGGAGACCTTGGATTGCTGGGGGATGAAACAGATCCACCATATCATGAAGCCAATTATATCGTAGATAGCGATAATAAGCTGGTAACTTTTAACGATGAATTTAGTCCACCATTTATTCTTGTAGAACCTGAAGGGGATTTATTTTTTATAAACACTGGAACAGGTCAAACGGTTGGTCCATTTACATCGATACCGACCAACCCGGTTCAAAGACCATTTTCCGATGTTGACAATAGACCCTCGAATTTCACTTGTATAAACTACAGGGTGGATTCGATTTTAATTGATGATTTGCGTAAGGTTGATTCCCGGCATAATATTGCTGACACCTTGAATATTATAATACCAGGAGGAGAACAAAGGAATTATTATGTTGTTGCAGACACTTTTTATATTCAGGAAAATGCCAATTTTAATAACATCCAGGTGACTTTTGAAGTGAAAAGCGGGGATATATTTGAAGAATTGGATTTTAGAACACTTTTTGGGACAGATGGTTGTGGGCCTTCATTTGATGGTAGGTTTCCGATCTTTGACGATGATAATGTTGGCAGTGCGCTCTCAGGAACCATTCGATATAATATGCTATCACGTGGTTTTGTTAGTGCCTTAAGGGAAGATACTTTCAGAATCAGGGTACAGATAAGAGACAGAGCATTAAATAATAGTAATGAGATCGTATCGGACGCGGTTACGCTAAGCCAAATCAGGAATTGATATAAAAAGGATGTTTTTTTGGATCATACGCATGCATTATATCATATATTTTCTCAAAGACTATTTCCACATTTGGTTTTGAGAAGTAATCGCCATCAGAACCATAAGCAGGTCTGTGTTCTTCACCTGTAATGGTTATCGGTTGAGCATCCAGGTATTTGTATCCTTCTTGTTCCTCTAAAATTTTTTGAAGAATGAAAGCTGATGCTCCTCCAGGCACATCTTCATCAGCAACAACCAATTTATTAGTTTTTCCCAAAGAATTTACAACAGAATGTTTTACATCAAATGGTAATAACGTTTGAGCATCAATAACTTCACATGAAATATCAAATTCGGCAAGCTGCCTTGCTGCCTCCATAACTATCCTACACATAGACCCATAAGTGACTATGGTAATATCTTGCCCGCTTCTCAAAATCTCAGGCACTCCGACTGGAACTTTGAATGACTCAAGATTGTCAGGAATCCTCTCTTTCAAACGATATCCGTTAAGTGATTCGATTATCAATGCAGAATCATCGGATGTCAGTATCGTATTGTAAAAACCAGCAGCCTGGGTCATGTTTCTCGGAGTAAGCACACAAATGCCTCTTAAGCTATTTAATATCATTCCAATAGGTGATCCGGAGTGCCAGACGCCCTCTAAACGATGGCCTCGTGTCCTGATAATCACCGGCGCTTTTTGACCACCTTTTGTTCTGTATTGGAGACATGCTAAATCGTCTGAAAGCGTTTCAAGTGCGTATAACAGATAGTCAAGGTATTGAATTTCAACAATAGGCCTAAGCCCACGAATGGCAGCACCAACACCCTGGCCCACAATTGTTGTTTCCCTAATCGAGGTATCTGTGACTCTAAGTGCTCCGTATTTATCTTGTAATCCAGCAAAGCCTTGATTTACATCACCAATTTTACCCACATCTTCTCCTATGGCAAATACTTCCGGATTATTTGATAAAATTTTATCAAAAGCTTGTTGCAATACCTCGCGTCCATCCACTGTTTTACTTATGTCGGAATAGACAGCAGCTTCGCTTTTTATTTTCAACGCGGATCTATTGGACTCACTGTATAAATGAGAATTGTACTGATCGCTATATTTCGATAGTTTATTGGTTAACCAGTTTTTTAATTGCTCAACTTCTTTCGTTGGATTTCCGCGGGTGTATCTAAGAATTTTTTTGACAGTTTTTATTACATCTGATTTTAATGGATTTAGATTATCCAGAAGTTCCTTTTTTATGGAGTAAATTTTTTCCTGAAACTGATTATTTACTGCTACTTTATCAATCAGTTCAACAGCTTCTTTAAGATCAGTATTAATCTCAGATATAAAGTCATTCCAGGCTTTATTTTTATCATCTTTAACTTCTTTCTTCCACTTTTTCTCCAACGCATCAAGTTCGGGAGGACTTACCAGTTCATGATTTAATATCCATTCTCTAAACTTAAGGTTGCAATCATATGCTTTTTCCCATTCTAGTCTTTCCTTACTTTTATACCGTTCATGAGACCCTGATGTTGAGTGCCCTTGCGGCTGCGTTAATTCAACTACATGCACAAGTACAGGCTGATGTGTGCTACGAGTTATTTGCTCTGCTTCTTTGTATGTATTGATCAAAGCTTCATAATCCCATCCTTTTACCTCAAGTATTTTGATTCCATGTTCCTCCGGTGTACCTTCCATACCTTTCAGAGCCTTTGATATGCTAAATTTTGCCGTATGGTATTCTTTAGGAACGGATATTCCATAATCATCATCCCAAACAGACATCACGACAGGCAATTGCATCACGCTTATTGCATTAATGGCTTCAAAAAAATGACCTTCTGATGTAGAAGCGTTACCAATCGTACCAAACACTATTTCATTTCCATTATCGGAAAATAATTCATTATTAATGAGGTCAGGATTGCTTTTATATAATTTTGAAGCATAAGCAAGGCCAATAATTCTTGGTATCTGACCTGCTGTTGGGGAAATATCTGATGTTGAATTTTTAGTTGCTAATTGACTTACCCAATGGCCGTTTTCATCTAATAATCGATTGCCGAAATGACAATTCATCATTCTACCGGCGGAACTAGGATCTGCATATACATCAGTATGCGCATATAATTGAGAGAAAAACTGTTTTATTGAGAACTGATCAATAGCAAGAAGGAGGGTTTGATCTCTATAATAACCTGACCTAAAGTCTCCATTTTTAAATACCTTTGAAAGTGCTATTTGTGGAAGCTCCTTACCGTCACCAAATATACCGAATTTGGCTTTGCCCATAAATACTTCCTTTCTACCAATAACACTGGCTTCTCTACTTTTTATAGCTATCTCATAATCACTTATTATTTCTTTGGATGATAATATCAAATCCTTGGTGATTTCTTCGACTTCCAACATAATTATTATTTTTAAAATAGGGCTTAAACCAAATATATAAAAATTACATGGACAATTAAAATATAATTTGTAGTTTTATGCTATTGAAGGGATTAATTAGTATAATATTCTTTTTATGTAAAAAAAACCACATAAATATTCAATATAACCCATTTCAACATAAAATATTAATATGAAAATTGGAATACCTACTGAAATAAAGAACAATGAAAATAGAGTGTCAGTTACACCAGGCGGTGTAAAAGAGTTGACCAGGTTTGGCCACGAAGTATTTATTCAATCTAATGCAGGACATGGAAGCGAGTTAAAAAATTATGAATATGAATCTGCCGGTGCAACAGTTTTACCAGATATAAAATCTGTTTATGAAGTCGCCGAAATGATTGTGAAGGTTAAAGAACCCATTGAAGAAGAGTATTCATTAATTCAAAAAGATCAGCTGGTATTTACCTATTTTCATTTTGCCTCCTATGAGCCTCTTACTCAGGCCATGATAAAAAGCGAAGCTGTGTGCTTAGCTTATGAGACAGTTGAAAAAAATAACGCTTTGCCTTTACTGGTCCCCATGTCAGAGGTTGCAGGAAGAATGTCAGTACAGAAAGGGGCTAAATACCTTGAGAAACCATACAAGGGCAGAGGGATATTACTTGGTGGCGTGCCCGGAGTGAAGCCATCCAAAGTAATGATTATCGGGGGAGGCGTAGTCGGTACCGAAGCCGCAAAAATGGCTGCGGGTTTAGGAGCTGATATTACGATTCTTGACAGGAACCTGGAACGTTTAAGATATCTTGATGATGTGATGCCTGCAAATGTTAAAACATTATTTTCAAATGAATATAATATACGTGAATTAATAAAAGATCATGATCTGATCATTGGTGCTGTTTTAATTCCTGGCGCAAAAGCTCCAAAGCTGATAACCAAAGACATGCTAAAAAGTATGCAACCGGGAACTGTCTTGGTTGATGTTGCAGTTGATCAGGGTGGGTGCTTTGAAACCAGTCATCCAACCACCCATAATGATCCAATCTATATTATTCATGATGTCATCCATTATTGTGTGGCGAATATGCCCGGCGCAGTACCATATACCTCAACAATGGCATTGACCAATGCAACTTTACCTTACGTTGTTGAGCTGGCGAATAAAGGATGGAAAGAATCATGTTTGAATAATTATGGCTTAAAAACCGGCTTAAATATCGTCAATGGTAAGGTTGTTTATAAAAATGTAGCAGAAGCATTTGATTTGCCTTACACATCGGTAGATGAGGTTTTATTGTAGCATTATAGCACTCAGGAGTATTTCGGTAGGCAATCCAACCGCTTAATTAATTTATTTTTTGATGTTTCATATGCCAGGGTTTTGATACCGTTGGTTATTACTATTATCCTGGCTTTAATAAGATAATTGTAGGAAATAATTTGTTCCAATGCTGACTGCTTCAATTCTTCTTTAAAGGATTTACATTCGATTAGAATATCCGGTTGGAAATTTTTTCCATAAACTAAAATATCATATCTTTTTTTCGAATCTGTACTGTAGGTGTTTATTGATTTTTCAGTTGAAATATGAGATTTGGGATATCCAAGCTCATTAACCAAATGCTTAGCAAATTTTTGTCTTACAAGCTCTTCAGGTGTTAAAGCGATTTTTTTTCTTCTAAATTGATCAAAAACATGCAATCTTTTTTTTTTCATAAAACAAAAAAGCCCTAACCAAATAGCCAGGGCTTAAATAATATATTGAATTAATATTACCGGTCCTCCAGTCCTTTTAATGAACTGTACAATACTTTTCTGGCATTTGCTTCCCTCAATTCTTGTTGTACATCAGAAACAATGCCCATGTCAACATCAACATCAACTTTCAGTGCCATAGTTATTTGATCTCTTTCCACCTCACTCAACTTATCTTTCTCTTTATTTACAAAAAGAACGATATCGTCCACATTAACAAAAACATCGTTGGTTTGAATTTTAGGCTCAGTACCATACAGATCTTTTTGTTTTGGCTCACCGATATAAATCTGACTAACTAATGATTTTCGTTCAATTTTAGTTAGCTGGGTTGCTTTTGGTAGTTTTTGTTTAACCATTATATTGGTTTCTCTTAGTACGGTTGTTACCATAAAAAAGAATAATAGCATGAAAATGATATCAGGTAATGCAGCCGTTGGTATGTCCTGCGAGGTATTAGATTTTTTTCCGAATTTAGACATGATTAACTTCTTATTTTGTCTGGTTCTGCAATAGAAATTGCTCTTGGAATACCTTGTCGAGCTTTTTCATACATTTCTTTTTGAGTGGGATCATCTCTATCAAGCTTCAGGAATTCATCCGCTGATATACCTACTCTTTCGCCGTATAGTTCATTATAAGCAGCATTAATTTCGTCTAAGACACTTATGTACAAATCATAACTTGTGCCTCTGGCGGCTTTAAATGAAACAATGGCTTCTGTTGGGTCGTCTGAACTTTCCGGGTCTCGCCCATTCGAATTCACATATGATTTCATAGAAGAGGGGAAGCTATTAAATATTTCAACACCTTCCTCGCCAGGGTTACCAAAATTCAGGACGAATTTCTTTATCATTTCTTTCAGCTCTTCTACATCAGTTAATGGCTCGTCTTCCACTAGTAATTTATCCTGGGAGTTGGCTAATATCTTAAAGATATTTCTATCATTCTTTGTTACTTCCGGCGGTGGTTGGTTAGGATCAGGTTTTGGAGGTAACAACATTGTAATACCTTTATCATTAGCTATCGTGGTTGTAACCAGGAAAAAGATTAACAATAAGAAAGCAATATCAGCCATTGAACCTGCATTCACATCAGTTGAAGTTCGGTTTTTGCTTCGTGCCATTATTGAAATAATTTAGATAATTCCGTATATACAATACCTACTACTGCTATTAAAACCAACAAATACATGGTAATAATTCCCCCGCCAACAAGTTTTGATGAACCTGCATCCACTCCATATTTTTGATAGTCTGGGGTAATTTCTCCACTTGCTATTGAGTATCCAATTATAAATACCACAACGATGAAAAGTAATCCAATTCCTGATTTTACCAGAGTTTTTGGATCACCAATGGCATTAATTAGTGGTAAAACAATAGCAAAAAATGCGCAAATTAATACTAAAGCGTACCCTGCATATAAAGCAATATCAATAAAATCCATACCAATTATTGTTTAGATGGCGAGTGCTTAACCAGAATATCAACCAAAGTAATTGACGCATCCTCCATTGTGTTAACTAGAGAGTCAATCTTTGAGATTAAATAATTATAAAATAACTGAAGGATAACAGCAACGATCAAACCACCTACAGTAGTTAAAAGTGCGATTTTAATACCACCAGCAACCAAAGCCGGAGAAACATCACCTGCTTCTGCTATGGCATCAAATGCTCCGATCATTCCAATTACAGTACCCATGAAACCGAGCATAGGAGCAAGCGAGATAAACAGTGATATCCATACCATACCCCTTTCCAACTTACCCATCTCAACTGAGCCATATGATATGATTGATTTTTCAACCATTTCTATCCCTTCAGTCATTCTCATTAATCCCTGCATAAAAATAGATGCTACTGGACCCCTTGTATTTCTACAGATGTCTTTTGCCGCTTCAACGCCTCCCGAATTGAGGGAGTCTTCAATTTTTGTTAACAATTTCTTGGTATTGGTAGTCGATAGGTTCAAGGTGATGATTCTCTCGATAGAAATCGCCAAACCTAAAATAAGGCATAGTAAAACTATACCCATGAATCGGTAGTCTCCTGCTATAAATTGTTCTTTAATAGCCTGGTGAAAAGACTGCTCTGTTTCCATTGCAGCATCATCCTGAGCATAAGATTCTGTTGAAGTAAAGGCAAGCATGCCTATGAAAAATAAAATTGCGAATAACTTTTTCATGGTTTTAAATTCTATGTGTTAGGTTATGTAATACATTATACAATTTCAAAAGATCGCGGAGAGAGAGGGATTCGAACCCTCGATACAGGAGGATACCCGTATACACGCTTTCCAGGCGTGCGCCTTCAGCCGCTCGGCCACCTCTCCGAATTTATTAAACCCTACTACTCTCCATTAACAAATAAATCAATAAAAATGAGTTTATCCAAATTTAACTAATAAATTGTAACAGGCTCAATAATCCATTTCTCCGCGCAGTGGGATGCTTAATTGATAGCCTATGATGTCGGATTTTTGCTCGTTACCAAGTACATGCATTAGTTTGGTGATTCCCGCCTCCAGCGTAATATCCCTTCCACTTATTACACCAATATCTTCCAGTGCCCGGCTGTTCAAATATCTGCCATGTACAACCTCTCCTCCAACGGCTTGTGAGATATTGAGTATTGTAATTTTATTTTTAATTGCATTTATTAGATAATCGATAAACCATTTACTGCCCGGTATATTTCCGGATCCGTAAGTTTCTAAAATAACTCCCCGTAACTTAGGTGTTTGAAAAATATTTTCAACCAATTCCCGAGACATGTTAGGAAATAATTTTATTAAAGCAATGTTTGTTTCAAACTGATGTAATAGTTTCAACCTGTTTGTTTGAAATGGAAGTAAAAAGGCATGGTTATATTCAATAGTAATACCGGATTCTGCCAAAAAAGGATAGCTGTAGGACTCAAAAGCAGCAAATGTGCTGCTTCTAACTTTTTGAGACCTGTTTCCTCTTAACAAAAAATGATTAAAATATATGCAAACCTCATTGATTACAGGTAAATTATTTTTCTTTTGAGATGCTATTTCAAGGGCAGTTACTAAATTTTCACGGGCGTCAGACCTGATTTTTCCGATCGGAATTTGTGCCCCTGTGAAGATGACAGGTTTGTTCAAGCCCTCTAGCATAAAACTCAGTGCTGATGCTGAATAGGCCATGGTATCGGTACCATGAAGAATTACGAAGCCATCGTATTGAGAATAATTTTCATAAATAATATAACCTATTGACTGCCAGTGTGTAATATCTATACTTGATGAGTCGGTAGGTTTTGGAAAAGAAATGACTGTAATTTTAATTTCCAAGTATCTTAACTCAGGAATTTTTTCAAGTACAGCACCAAAATTAAACGGGATTAACGCGCCATCTTCATTGTAAACCATACCAAAGGTGCCACCTGTATAAATTATCAATATGGATGACGCAGGATCATCAGAAGCGGATGTGTTTATATTGATAATTTTATAATTCATCTTAGAAATAAATCTCTAGCATTTTCAGATGTAGACTGCAGAACCTCAGCTGCTGATTTATTATATAATTCTTGTAATTTTTTATAGATATACAAAAGATTATATGGTTCATTTCTTTTCCCCCGATTCGGCGTTGGAGATAAATAAGGGCTATCGGTTTCCAATACTATCTGCTTTAGGTTGATTTGATTTAAAAAATTATCCAGCCCGCCATTTTTGAAGGTTACCACCCCTCCAATACCAAGGTAAAAATTGAGATCTATTATTTCATTGGCTTCATCCTCTGAACCAGTAAAACAATGAAAAACACCTTTTATATTGTCATCTTTAAATTCCGTAACTAAATTAATCGCATTTTGGGTAGCTTCTCTGGAATGTATTACTATCGGCAAATCATATTCAATTGCTAACTGACATTGTATCCGGAAAGCTTCTTCCTGGTACTCAAGTGTTGTTTTGTCCCAATACAAGTCTAATCCCATCTCTCCAACTGCACAAAAGCTCTTTTTTTTCAGCCAGTCGTCGACAATGTACAATTCTTTTTCAAAGTTTTTATCGACAGAGCAGGGGTGCAATCCTATCATCGGCACACATATATCAGGAAATTTATACTCCAATTCTAACATATCGTCTATTGTTTCAGAATCGATATTAGGCATTAGAATTTTAGAAACACCCAAATCAGAAGCCCGGTTAATTATTTCGTTAATATCGTCTTTAAAATCTTTCAGATATATATGAGCGTGAGTATCAATTATTTCCATAGCTTAAAGTTTTTTGAATGTAAATCCAATATTATTAAAATGATCTAGAAATCTTGGAAGTACATAATGTAATTTCTCAACAGCTTTGGGATTATCATGAAACACAATAATTGACCCTGATTGAATTTCTGATTTTTTAAACCTTGAAACGCACATTTTTTTATCTAATGTCATATCAAAGTCTCCGGTTAGATAGTCCCACATAATTATTTTATAGTTTGGATTTAATAACTTGATCTGAGAAGCTTTTATTCTACCATATGGTGGCCTGAAATAATCATTGGATAAATTAAGGATGCTATTTAATGTTTCGTTACACTTTTGAACATTTTGAAGATACTCCTTATCCTTAACTTTCCATCCATTCAAATGATTTTGGGTATGGTTACCTATCATATGACCCGCTTTTAAAATTGATAATGCAACTTCTTTATATCTCACAATATTTTCACCAACACAAAAAAAGCTTCCCATGGCATCATATTTTTTTAATGTTTTCAATATAAATGGCGTTGTTATTGGAGAAGGACCATCATCAAAAGTTAAGAATAGTGAATTATTGGTTGATTTTATATCCCAGATTAAGTTGGGATATAAGTTTTTAAGCAGTTTGGGTGTCTTGAAAAAGTATTTTTTCAATTAATAATTATTTTACAGGAGAGCATTGTAACGTCGTCTTTTAAAGGTGTGTCTTCTCTGAAATTATCAAGGCCCCGGAATATCTCTTCATGGACCCGAACAAGTTTTTTGTTTCTGTTTTTGTTGATGACCTTCATTAGACGCTCAACTCCAAATTCTTCGCCTTGCTTGTTCAATGCCTCTGTGATTCCATCCGTGTAGGCAAAGAGTAAAATGTCATCTTTAAATACGACATGACCTTCATTAATGAATGGAATTGGATTGAACATACCCAAAATTGTTGTTCCAATATCCAACATCTTATAATTCCTTCCTGCTGTGAACACAACTGGCGGATTATGGCCACAATTAATGTATTTTAATTCATGGCTATGGCTGTGATACAAGCCAATAAAAAAGGTTATGAAAGTTTCACCATTGCTATTGTTATGTATTAGATGGTTTAATTCTACCACAATGTCTTTCAAGTCATTAGTCTTGCGAAGTAAAGTTCTTAAGGAAGCCTGAAAATTGGACATGATTATTGCTGCAGGTACCCCTTTGCCAGAAACGTCTGCTATACAAATCACAAAATTGTGGTCTGGGAGCGGGATATAATCATAATAATCCCCACCAACATTCTGGTGCGGAAGATAACTGGCCTCAATTGTTAGTTTATTGTCATTGGGAAGTTCTTTTGGGAAGAGATAATGTTGAACTCTTTGAGCAATTTCTAATTCTCTTCTATAAGCCTCTTGTTCTATTTGTCTTCGAGCTAATTTTTTGTTTTCTATAGCTACCAGGATAATGTTTGTGACTGCCCTTAGAAAAGCGTTGTGTTTTGATGATTTATTTCTATCACAATGATCTGATTCTTTTAAAAAAACTATTGCGAGCAATCTATTTTTATGGGACACAGGAAAATAGGATTCAAATTCCGAAAGATTTCCTGTTAATTCTATATCGTCAATGTGTTGGAGGGAACGAATGCTGGAAGGAAGCATGTAATTGGAGTAATCATACTTAGTGCCGAAGTTCACCTTACAATCCCACTCATCTTCCAAAACGAAGAGTGATAATTTTTCGATATTTAGGTTAGCCAATAGCGTAAATCTGTAAATTTTGTAGAGTGATTCTTCGGATATATTATTATTTATTGCTTGGGTAATCTCAAGCAAGGCATTTAACTGAAGGTCTTTTAAATCACTTTTGGCCAAAATTTAGAGTTTCTAGATTGTGTTGTGAGCTAACAGTCCCATTTTACTGGCGACGTAGTAATACTGTTTGTAAAGCACCTCAAAATCAAAATCCTCTTCCGGCACTTCATTTTGGGAATCTTTAAGGATTTTGATCCAACCTTTCCTATGCATTTTACCAAGTAATTTCTTTAATTCATCATTATCTAAATCACACACTTCAATCAATTCTGTAAATGATTTGACAAAATATAATTCATCAAGTATAGAAAATTCAAGGTCGCTCATTTATAAGCTCTTCCTTTCCATTTATATTTCCCAAAAATAGAGGCAAAACCAAGAAATATTACAAAAAATGGATAGATAAATTCGAGTACAATCAATTTATCGGTTAATGCTTTTTTTCTAAAAAATTTGCTTATCTGTCTATAGTATGTGCCATCTACGATAAGTTTAATTCCAAAAAAGATTAATAATAATTTTAATTCAATTATTCCTGCCAAAAAGAAGATTATAAGTAAACCATTTGATAAAAAAAAGAAAAAAGTGATTACAGCCAGAAATATTGATGTTTTGTTTTCATAATGAGGCCATTTACTTGCCCATCGTACCCTTTGATTGATTAACGCATTCCATGTGGCGGGTGCTTTGGAGGTGGCAACAGCCTCAATAGACTTATTGAAATTAACTTTATCCGGATTTTTAGCAAATATTTTATGCATAAGAAATTCATCATCACCTGAAGGTAGGTGTAGGTTTCCCTCATATCCATTAACCGCTTTAAAAATGTATTTTCTATAAGCAAGGTTTGCCCCGTTACAAAAGGTAGGTATCCCAAGTGCCAAAGAGGAAACACCAATGCTATGTAAAATGGAGAATTCCACGGAAACAAACTTCTGAATTGTTTTTTGTCCATTCAATATTACCGGGCCAAGAATCATATCTGATTTAGTTTCATCGAAAGCCTGGTTGATTGATGAGAGCCAATTTTCACTTAGGCGACAATCTCCATCAGTACATGCTATAATATCCCCGTGAGCATGTTTAATAGCTGTACTAATCGCGACTTTTTTAAATGAGCCATTAAAGTTCTTTTTAGCGCCCAATTTGATAGATTCCAGGTTATTCGCTTCAAGTTTTTTTCTATTCACAATAGTCATGGTATCATCATCAGAGTCATCATCCACCACTATAATTTCATAATCATCATCAGGATAGTTCTGGTTGATCAGGTCATTAAGCAGGCTTTCAATATTTTCTTCTTCATTTCTTACCGGAACCACTACGCTTATTTTTTTTATATTTAAGATTTTACCATCTTTTGGTTGGTTAATCTTTAACCAAGCTCTAAGAAGCAGAAGCACAATTAATGAGTATAAGACAATACCAATTAAAATAGCGATCAGCATTTTTTAAGTATTTTCAGTTGTAAAATAAAAAATGCCCCAAGAATAGAGGGAATCAGTATATTTATTCCCCATATGATCAGCGTGGCGCTTAATACAATCACTGGCGTGACATCATAGGATTCGAAAAATAATATAGCTGAGAACTCCCTAATCCCTAAGTCACTTAAGAAAGTGAAAGAGGGTATGATTGTTTTAAATAACATAACCCAACAGACTCCGAAGTATACCACAAAGTCTGGTAGTGCTATGCCAGCGATCTTGAACAATAAAAACATTTGAAACGAAAAAATATTGAACCTAACCATAGAAAGGAGTAGGTTAATACCAATATCTTTAAATTTAATTTTATGCTTTAGCTGTTGGTATTTAGTCAATATTGAAGCACTGTATTTTTTAATATAAAAAAAGGAAAACGAAGCCACTGAAAAAATACAGATTAAGATAGTTGGCATGTTAGTTTTGATTTCTTCATAAAAGAAGAATCCAACACTGAGCAAGCCAAATGTTAGTGTTGTTGAAAATTGGCTGGATTGATTCAGTATATGTGCTTTTATTAAATCTGTTTTTTTTCCAAATTGAATTGCCAGTACCCGGCCTGATAATTTACCCAAACCCATGGGTATGATATGATTAAGTGATAAGCCGGTAAGTATGCTTTTAAATGCTTGCTTAAAACTTATCTGGGGAGATATCCTTTGACAAAGTAAATACCATTTTAAGGATTCAGTTAGCCAATTTAATGGCATCAATAAAAAGACAATGATCAAGATCAATTCATTTTCAAAAAAGATATTTTTCATCGATGCGCTTAGGAAGTGCCATTTGTCGTAGATCAGAATTAATAAATAATATAAGCAATAGCTAATGACCCCCAGCTTAATAAAAAAAATTGTGAGTTTACCCCAATTATCAAGGTTTTTATATTGTACATTAACAGTACCCAACATTCATAGTATTGATTAAACAAAAAACGAAAGAGAAAATAATATTAGGCCTTGACCCCGGCACGAATATAATGGGATATGGCATAATTGAAGTATTAAGAGATCAAGTTAAATTAATTCAATATGGTGTAATCCAGCTAAATAAATATGAAAGCCATGAATTAAGATTAAAAAAAATTTTTGAGCGGGTCACCGGTATTATAGATGATTACAAACCGGACCATGTGGCACTGGAAGCTCCATTTTATGGTAAAAACATTCAAGTGATGTTAAAATTGGGTAGGGCCCAGGGGGTAGCTATGGCTGCTGCTCTATCCAGGGAAATACCCATCACTGACTATGCTCCCAGGAAAGTGAAACAATCAGTAACCGGAAATGGAAATGCTTCTAAAGAACAGGTATCAGCGATGCTTCAGCGTTTATTATCATTTAAGCATGATGAAAAATTACTTGATGCAACTGATGCCTTGGCAGTTGCGCTATGTCATCATTTCCAAAGAGGAGTGCCTACCAAAAAAAATTATTCCAATTGGAAATCGTTTATTTCTGAAAACCCCGATAGAATGAAATAGGTCAAAGATTACCTTTTATTAAGGTCGCTATTTCGTCAAGCTCTTTGTGACCCGGGCTTAATTTGTTACGGGAAAAATTCATATCATCCATATTATTCATGGGGATAAGATGGACGTGGGCGTGAGGGATCTCCAAACCGACAACTGATACTCCAACCCTCAAGCAAGTGATGGACTTTTTTATTCCACCTGATACATATTTTGCGAATAGCATTAGTTCGGTGTATAATTCATCCGGTAGATCAAAAAAATAATCGACTTCTTGTTTGGGTACCACCAGACAATGGCCGACTACCAGTGGATTTATGTCCAAGAAAGCCAGGCAATGAGTATTTTCAGCGATTATATGAGCTGGTATCTCTCTATTTACGATTTTGCTAAAAACCGAGGCCATTATAATGAAATATCCAAAACTTCAAAGTTCATCTTTCCCACAGGTGCTTGAATTTCCGCCACTTCTCCAACTTTTTTGCCAAGTAAACCTTTTCCAATAGGGGATTTCACGGAAATTTTACCCAATTTTAGGTCTGCTTCTTCTTCAGCTACCAGTGTGTAAGTCACCTCCATATTATTCTTCTTATTCTTGATTTTCACTTTAGAAAGAATTGATACCTTAGATGTATCAAGATTATTTTCATCGATCACTCTAGCATTAGCCATCGTAGTTTCGAGCTTTGAAATTTTTAATTCAAGTAGCCCTTGCGCATCTTTTGCGGCATCATATTCCGCATTTTCACTCAAGTCGCCTTTATCTCTGGCCTCAGCTATTTGCTTAGCCATATCAGCCCTTCCCCTGGATTTAAGGTCAGCTAACTCGTCTCTCAGTTTTTGTAATCCTTCTTTAGTATAATAAGAATAATTTCCCATCTCATTTAGCTTTTAATTAAAAAAAAATCGGTTCCTACCAAGAACCGTTTTTACGTATCTTTTTTAAAATGTCGGCAAATATAGCTATACTGGTTAAATATTCAAAGCAAGGCCTCAGGATTGTAGTGCTTTGATCTTATCAGCAAGTACATGGTTAATTCTTTCATAAGACTCGTGGGACCAGCCGCCAACATGTGGCGTAATGATAACATTATCAAATTTTACAAGATCGTTAAAAACTGATTTTTGAGATTCAGTTAACGAATCCAGTTTTTCATTTTCTAACACATCAAGGCCTGCTGCTATTATTTTCCCTTCATTTAACAGATCAACTAAATCTTTTAAAATCAAAACTTCCCCTCTCGAAGTATTCAATAAAATTATATCCTTATGGAAGCGTGAAAAGAATGTTTTATTGAATTTGTACCTTGTTTCAATGGTTAGAGGTACATGTATGCTTAAAATATCAGAATCGGCATATAATTGCTCCAGGGAGCTTTCCTTTACCTGCTCGTTGGTAAAATGATGTCTGTATTTATCATAGGCTAAAATTTTCACGCCTAATCCGGATAATTTCTTAGCAAAGGCCTCTCCCATATGTCCGAAGCCTATGATACCAATTGTTTTGCCCATCAATTCAATTCCTCTATTGGCTTCTCTCTTCCATAGGCCATTTTTCACCTCATTATTCGCTGTATTTATTTTATTGGTTAAGCTTAGAAGCATACCCAGTGTATGTTCGGCCAAAGTATCTTTATTACCCTCAGGGGCATTGATAATTTTCACTTTAGAACTTTCAACAGCTTCTATATCTATGTTATCTGTCCCAGCTCCTGCCCGGGCAATAAATTTTAATTTTGAGTTGGAGATGATGTCATCGTCCAAAAAAATTTTACTCCTAAGGATAAGGCCTTGATAATCTCCAACTATGTCAATTAATTTTGTCTTGTCAAGGTTTAATTGAATGTCAACGCTATAACCAATTTTATTTAATAAAGGAATGATACTATCATGCATTTTATCAATGACAAGTACTCTTCCTTTTGTTGGTTGATTTTCAGAATCCATATAAATAGTCAGCTATCATGAAATAAACAGCCAATCCCAGTAAGTCGTTTGCAGTTGTAATAAATGGACCTGATGCCAAAGCAGGATTTATCCCAAATTTATCCAGAATTAATGGTGTTATTGTCCCCATAATAGATGCCAGCAGTACTACGCTAAACAAAGCTGCAGATACAGTATATGCGAGGGAAAAACTGCTATCCGCAAGTAATACGACACTGTATACGATTATTGCCAGGACGAAGCCATTTAACAGTGCTACCAATAAAACTTTTAGTAATCTTTTTGATAAATGGTATTCAAAAGCCTGTGGATTCGCCAGGCTCTGCACAATCAAAGATGATGATTGTATACCTACATTGCCGCCGGTAGCCGTTATTAATGGAATAAAGAATGCCATGGCTGGTACCAGGGCAATACTTGATTCAAATAACCCAATGAACTCTGCACCTAACAATCCACCGGCTAGCCCTATTATAAGCCAGGGCAGACGGGCTTTGGAAAGTAACCAAATGCTATCGTTTTCTTCTACATCATCAGAAATACCTGACATTATTTGTCTTTCTTCTTCGGCTATTTCCTGAATAAATTCTACGATATCGTCAATAGTTATCCTGCCGACTAATTTACCACGAGCATTGATTACGGGAATAGCTTCAAGGTCATATTTACTCATGATCGAAGCAACCTGACGGCCTTCCATAAATGAACCTATTGAGATGATTTCATCATCATATATTTCCCTTATCTCAGTTTTGTCGTTTGATATAATTATTTTCTTGAGTGAAACCTTGCCTTTAAAATTATTTTCTTCATCTACCACATATACCGAGTAGATTTTTTCAATATTCTCGGCCTGCTTTCGGATCTCATCTATACACTGAAGCACATTCCAGTTTTCTTTGACTTTGATTAATTCTTTAGCCATTAATCCACCTGCAACATTCTCATCATACTTTAGTAGTTCCAGGATGTGAGAGGCTTTCTGCTCATCCTCAATAGCTGCAATTACTTTTTCTCTTTCAAGTAAGGGCAACTGGTACAAAATATCTGTGCCATCATCTGAATCTAGATTTTCGATAAAAACTGATAATTCTTTTGGAGTAAAGATTTTTATAAAGTCGTGCCTTACATCCTCATCGAGATCAATCAATATCCTCGCATCCAGCTCAGGGTCGAGTAAATCAAACACATATTTGCATTGTTCAGCGCTAAATTCTTCCAGAAGCGCTGATATATCTGCCGGATTTGCTTCTTGTAGGCTAGTCTTGATAAAATCAACTTCTTGATTATCCAGTGCCTCCTCGAATCTTTCCAAAAATTCCCTGGTCAACTCAAAGTTTATGGTTGATTCCATATTTTTCAGCGCTTTGTGTGAGTTCAATAAATTCTTTTACCGATAGTTGTTCCGCTCTCTTATTAAAAATGTCTTGTTTTAAATAGTTGGCATTCAAAATTAGACCTTTTAGTGCATTGCGCAACGTCTTACGTCTTTTTTGAAAGGCTTCTTTCACTATTCGCCTGAATAAAGGCTCAGAACAATCAAGGTTCTTTCTATCATTCCGCTTAAATCGAAGTACGGCAGACTCTACTTTCGGCGGAGGGTGAAAGGCTGTGGGTTTCACAGTGAACAATATTTCAATTTCAAAGAAGGCTTGCAGTAATACGCTTAGTATCCCATACCGCTTACTATTTGGTTCAGATACTATTCTTTCTCCAACCTCCCGCTGTATCATGCATACCACCTCTTTAACAATTGATCTATGGGCTAATATTTGAAAGAATATCTGTGAGGAAATGTTATAGGGAAAGTTTCCAATAACGCCAATACTTTCATTGGACAGATTATAAAGATTTGCTTTCAAGAAATCAGCTTTTTGGACATGGTTTCCAATTTCCGGGTAATTATTTTTTAGATAAATAACCGAGTCTTCATCCATTTCAAAAGCATAATACTTAATATCTTCTTTTTTAATCAGATGCTTGGTTAGCGCTCCTGTCCCTGGCCCCACTTCCACTAAGTATTCATACGCCTCATAAAATTGAAGGGCGTTTGAAATTTTCTTGGCGATGTTATCATCAATTAGAAAATGTTGCCCCAGACGTTTTTTAGGTATAACCATCATCACCTCTAAAATAGGTAAAATCGCCTATCTTGCGCTTTGGATTTAAAACAATGAAGGATGAATGAAAGCGAAAAAAGGAAACCCATTATCGGAATAACAATAGGGGATATAAATGGAATTGGTCCGGAGGTGGTTATAAAATCATTTACTGATAACCGAATTTTAAAAAATTTCATCCCAGTTATTTATGCTTCTACAAAGTTCATTAGTCATTACAGGAAAATATTAAGTATTGATAATTTTAACTTTCATCAGGCCAAATCACTGGAAGGACTGAACTACAAGAAATTAAATGTCATCAATTGCTGGCAGGATACTGTGGAGGTGACACCCGGTGAGTCAAATGAATTAGGAGGGAAGTATGCGTTACTGTCCATGGAGATGGCAGTCAATGATTTGATAAATAAGAAAATAGATGCAATAGTGACCGCCCCAATAAATAAAGAGAATATTCAATCTGATAATTTTGATTTTCCGGGCCATACCGAATATTTGACGGAAAAAGCAGGTAAGAGAGATAGTCTGATGCTTATGGTGAGTGATAAACTCAGAGTTGGAATTGCCACAGGGCACATACCATTACAAAAAGTGAGTGAAACAGTTACTAGTGAGCTCCTTACTGATAAAATCAGCATTCTTAATAACTCATTAAAAAAGGATTTCAATATTCAAAAACCTAGAATAGCAGTGCTTGGCCTTAATCCCCATGCAGGGGAAAATGGTCTGCTTGGACAAGAGGAAAAAGATATCATCGTTCCCGTTATCAGGCATTGTAAAGAAAAAAAGGATATTATGGTTTTTGGGCCTTTCCCGGCGGATGGTTTCTTTGGCAACTTTCAATACCAATCTTTTGATGGCGTGCTTGCAATGTATCATGACCAGGGACTGATTCCCTTCAAAAATATCAGCTTTGAAGAAGGTGTAAATTTTACTGCAGGTTTACCAATTGTTCGTACCTCGCCAGATCATGGAACTGCTTATAACCTGGTTGGAAAGAATACGGCAAATTATAGGTCTTTTCAGGAAGCAGTTTTTCTGGCTTACACGATATTATTAAATCGTGGTGAATTTGAGGTATAACTGGGATTATAAATCAAATTTTCTTTAATAAGTATTTAATTTAATCTAAATTTGCGGGTCAAAAATTGGTTGGTAGTGGAAAAGCGTGATTTATTAATAAACATAAAGAGCCTCTACAATAAAGACTACGATTACAAAGTAGCATTTGATGATGATCTGTTTAAAGGTTATGAATCGAGGATTTTAGATAAGGGGGAAGGTCAGATTTTTATTAAACTTGTTAAAAGCACAACTATGATTCAATTAATGTTGATTATAGATGGTACAATAGAATTAATATGTGATCGATCATTGAAGCCTTTTGACTTTGATATTAATCTGGAGGAAGAAGTGATTTTTAAGTTTGGGGAGGAATACAAGGAAATTGATGATAAACTAACCATAATTCCTCATGAAACAGAGGTCTTAGACCTTAACAATGTGGTATATGATTTAATCAACCTTTCCGTACCTATGAAAAAAATCCATCCGGATCATTATTCCGAATCTGAGGAAGACGAATTGATCTATGCGACCAACAATGATGAAAATCACAATGACCCAAGATGGAGAATATTAAAATCAATAAATAATTCCAATAACTAAGATATTATGGCACATCCTAAAAGGAAAACATCAAAAACCAGAAGGGACAAAAGAAGGACCCATTATAAATCTGATCCAAAAAACTATGTCATTTGCCCAACAACCGGGGAAGCACATTTACCTCACAGAGCATTTTGGCATGAAGGAAAACTGTATTATAAGGGCAAAGTTGTCATGGAAAGAGAAGTATTAGCTTAAAAATGTTTACATTTTCATCCCGTTAAAATGTATACATAAATGAGCAACATCAAAGCTGCCATCAAAGGCATTCATGGATACGTGCCTGATTATGTGCTTACCAACAAAGAATTAGAAACCCTTGTAGATACTTCTGACGAATGGATCACAACCAGAACCGGTGTGAAAGAAAGAAGAATATTAAAAGGTGAAGATAAGGGTACATCAGTAATTGGTATTGAGGCTTTAAATGGGCTTTTAAAGAAAACAAATACGGATCCGGCAGACATTGACCTGATTATATGTGCCACCACCACCCCTGATATGATGTTTCCAGCTACCGGGAATATTATAGCCAATGCTGTTGGTGCCATAAATAGTTTTAGTTACGATCTACAGGCAGCATGCTCTGGTTTTATATATGCATTAACAACGGGTGCTCAGTTCATCAAGTCAGGTATGTATGAAAAAGTGGTTGTTATTGGTGCTGATAAGATGTCGTCCATCATAGACTATGAAGACAGAACCACCTGTGTGATCTTTGGAGATGGTGGAGGCGCCGTTTTATTAGAACCTTCAGAAGATGAAAATGGAATAATCGACGCCATCCTGAAATCTGATGGTTCCGGAGAGCCGCATTTGCATATGAAGGCAGGAGGTAGCCGCAGGCCGGCTACTATTGATACGGTTCAATCCAAGCAGCATTACGTTTATCAGGAAGGCTCCGCTGTTTTTAAGTTTGCGGTAACAAATATGTCCGATGTAGCGGGGAAAATCATGAAAAGAAATGATTTGAAAGCCAGTGATGTCTCCTACTTGGTACCGCATCAAGCGAATAAAAGGATAATAGAAGCAACCGCCCAAAGAATGGGCATATCGTCAGATAAGGTGATGATGAATATCCACAAATATGGAAACACAACCAGTGGAACAATTCCATTGTGTCTTTGGGATTATGAAAATCATTTAAAAGCTGGAGATAACATAATATTGGCAGCTTTCGGAGGTGGATTTACCTGGGGATCAGTATTTATAAAGTGGTCTTATAACCCTGAATAATTTAAATATAAACATTAAATGGCAACAACCGCAGATATAAGAAATGGTCTTTGCATTGAGTTTAATCATGATTATTATACTGTAGTCGAATTTCAGCATGTAAAACCTGGTAAAGGACCTGCATTTGTAAGAACAAAATTAAAGAGTCTTACTTCGGGAAAAGTAATTGACAACACCTTCTCAGCAGGCCATAAAATCACGACCGCCCGGATCGAAAGGAGACCCCATCAGTTTCTATACAAAGATGATATCGGATATCATTTTATGGATAATAACACCTATGAGCAGATCAGTTTAGAAAAGAAACTTATCGATGCCCCTGAATTTCTCAAAGATGGTTTGGAGGTTGATGTAATATATCATGCAGAGACTGAAAAACCATTAAATTGTGAACTTCCACCAATCATTGAGATGACGGTCACCTATACCGAGCCGGGTATTAAAGGCGATACGGCCACCAATGCGACTAAACCTGCAACCGTTGAGACCGGTGCGGAAATAAAAGTTCCTCTGTTCATCAATCAAGATGAAAAAATAAAGGTGGATATACGAACTAAGGAATACGTCGAGAGAGTAAAAGGTTAAAATCATCATTTAAATCAACCATATGAAACCAAAAGAAATTCAGGAATTAATTGATTACATAGCCAATACAGGACTTGAAGAGGTAAATATTGAGACGTCAGATTTTAAAATAAGGGTTAAACGAAATATGGAAGGAAAGACAACTTTTGTTGAAAAGCAATCAGTCGTTTCTCCACAACAACCCATAATTGACCAGCCACAATCGGTTCCTACCTCAGAAAAAAAGATAAAAGATGCTGAGGCCATCGAAAATAAAAATTATAAAGAGATCAAGTCCCCCATGATTGGGACTTTCTATCGGTCTGCCACCCCGGAATCAGGCCCATTTGTGAAAGTTGGAGACAAAGTAACCCTTGGCCAAACAGTATGCATCGTAGAGGCGATGAAGTTATTCAATGAAATTGAATCTGATATTGAAGGTACCGTGGTTAAGGTGTTGGTTGATAACTCTCAGCCGGTTGAGTATGATCAACCATTATTTTTAATTGATCCATCTTAATTTGAATGAATGTTTAACAAAATACTCATTGCCAATAGAGGTGAGATAGCACTACGTGTTATCAGGTCGTGTAAAGAAATGGGCATAAAAACTGTGGCGGTTTATTCTACTGCTGACCGTGAAAGTCTGCATGTGAAATTTGCGGATGAAGCGGTTTGTATAGGACCTCCTACAAGTAGTCTATCATACTTAAGCATTCCAAAAATTATTTCAGCAGCAGAGATTACCAATGCCGATGCCATCCATCCGGGATATGGTTTTCTTTCTGAGAACGCAGAATTTTCTGGTATTTGTAAGGAATATGGCATAAAATTCATTGGTGCCAGCCAGGAGCAGATTTCATCTATGGGAGATAAGTCCACCGCAAAAAAAACCATGTTAAAAGCTGATGTACCGGTGGTGCCGGGCTCTGATGGATTGCTGGAAAATATACAGCAAGGTAAGCGTATAGCCCAGGAAATTGGCTACCCGGTCATGCTAAAAGCTACAGCAGGAGGCGGTGGTAAAGGTATGCGTATTGTGCAGGACGAAAGGGAATTCAAGAAAGCATGGGATTCTGCAAGGCATGAAGCAAAATCATCCTTTGGAAACGATGGATTATATCTTGAAAAATTCATTGAAGAGCCCAGGCATGTGGAGATTCAGGTTATGGGAGATCAATTTGGTAAGGTTTGCCATTTATCCGAACGTGATTGTACTATACAGCGCAGGCATCAAAAATTGATTGAGGAGACACCATCCCCCATGTTAACTGATGAATTGAGGGAAAAAATGGGTGATGCTGCTATAAAAGGGGCATCAGCTATTAATTACGAAGGAGCGGGAACCATTGAATTTCTTGTCGATAAGCATGGGAAATTTTATTTCATGGAAATGAATACCCGGATACAAGTGGAGCACCCTGTAACTGAAGAAGTTACAGATTATGATTTGATCAAGGAACAAATAAAAATTGCCGCCGGAATAGAAATATCAGGTAAGAATTATTATCCTAAATTACACTCCATGGAGTGCCGTATCAATGCTGAAGACCCGGCTAAAAATTTTGCGCCTAACCCCGGAGTGATTAATCATTTACATTTCCCGGGCGGACATGGAATTCGAATAGATAGTCACGTTTATGCAGGATACCGAATCCCTCCCTATTATGATTCTTTGATTGCTAAGTTGATAGTTACTACTCAAACCCGGGAAGAGTCTCTTGTGAGAATGAAGCGAGCGCTTCAGGAGTTTATCATTGAAGGTGTGAAAACTACCATTCCATTGCATATAAAACTAATGGACAACAAAGCCTTTAAATCAGGAAAATATGATACCAAATTTTTAGATTCATTTGATTTTAAATCATTGAAAACGTAGTTAAATCCTTTGACCATTAATATTTTTCATGCAATAATTGAAAATAAGTAGTGTAGATAAGGTGGGCAGAAGTCATTACATTTTGATTTAAGGATGCAAATTCCCAAGTCCTTTCCCTGTTTAGCACCTTGCTGATAATTATTGGTTAATATTCATTTCTCTTTAAATATATGAGTGCCATCCCAATTATATGGCACCCCGGTTGTTCTTATTTTTTCACACCTATCCAGGTAAAGTTTTACAGCCAGGTCATCCTGGTTAATCTTATTTATTTCAAAAAAGATTTCCTGAGACTTATCCACTTCACCACTATGATAATACATGACGGCTCTTTCAAAATCTTTTAGTGTTTTCAGCTTTGGTTCTTTTTCATACGCTGGCAGGCCGTTGATCAATTCATAAATATCGTTGGATTTATTTTTTCCTTTAACCTTAACCCGATCCAATAACCTGAAATAGTATTTTTCTTTATCCTTTATAAGATTCATAGATTCCTTTGATACAATGATGCACCCACCATAAAATTTGGTGAGTCCTTCTAATCTTGAAGCTGTATTAACAGCATCAGAAATAACGGTTGTTTCTAATCGCTTTTGAGCACCTATTGTACCCAGAATCATATGACCGGTATGTATCCCAATACCCAATTTTACAGGTTTTACATGCCACTTATTTGCCTTGCTATTAAAATCATTTATTCTCAGGATAGACTGAATAGCGGTATCCATAGCATCTTCAGGCTTCTCAGGGTAAAGCGCCATTACAGAGTCTCCAATAAATTTATCTACAAACCCACCATGATCCGAAACGAGGGGAGCGATAAGATTTAGATAGGTATTTATAAAATCAAAATTTTCCTGTGGGGTTAATTTCTCGGATATTTCTGTGAACTTTCGAATATCACAGAAGAAGATGGTCATATTAGTGGCTACGTTTTCCCCTAGTTTTACATCGATAATACTATCTTTTCCAAGAAAATTAATGAATTGATTGGGTACAAACCGGCTATTGGCCTGGTTTAGCTTATTTAAAGTTTCATTTGCCTTTGCCAGGTCACGCGTCCGTTCTTCAACCTTTTCCTTAAAGAAAGTAAGTTGTTCTACTATTTTATCCCGCATAATATTGAAATTTAAAGTGAGTTTCCCGATCTCATCAGCAGATCTGGATTTTACTTCACCGGGATTGAATGAAAAATTGCTGTCAACAAATCGGGTAATAAAAGCTGTTAAATCGATTAGTGGTCTTGTAATTCGTTTGGAGACGTAGAAACTAACAATGAAAGAGAGCACAACAAATAGGACCCCATATAGCAGGAAAGTTATTTTCAGGTTATAAAATTGATTGGCAATTTCTTTATTGGCAAGTATTATGAATTCCTCAAAAGCACGGGATAATTTTTCCTGACGATTATCTAAATTTTTCATAAGGGCGGTATTGTCCCTTACACCTGTTTTTTGTTCAAGATCAACCACAACTCTAAATAAGGTTACATATTCATTAAGCAGTTTGAGTATTTGTTCCTTCTTGCTGTTATTTATTTGATTATCGGAAATTATTGATGTCTTTAATAATCTTGCATTTTTTAGAAGTTTTGTTTGATAGGTTGTATCATTTCGTAATAAAAAATCTTTTTCATTCCTTCTTAATGTGAGCAGCAGGGTTTTATCCACTTCTTTGAATTCTTCCAGCTTGTGTACAGCGTTCCGCATATCCCCAATCATTTGATAGTCCTTAAAGCCTTTTTTTTGGATTAGCTTAGACAGCTGATAGAATAATGAATCATAGGACCTGTGCTGTTGAAGCATCGGCTCAATGGCATCACTTAACTGAAGGGAATTTATAAGATCATTGCTCAGTAAGCCTTCAAGGTTGGCTTCAATACTTTCGGAAATTTTGTAGTATTTGTTTAAATAATTGCTTTTTCCGCTTATGTAAAACTCAGGACTCCTGGTGTCCTGCATAAAAAAGCTAAACTCACTTACCTGTGCAGAAAGAAAATCAATATATGTTTTTTCAATACTTCTTAGGACATTGGCTAGTTCTTCTCTGTTGTTTGTGTAAGTAAAAACTAGGAACATAGTAACCAGGTTAGAACTAAAAAAGACTAAAAACCAAAATAATAACCTGTGCCTGAGGCTTTTGAACATTCCTTCAATATTTTATTATTATGAAGTTAACGGATGGCAGGATCACATTGTAGAAAAACCTAAATCTTAACTATTTCTTAAAGTCGGGCCTTTCCGGCTTTTTGGATAATTTGCAGAAAAATTAAAGCCTCAGGGCTCAAAAACTAATCCGGGATGTATTCATTTAAGAAGGAAATTTTATTTTCTGTATCAATTCTATTGGTGCTTTCATCTATATTTTGGTTGACAGACCTGGATATATTTTTTTCTGGGGCATTTTATTCTATTCATGAGGGGTGGTTTATGAAAAATGATCAACCATGGAAGTTTCTATATGAATTTGGGAGTGTCCCCGCCATGTTATTAGGAATTGGCAGCCTGATATTTATACCCCTGAGCTTATCAAAAATAAAATATGCGGGTTTCAGGAAATACGCTCTATTTATGGTACTCTGTCTTGCCATCGGGCCGGGTATTCTGGTGAATTTGGTTTTTAAAGACAATTTCGGGAGGCCAAGACCAAGAGATGTAAGTGCCTTTGAAGGCAAGGAAGAATATGTGGTGCTATGGGTACCAAATTTTAGTGGTGATGGTAAGTCATTTCCATGTGGTCATTGCTCAATGGGTTTTTATTTAGCCTTACCTTTCTTCTTTTTAAGAATCCGGAAAAAACGTTTAGCTTATGTCTTTTTGATGCTGGGCCTGACCATGGGTCTTGCAATTGGGTATTCAAGAATCGTTGCAGGGGGTCATTTTTTAAGTGACGTGTTATGGTCCGGAGGTTTCGTGTGGTTGACAGGATTATCAATGTTCTATCTGCTAAAACTTACTAAAACTGAGACCAGGCCTAAAGTCATATCCCCTAAAAAGGCGGGTTTGGTAGCTTTAATTTCTGTGATACTTACTCCGTTAGCTATCGCAAGCCTTTTGATTGCAACACCTTACTATGAAAGAAAAGAAGTTCCATTACAGGTTGAACAGACAAGCTTTCTGAAGATGGATTTGGAGTTGGGTGATTATGTTATCAGAAAAGGGGAGAACCTAAAGGTAACCTATGATGCAAATGGTTTTGGTTTCCCAACAAGCAAATATATAATCGGGTGGGATGTTGGGGATACTTCAACTTTTAAGTTGTATAAGATTGGTTGGTTTACTGAGTTATCTGCTGAAGGTGAAATTATCCTTCCTTTTGAGAAATATTCCAACAGGCTTACTTTAAAATCCGGGAATTTTTATTTTTATCTTCCTGAAAAAATATCATCGAATACTGAGTTAGAAATAGAAAATGGCCACCTACATCTTTACCCACCAGCAAAGATCCAGTATTCCACTAATGTTGAAGTAACTACAAAACAGGAGAATAATCTTCAATATTCAATGAATTTTAGCGTGAAAAATGGGGAAATTATTTATCACTCAATCCAGGAAGAGCCATAGTTCTGTGTTTAATTCCACATTCCTCAAATTCATCACTAATGATTTTAAATCCGTGTTTGCTATATAGTGGTATGGCTGTTAATTGTGCGTGAAGATATATTTTTTGATCATTAAAATCCGGATGTGAGTAAGCATCCTGAAGGACAGATTTTACCAATTCACTTCCGATACCTTTATATCTGGCATTTTTTAAAACTGCAAACCTTTCCAATTTGATGCCACTTGGGGTAAATCGCCAACGGGCTGTTCCTGAAGGTTTTTTATCTACATAAGCGATAAAATGAACAGAAGATCCCTCAAATTCATCATACTCATCTTCCCGGCTTACTTTTTGTTCGATAACAAAAACCTCTTCCCTTATCTTGAATATCTCCTCGAGATCGGCTTTAGATTCAGCTTTGAATACTTTTATCAACTTTCTTTTTTATTTTCCTGATAGTCGTAAGCTTCAATAATCCTTTTAACCAATTTATGCCTCACTACGTCTCTTTCATCAAGCTTAACAAAGCCAATTTCATCAACTTTTTTAAGAACATTCATTGATTCTACCAATCCGGATTTTTGCTTTTTAGGCAGGTCTATTTGAGAAATGTCTCCGGTAACAATCACCTTAGAGTTAGGCCCCATGCGGGTAAGGAACATTTTTAATTGCATAGGCAGCGTGTTCTGAGCTTCATCGAGAATTACATAAGCATTGTTGAGTGTCCGCCCACGCATATAAGCCAAGGGGGCTATTTCGATTACGCCGTGCTCTTTGTAATATTTCATTTTTTCAGAAGGCACCATATCTTCCAACGCATCATAGATTGGCCTGAGATAGGGATCAATTTTTTCTTTAAGGTCACCAGGTAGAAAACCCAGGTTTTCTCCGGCTTCAACTGCTGGTCTGGTAATTATTATTTTTTTGATCAATTTATTTTTTAATGCCCGAACGGCTAAAGCAACAGATATATAAGTCTTCCCAGTACCTGCCGGACCAATGGCGAATACCAGGTCTTTATTGTGGACTGCTTGAACAAGCGCTTTTTGGTTTACCGTCCTTGGATAGATTTTAGTTCCCCTGGCACCATAAATAATTACATCATTATGATCTTTATTTAAATCTTGTGTATCACGATTTATAACAGATGAGATATTCTCTTCAGTTACCTTTCCATATTTATTGTAGTGCTCAATTAGTGAGTTTAGGATCTCATTGATTTTTATGATTTGAGGGGCCGATCCTCTAATTCTTATTTCATTGCCTCGGGAAATTATCTTGCTTTCGGGGAATGCAGATGCTATTTCTTTGATGTTCTTGTTTTCCACCCCTAAAAAATCTACGAGTGATACATTTTCAAGGGTTATGACTTTTTCTACCAAATGTGTGTTTCTTTAGTTAAAGTGTTTCTTATATTTAATTTTGAGCAAAAGTAACATGGATACTCTATATGGCTATTATCACCCTTTTATCAGATTTTGGAATCCAAGATCATTATGTTGGAGCGGTAAAAGCCTCGATATTGACCATTAATCCAAGTATAAATATAATAGACATCTCTCATCAAATCAACCCTTATGACATCAGTCATGCTGCTTATATTTTAGGTAGTGTTTTTAGGGATTTCCCCAAAGGCACTGTCCATCTGATTTCAATAGGGAGTACCACCCCAACCAATAGGTTCCTGGCCACAAAGCTCGAAGACCATTATTTTTTGAATGCTGACAATGGTTTCACTAATTTACTGAAAAGTGATCAAACGATGACTGCAGTTGATATTAATGCCAATAATACAACAACAACCACTTTCCCAGCCAAGGCAATATTAGCACCATATGCAGCAAAGATTGCCAGTGGTTATAATTTTCATGAATTAGGAAAAGAGGTCTTTGATCAAAATATCTTAATCAATCCATCAGTCAGACTAACAAAAAGTAGTCTCAAAGGACAGGTCATTTATATTGATCATTATGGCAATTTGATCACGAATATTGAAAAGAAAAGTTTTGATAAATTTTTATCGCTTACCGAAGAAAATGATTACGAAGTTAAAATTGGCCGGGAGGTTTTCCCGGGAATCAATAGATTTTATAATGATGTGGAACTGGGAGAATGTTTTCTGCTCTTTAATTCGAACAGTATTCTGGAAATTGGGATCAATCAGGGGCATGCGGCCAGGTTACTAGGTCAGAAAAAAGGATCTCCGGTAGTAGTTACTAAAAAATAAAAATGTTAAGAATCGTCGTTTTAACCATAAAGCCATCAGATATAGATACCTTCAAGGGTTTTTTTGAAGAAAATCAAATGATCATTAAAAACTTCCCCGGTTGTAAGCACCTGGAACTGCTTCAGGATATTAATCAGTCAAACGTTTTTTATACTTATAGCTTATGGGAAGATGAACAAGCACTTAACGAATATCGAGATTCAATATTTTTTAAAGAAGTATGGAGTTCTGTAAAACCTTTGTTTGATAAAAAACCGAAGGCTTACTCTATGACTAAACCCTACGCAGTCCGTTAAAGGTTTTTTTCAAATATATGAGGTGCAAATCAGTCTTCTAATTGATCCATTTTTTTAGCGACTTCCTCCGCTTCAGCCATCTTTGCATCGCTGGCTTTCCTGTCAGTATGAGATAGCTTATGTGCTTCACTTATCAACTTTTGATACCTTTTATTAAGCTTATCTTTTTCCGATGATTTTTTGAATAGATTTAACATGTATCTTTTTTTAAATGAACATGGATAACAGGCAACTGTTTTAACTTCATCAATAAAATTCCTGGTTTTTTATTTTTCCATTCTTTCTAAAGTACATCCATGTTCCCTTCTTTTCATCTCGCACGAAATTTCCTTCGACTTCTAATTTACCATTGCGATAATAATATCTCCAAATACCTTCTTTTAGGCCATTTTTGACAGTGCCTTTCCTCACAAGGTTTCCGTCATCATCAAAATATTTCCATGTGCCATTAGGAATTCCGTTTTCATAGAACCCTTCTGCATATTTTACACCATTGTAGTCATACATTATTCTTGTTCCACTACCATTTTTGAAATTTCCTTTATTAAGTACTTCACCTTTTGGATTATAGCAATCACTAATTGCTATCAATCGTCCATTTTGCCATTTTTCATCTTGCTTTAGTTGTTCATTCAGGTAAAAATAACCCCAGAGTCCATCTTTATTATCATGCAGGAAACTGCCAATTGATTTTAATTGTCCTGATTCATGATACGTCAGCCACTGCCCATTTTTCATGTCGTTTTGATAGGGGCCCTCTTCAAGTAGTACACCATACGCTGAAAAATATTTCCATATCGCGGTTTTCTGATCATTTTTATATTTTCCTATACTGTAGGTGACACCGGAAGGATAAAAACTTACCCAGGTACCTGTTTTCAATCCATACTTATATTCACCTTCAACACTTGGCGTTCCATTTTCAAAAAATTCTTTATAAATACCGCTTAAGAGGTCATTTTTATAATGGTATTCTCTTTGTATGTTTTTATTGGGATATTTTTCTATCCATTTACCCTCCTTAATGCCATAACTATAATTCTCAATGGCTTGTATTCTGCCATTTGAATAATAAAATTTCCATGTGCCATTTGGCTTATCACTCAAATATTGTTTTTCGAAGGTTTTTTTTCCAAAAGGGTCATATTCAACCCATGGGCCATTTTTTTTACCTGCTTTATAGTCTCCTTCTAGCGCCAATACATTATGATTATAATATTCCTGGTAGGCTCCGTTTAATTTACCATCCTTGTAGTTGGTTTTATAGATTACCACCCCATCTTCATCAAAAGAAACATACTGACCATCTAATTTCCCGTTTGCATATTCTGCTTTTATTTTAATTATGCCATTTTTATATAACTCACTCCAGACATTCGTTTTTAATCCATTTTTATAATACCCTGCCTTTTGTAATTCGCCTGATGTGTAATATATCTTCCATGGCCCGGTTTTATTTCCGCTTTTATACTGCCCTGAAATTTTTATTTTTCCATTTTCATGATATTGGACATATGTACTATCCAGTTGGCCTTTTTGAAAATGGATTTCCCCTTTTTTTATGCCTGATGGATAGAAAAGGTTCCATTTACCTTCAGGTTTGCTATTAACCATTCTTCCTTTTGCTACCGTTTCATTTTCCTGGTTGATAACACTTACAATTTGTTTTCCTGAATCATTTTCCAGTATTACAAGTGAATCATCAAAAAATTGAGACAGGAAATCCTGAGCACTTAACTGATACCCCATGATTACTAAAACAAGAAGGGAAAATAGCCTGGACATATTCAGATCATTATCAAAAACTATTCGTCAATTAACTTATTATTGAAATGACATCCTGCATACAACTTTTATAAAAGTCAATAAGATATTCAATATCCTCAATATCTCGTTTTTTTGATATTTTTAAAAAATAAGATGTATAAATCTGTGCTTCAAATTGCTCCCTACTGACTCCTTCTATTGAAACAAAATTATCCTGCTTAAAATAATGTTCCCATGGGTTGTCATTCGTGCATATATAATAATCATTACAAGCCAGAAAATCATAACAGTTTACTATTTGATTCATATATTGTTGTCTTGATTGCCCCTCCAGATGGAAAGAAAAACTGAATAAATTACCCCACCATATCAACAGCCTACAGTTGAAAACATCTTTTTTGGAGAAAAGACGTGGATAATCAAGTACAAAATAGGGCAGGCCTTTATAATTTTCTCCTTTAGATATTTTAAAAGTATTTTTTAAGGCGTGCGATGGAAAAGCTTTTAGAGAATCTTCTGCCTGTTTCAAAGCATTATTGAAAAGGTCATTTATTTTATCGGAGATGGCTCTTTTAGCCAGTAAAAAATTAACATCGCCAAGATATTCTTTTTCGTGGGGGGTGAAATATTGACTTTTAGCCATCTATTACCACCTGATTAAGGCAGAGGCCCAGGTGAATCCACTTCCAAAAGCGGCTAAGCATATCAAATCCCCATTCTTCACTTTACCATTTTCCCACGCTTCGTTCAGTGCAATTGGTATAGAAGCAGCTGTTGTATTACCATATTTTTGAATATTATTATAAACCTTATCCTCCGCAAGTTTGAGTTTTTGCTGAACGAACTGGCTTATTCTTAGATTAGCCTGGTGTGGTACCAGTAGATCAATATCTTCTGTTTTGTAACCATTGGTAATTAAAGCTTCGGAAATTACCTGGATAAATCTTGTGACGGCATGCTTAAAGACGAAATTTCCATTCATGTATGGGTAATAGCTGATATCTTCCGGGTCATTTTCGTGGATTATTTCAGGCACCCATCGGGTTGTATTAGGGCCGATAAGTGCCAATTCAGTGGCGTGCTTTCCTTCAGAATGCAAATGTGTGGATAGAATTCCCTGGTCAGGCTCATCAGTGGGTTGAATGACCACAGCGCCAGCACCATCACCAAATATCACAGAGACAGCTCTGCCTCTGGTGGTTAAGTCCAGGCCTCCGCTATGCAGTTCACTCCCGATAACCAATATATTTTTATACATACCGGTTTTTATAAACTGGTCTGCGACACTTAATGAATAAATAAAACCTGAGCATTGATTTCTAACATCGAGTGCGCCAATTTCTTTTATTTCGAGTTGTTCCTGAACTAATACCCCTGGTCCGGGGAAATAATAATCAGGACTTAAGGTTGCAAAGATGATAAAATCAACATCATCTTTAGTGATGCCGGCACGTTCTATAGCTTGAAGTGCTGCTTTTGTTCCCATGGTTGATGGGGTTTCTCCTTTAGCTTTATCTGCAAATCTTCTTTCTTTGATGCCCGTGCGCTCGATTATCCAATCATTGGTGGTTTCCATTAATTTTTCAAGGTCTGCATTTGTCACCACATTATCGGGGACATAGTATCCAATGCCAGCAATCTTTGATCTTTTCATCAGGTTTTAAATGTTATAACTATAAATTTTTTATTGTAAAAAATAAATCTAATAAAATCCGCTTTGATTGGAAATCGAAAGTAGGATAAGGTGTGATTATTTAAATGATTTCAATTTTAAGACTATAAAATTATCTATTCAGATAAAATTAATTAAATAAGGTTAGGTTTCCATGTTGATCGGATGGTGGTGTTGATTCAATTAATGAAGGATTATCATATGACAGGTCAGCTATTTTGGGCGTCACTGGATGATAAGATAAATTTTGGTATGGAAAATCATCTAATAATTCTTTCAGATCGTTGAGGTCTGGATTAATTGAAAGCCATTTATTTCTTAATTCGTATTTTATAATTGCAGGCATCTCACTGTCATTCGCTGATATTATTCCATGAGATTCCATGGACAATAAAATAAATGTGCAGAAAATCTTATTGTCAACTTCAAATTCTTCCCAAAGACCAGGTAAGAAAAAAAATGGGATATCCTTTGACCAAAAATAATAAGGTGTTTTTTGCTTTTTGCTGATTTTTTTCCAAACGTAAAACCCATCAGCCAAAGCCAGGCATCGTCTGCTTTTTATAGTGGGTCTGGAGGAAAGTTTTTTTTCGAGCGTTGTCAGGCTCATGTTAAGCAGTTTTGTACTAACGGGTTTATTCTTTGACCAACTTGGGATTGTCCCCCAGTAGCCATATGTTAATTGATTAACATTGTTATTTTTTACAATGGGTAATTGCTGGCCCGGACCAGCATTATATGTTGGCACATAATTATCGGTTACAGGATATTGCGTTAGTTCTCCTAACTTTTGTTTATCAACTGTTATTGTATATCTATCATACATTTTCTAAACATCATCAACAAAACTACCAATCTTAGTCTTCATATTTAATTACAATACATTTAATAGTCAATAATTAAACTTATAAAACAGTTTTAATTTAATTTGGTAGTTTAAAAAAGTAACTAAACAATTAAATTATAAAAGAAACATGGCTGAAGTTATACGCATGCCAAAAATGAGCGATACCATGGAAGAAGGTGTGATCGCCTCATGGTTGGTAAAAGAAGGAGATAAAGTAAGTTCAGGTGATGTAATTGCTGAAGTAGAAACCGATAAAGCAACAATGGAGCTTGAATCATATGAAGATGGTACGCTTTTGCATATTGGTGCCAAAGAAAAAGAATCCGTGCCTGTGGATGGTGTGATAGCCGTTATCGGTGAAAGTGGAGAAAATATTGATGATTTATTGCAGGAAATAAAATCAACAAATGGGACCTCCAATGACAAAGAAACAGATAGTCATCCCGTTGAAGAGAAGAAAGAACAGCCTGAAGAGGAAATTGATACATCATCTATAGCTGCAACTTTGGTACTCATGCCAAAAATGAGCGATACCATGGAAGAAGGTGTAATCGCTTCCTGGCAAAAAGAAGTTGGTGATGAAGTTAAATCAGGTGATATCTTGGCTGAAGTTGAAACTGATAAAGCTACCATGGAACTGGAAGCCTATGAGGATGGTACATTGCTTTACAAAGCAGTGGAGGCTGGTAATTCTGTGGCGATTGATGGAGTGATTGCCGTGCTGGGTGAGAAAGGTGCTAATTATGAAGCTTTACTCAAAGCACACCAGTCTAAAGGAGAAAAAGATACCGAACCTGCCGGACAAGAGTTTACAAAAGAAGATATCTCCAAAGAATCTCCGGATAGTTCCACCATGGAAACTAAATCCGATGATAATGGAAGAATAAAGGCCTCACCGTTGGCTAAAAAAATGGCTGAAGACAGAGGATATGATATTGCTAAAATAAAAGGTACGGGAGATGGTGGCAGAATCATAAAAAGAGACATTGAGTCCTATCAACCTGCTGAATCTTCTACTGCTACAGAACCGGCTCCCAAAAAAGAGGAAAGCGCTGCTCCAGCAACGGAAATTAAATTACCAACAGTTGTGGGTGAGGAAAAGACGAAGGAGGAACCTGTTTCCCAGATGCGTAAAACCATCGCTAAGCGCTTGTCTGAGAGCAAGTTTACCGCGCCACACTTCTATCTAACCATGGAAATTAATATGGATAAGGCGATAGAGGCAAGAAAGAGCATCAATGAATATTCACCTGTGAAAGTATCCTTCAATGACATGGTTATTAAGGCGACATCGGCAGCATTAAGAAGACATCTGGATGTGAATGTTTCATGGACAGGGGATAAAATTATAAAAAATGAACACATTCATGTCGGTGTGGCTGTAGCAGTTCCTGAGGGTTTATTGGTTCCGGTAATAAGGTTTGCAGATAACAAATCACTAGCTCATATTTCTTCTGAAGTTAAAAGTCTGGCCAGAAAAGCCAAGGAGAAAAAGCTCCAGCCTTCTGATTGGGAGGGTAATACATTTTCAATCTCAAACCTAGGTATGTTTGGAATAGAGGAATTTACAGCGATCATAAACCCGCCTGATTCTTGCATAATGGCTGTTGGGGGAATTAAAGAAACTGCCGTGGTAAAAGATGGTCAGTTAGTTCCAGGTAATGTAATGAAAGTAACACTATCCTGTGATCATCGGGCTGTGGATGGAGCCACCGGTGCAGCTTTTTTAAAGACCTTCAAAGAGTTACTTGAAGACCCCGTTCGAATATTGATTTAAAACATTATACAACCATAACTCACTGATCCCGTTTGCTGATGGCACGGGATTTTTTATTAAATAAACCATGACCAAATTTCATTCAACCACAGTAATTGCGATCCTCCATCACGATAGTGTAGCAATTGGAGCAGATGGGCAAGCCACTTTTGGAAATACAGTGGCAAAAAGTAACGTCAGGAAAATACGAAAACTGGCGAACAATAATATCCTTGCGGGTTTTGCCGGCTCAACTGCCGATGCTTTCACACTTATTGAGAAATTTGAGGAGAAACTTGGTGCCTATGGGTCAAACATGAAGCGATCAGCTATAGAGTTGGCCAAGGAATGGCGTATGGATCGATTTCTTAGGAGATTGGAAGCCATGTTGGTGGTTGCCGATAAAGAGCAAATACTTATAATTTCAGGCACCGGAGATGTTATAGAACCCGATCATGAAATTGCAGCAATAGGTTCCGGAAGCATGTTCGCGCAATCTGCAGCATTGGCATTAAAAAAACACAGCCCACAATTAACAGCCGGGGAAATGGTGAAGGAAAGTTTAACAATAGCCGCAGACATATGTATTTACACTAACCATAACCTGATAATTGAAAAACTAGATTGATTGATCATTGAAGGCACTGATTTGTAGCAAATACGGACCTCCGGAGGATTTATTCATTGGAGAATTACCGATCCCAGAGATAGAAGCTGGTCAGGTGCTGATCAGAGTGGTGGCATGTGGCATTAATTTTCCTGACACACTAATCATTGAAGGGCAATATCAATTCAAACCAGATTTTCCTTTTTCACCAGGCGCTGAAGTTTATGGTATTATTGAAGCTGTATCTAATGACATTAAAGGACTTAAAGTTGGTGATAGGGTGGTATCAGGAACGACCTGGGGAGGACTAGCTGAGTATGTAGTTGGTAAGGCTTCCAATACTTTTCCGGTATCATCTGAGATATCTTCTGAAAAAGCTGCTGCATTTTTGATGACCTATGGTACATCTTATCATGCATTGGTAGATAGGGGTCAATTGAAGAGCAGCGAAGTTCTTTTAGTTCTGGGTGCTGCAGGAGGTGTAGGCGTTGCTGCTATTCAAATAGCAAAAGTGATTGGATGTAAGGTAATAGCTGCTGCTTCAACACATGATAAGCTCAGTTTTTGTAAATCAAATGGTGCTGACGAATTGATAAATTATGAGGCTTTGGATTTAAAATCTCAAGTAAAAGCACTTACAAAAGGTAAAGGTGTCGATGTAATCTATGACCCAGTTGGAGGTCATTACTCAGAGACGGCATTTAGGTCAATTGCCAGGTATGGGCGTTATTTAATTGTGGGATTTGCTGCCGGAAGCATTCCGTCAATTCCTCTCAATCTACCATTATTAAAAAGTGCCTCTATCGTTGGTGCATTTTGGGGAAGTTTTTTTAGAAATGAGCCAGAAGCAAATGCAAAAAATGTAGAAAAATTAATTCATTGGTTAGCCGGAGGTAAGATAAAACCCCAAATTGATAAGGTCTTTACGTTTAAAGAATCGATATCAGCATTGAACCTGGTGAAAGACCGAAAAGTAAAAGGAAAGGTGGTGGTCACTATATGATCACCACGTTTATCGGGTTTATCTAAAACTTATTCCAACACCTGTCGAGAAGGTATTATATTCCTGAATAGTATAATCTGCTTGAATTGTAAGTATTAAAAGCTTTACTCTTAGACCTAATTTTCCTTTAAAACTGTTGCTGGAAAAATCCAGGTCTATAGGGTTTGTAAATACCTCCGATTCAGTTTCATAGGTGCCTAATAGGGATACATTATTTGAAAAATTACTATAACCTAGTGATGCATAAGCAGTTAAAACAGAGAATTTTTTAGATACAATTGCTTCAATATTTAGTGCATCCAGTTCGAGGGTGCCGATTCTGTCAGGGAAATCTTCATCTAACGGAACCTCAACATCTAATGTGGTGTAGCCCGCAAAGAGAGATAAATCGAAAGGCAATAGTTTTATACCAGGTATCCATTGCTTAACATCGTGAAGTACACCAAATCCCAACATCTTTATTTTACCATCACCGTCATCATCTTCTATGGTTGTTTCAGGCACAAACCTAAATTTTAATTCAGTATTCTTGAATAACCCAATACCTAGCTGGGGCATCACAATTGGTACGGCATTAAAGCCAATTTCATCTTCTATTCCAAGGCCTGTTGGTGCTGTTGAACGTACAACTTCTTCTCCATCATTAAAATATGTCAATTCTGGAATATCATCAGCAGCAAGATTAGGCCCCATCATAGTAGGTAATTCATCTGAACTGCCTTCTGATAATTTCACATTTTGAAAGTCACTGTTATTAAAAGTAAAAAACTCGGCATCTGTTGGTATAAATGAGGCGGAGGCAGTTACTGTCAGGTCAAATCCTAGCAATTTATGTGGTTTTGCGGTATTTATCCATCCACTATTTACATTACTTCCCATACCAATGAAAAAAGGTTCAAAGTAGGACTCCAGTAATTTATTGGCATCTTCTTGTCCAGCTTCTAAAAATCTATCAAAATCAGCTTGTCCGTTGGATTGAAAATTGATTGCGATGAAACACAATCCTATAATTAGTCTGGTAATTTTCATCTTAGTTTAAGTTTCGGTCAACTAATGCTTGCGTATCGGTTAACACAATAAATGTGAAATCTTCAGGTTCGCCTTCAAAAGTCAATGACAAGTTAATGGTGGGATCTTTACCATTTTCTACATCTTGAATCCATTGGGAAAGTGTATTGAAATTAAAACCATCAAGAGCAAAATCCAAGGCTTCATCAAATATGATTACATCCTGTGTATTGACAACCTGGATATTTTGATCATAGGACCATAGTACACTGCCATCAATTTCAATAGTCGTGCTTGTTATTACAGCAGGATTGATTGTGTTTTCTATGTCAGTAATCTGATATGCGAGAAAGTTAAACTTGAAATCCTGCATTTCATCTAACACATCACTAAATTCAGACGTTGCAAGATCTGTGGAAACAGATCCGTTAAATTCATTGTCGTTAATTTGGTTTGCATTAACAGAAATTGGATATTCAACCAACTTTGCTAAATTAAAAGTTATTCCAGCATCCCCACAAGATAACGAAACTAAAGAAATAACCAGAATCGTGATTGTATTGAAAAGTTTCATTCTAATTTATTTTTCCACAAAAGTAATTAATTATTTTGTAACTGATTTGAGAATTAATATTGCTTTATTGGGAATCTACCAGCTAGATTAAAGCCTTTCGTCCTCTTTTACTTAAATAGTAGTGCCAGAGAAAAAATGCAGCAGTAGTTCGGTATGGTGACCACGTTTTGATCAAATCATTAAATTTTTCTGGTTCAATGTCTTCTTTCAATTCTTTAATAGTATTAATCAATGCAACATCACCCTCCGGAAAAATGTCGGGGTATTGCAGGCAGAATATCATGTAAACATTTGCCGTCCATGGACCAATCCCTTTAATTGATGTTAATTTATCATATACTTTTGATGGATCTAAACTCAAAAGTTCCTCAAAAAAAAATTTACCCTCCAGTATTGCTTTGGAAAGTTCACGGATATAGTTGGCTTTTTGTCTGCTTACATAAGCATCACGCATCTGCTTATCACTCAGTTGTAAGATCTTAAGTGGATCAATTTCGCAACAAATACTTTTTAGCTTTTCGTAAGCGACTTTGGCAGCATTTAGCGATACCTGTTGTTCCAATATGATTTTAACCAATGACTCAAATCCGGGATTTCTTTTCCAATTTGGTGGCAATCCATAATTGTCACTGATCCACCTGAATATAGAATCCTTGGCACATAGATATTCAATGCCTTCATCCGTCATAAGCTTTTGCATCCATCAAAAATATTGATTGTTTTATCAATATGTACCAGGTTAACTTACCTGATGATGGATTTTAGGGTAATTGGCTTTTTTCCATCTGCCCTCAATTATTGTCTTAATAGCCCCGATTATTCCTCCAATCAGAACTATAGGCATTAGTAGAAAGGCAAGAGGAGTAAATAATAGCACCACCAATCCCATTAATACAATCTCTTTTATTTGTTTCATTATTCCCTCCTTTATCAGCTAATGTATTCTCATTATCAGCTATTTCCTATGCAGTTTGTCAACCTACCCGGTGACGGTTGTTATTTAAGCATTAGTTTTGGGCTTGAATGAAGAGCACATTTGGCCAATCGGTAATTGATTTTTATGAAAAGATAGAATCACCAAAGGTTCCTGAAGGTGTGGACCTGTTGACCCCTTTCAGGGATGATGAGATAAAAAAAATCATGCTTCAGTTTTTCACAAAGTTTTATAATGATAATGGCCAGAGGGTCTTGCTTATGGGAATTAATCCGGGACGGTTTGGGGCTGGTATAACCGGCATTGGCTTTACAGACCCTATCAGATTGAAGCGTGATTGTGGGATAGAAAATTATTTTGAACAAAAGGCAGAGCTTTCTTCAATATTTATTTATAAGATGATCAGTGCGTATGGAGGCCCCGAAAAGTTTTATCAAAAGTTCTTTTTTTCAGCATTATCTCCCATAGGATTTGTCAAGCAGGGAAAGAATTTTAATTACTACGATTCAAAGGAGCTTCTCAAAGAAATAAAACCATATATCGTTGATTGGTTAAAAAAGAAATTATTGTTTGGGTGCTCCAGAAAAATAGCTTATTGCATAGGTCAGGGCAAAAATTATAAGATTTTTAAAGAAATAAATAATGATTATAGATTATTTGACGAAATAAAGGGACTACCCCACCCAAGGTGGATAATGCAATACAGACTAAAAAAAATTGATGACTACATAAGTCTTTATATTCAGGAACTCAACGCATCCAAAACATTGATCGCTTAAAGCTTAATTTTATTTTGAAATGATAGATGGTTTAATTGAAAAATATAAACAGGTCAGAAAACAAGGTTATCTGAAACTAGATAAATCTTATAAATATAAATACGCCTTTGTAGGGGTTGGTAATCATAGCATCTCTAACCTTTATCCTTGTTTAAATTATTTGGCTGTACCATTAAAGATTATATGCACCCGCAACAAGGAAAATGCCGTCAGGATGGCATCCCGCTATGGGGCAGAAGGTACTGACTCTTTAACAGATATTATAAACGATGTAGAAATAAAGGGCGTATTTGTGAGTGCATCCGTTAAGGCCCACTATGAAATAACAAAAAAACTTATGCAGGGAGGGAAATATGTTTTTGTAGAAAAACCTCCATGTGCCAGCAAAAATGAGCTGGAGGATCTGATCAAAAACGCAAACCAAGTAAAATGTCTGGTGGGTTTACAAAAGAGATATTGTAAAATTAATAGTCTATTGAAACCATATCTAAAAGATGTTATAACCTATAATGCCAGGTATGTAACAGGAGGTTACCCGGAAGGAGATGAGGTATTAGACCTTTACATCCATGCTCTGGATAATATTTACTATTTGTTTGGAAAAACAGAACATGTAAATATTCAAAGAGTTGGTGCGCAAGGTTATTCCTCCGTGATTATTCAAACGAAACATAGAAGTGGAGCCATTGGTGTCCTGGAGCTATCTACAAACTACGGCTGGGGTATTACTCATGATGATATGACCATAAATACAAAAAAAGAAGTTATCTACGCATCATACCCATCAAAACTCACTAAAGAATCAAAGCCTAAGAAAGTTATGAATATTCCTTTGGAGAAAGTTTTAGATAATCCCACAAAAACAATTTCGCTGTATGACAACAGGGGCTT
This sequence comes from Cyclobacteriaceae bacterium, assembly GCA_051155775.1. GTDB lineage: Bacteria > Bacteroidota > Bacteroidia > Cytophagales > Cyclobacteriaceae > CAYSCZ01. Next base: position 39,950 of record DAXETV010000012.1, on the reverse strand, counting down.
CATACCCATAAAAGACTTCAACAGCCTCTATGAGCAAGGCTACCTAACGGAGATCGAAACTTTCGTTAAAACTGTAGAGGGTCAAAAAACAACAAACAGATCGCCTTTAAACGACCTGTTGGAGACTTATAGCTTGATAGAAAAAATTAAACATAAGTTTTAGTGACCTTATCCATGTATTCCTTGTAAGTCGATTTATTGTCCTCTTCCCATTGATAATAACCTAGTAATTTAGAAGTACCAACCTTTCCAAAAAATTTCTCGAAGGTTCTGTAAAGTACCACGTCATATTTTCTATGGAAGTTAATCCAACATTGATTGCAATTGTGAACATGATGATTATGGGTTTTAATGGTTTCATCGGAATTAAAAACCTCATCTAATGTATTCTCAAAAACATTTCCAATTTTCACATCAAGATGCTGACAAATTGGTACATCACCATTTGGATGCACAACGGCACTATCCAGAATACTGTGGCACTTCATCTTCAAACGTTTCTTTCTCCACTCATCATAGAGCATTAAAAAGTCATAGTTTTCTTTGAATTTCTTTATGGAATGAGGTACGTTGTCCTTGAACTCACTGTACTCAACCTCGTGATTGTGGATAGGGCTGTGAATATTTTTAGCTTCTTCTTCTTTGAGTTTAGCGTTTCGTTGGAGTAGACCCTCCTGCTTTATCTCCCTTACATCAGCATATTGAAGTATTTTTTCATCTTTATGTTGCCCAATATCATTTTCATGTGCTGTCTCTACAGTATCAAAAAATGAAATGTTATTATAAACACCTATCCGCATATCTATCCCATATTTCTCACATACATTGGCCACGTGATCCATATCACTAAACTCATTATAAGGAGATAAGGTAAACATTGTAGAAATAGGGACCACATCTTTAAGCTCTTCTATAACCTTAATGACTGATTCGTAGCCATCTTTACCCCTCATGTAAAGGTATGTATCTTTATCGCCATCCAGGGATACATATAATCTCTTAGGCGGATATTTTTTAACCGCTTCTATTAAATTATCTGGTTTTAAGCAATTGGATAAAAGGTCAAAATTTGGATGGTTTTCCCGAAACCACTTCATAATTTCCAGCGCCTCAGGGTGTAAAAGAAATTCCCCGCCTTCCAGACCAATGGTCGTGTTTTTGGTGACACACTTACTATTCATTATTTCGATGATCTTTTCCAATGGAAGGACTTTAGTTGGTCTTTTTGCCCATATAAGACAATGCTTACAGCCAGAATCACAGATATCCGTGGCGTAAATCATCAAAGTCGACAATTTTTTGTGGCGAGGATTAAGTTTATTATTTACAAACGTTGAGCCTCTGTGGATATAATTTTTAAGATCGTACATTTCTTTTTATCAACTTATTCAAACAATTCAGCAATAATAAATAAAATAAGCGGAGATTAGTAGTGAACATCATTGCATTGTCTATTGTTCAATGCCAATTGTAAAACCTTAATAAAAATTAATAATTAAAGTAGAAGCATACGCCGCTCATGAAGCAAAAGGCGAATTAAAGCCCTTTGAATATCAGATGGGCCCTCTGGAAAAAGATGAAGTCATCATTGATGTGAGCCACTGCGGTATCTGTCATAGTGACCTTAGCATGTTAAATAATGATTGGGGCATGTCGGCCTATCCGTTTGTACCTGGACATGAAGTGGTTGGAAAGATATCACAGAAAGGTGACAATGTACATCACCTGCAAATTGGTCAAACTGTTGGCCTGGGGTGGTTTTCGAGATCATGCATGACTTGTGAGGATTGTATGTCAGGCGATCATAATCTTTGTGTTAATTCTGAAATGACCATCGTAGGAAGGTTTGGGGGATTTGCAAATAAAGTGAAAGCACAATCAACATGGGTCATCCCTATTCCGGAGGGCATAAACCTTCAGTCTGCCGGACCTTTGTTTTGTGGTGGAATAACTGTGTTCAATCCTATTATTCAAAGTAATCTAAGTGGTTTGCATCATGTCGGAGTAGTAGGTATCGGTGGTTTGGGGCACATGGCGTTATCTTTTTTAAATGCCTGGGGATGTGAAGTAACAGCTTTTTCTACCAGTGCCGATAAAGCGGAGGAAGCAAATAGACTAGGGGCCCATAATTTTGTCAACATTAAGGAAGCCGACGCTCTTGGTAAGCTGGCCAATACATTTGATTTAATTCTTGTTACCTCTAATGTGGACTTAAATTGGGATGCATACATAAATGCTTTAAAACCAAAAGGAAGAATTCACATCGTGGGAGCTGTTGGACAGGTTACATACACACATTTCCCAGTATTAGCAGGTCAAAAGATGTTAACTGGTTCACCTTTGGGGAGTCCAATAAACACCAAAAGGATGCTGGAATTTATCCAGAGACATAATATTGAACCAATAATAGAATCTTTTCCATTAAAAACTGTGAATGAAGCCATGGAAAAACTAAGATCCGGTAGTCCTCGATACAGACTGGTTTTGGAAATGTAAAATTTAAACTGGGTTATAATACACATTAATGTTATGCCGTCTTTAACTTTTATGTTAGTTGGTAAATAATTTTTCAACAAAATCGATCCTTTTAAAGCCCCACCTGTTGATATTTTAGCAATTACCTTGCATTTTTTTAGTCAAGTTGTTAAAATTGTTGATGTTACATAAAAGTTAAAATAATTTGAACAAAGCAGATTTAATTAATTCGATGGCCGACCAGGCCGGTATTACTAAAGCCCAGGCTACAAAAGCTTTAGATAGCCTTTTGGATGCAATTGTTAAGGATGTTTCTCATGGTAACTCAGTTACTTTAGTAAACTTTGGTACGTTCTCTCAAAGTAAGAGAAAGTCCAGAAAAGTTAGAAACCCTCAGACAGGACAGGAAATTACAGTTCCTGAGAAGGTGGTTCCTAAATTTAAACCAGGTAAAAGTTTTATCAGCGAAGTAGAAAAAGGCTGATAACTTATTTTATTTTTCAGGAATCAATCTTGGTTAATCATAGTTTTGTAACTACAATTTCAAAGCTATGATTATTTATTTTAGATACCCTCTACTTTTAATACTTATCACTTTAGTTTCCTGTAATCCAAACAGTGAAACATCCAAAGCCCGGATGGGTGCCATATCCGCTAACGCTTCAGAATTCAAAAAGGCTGACGGTTTTGATGATTATTGGTATAGTGGTACAGCAGAGCTCACATCCTATGAATTATTACAATCAAGGTATGGTGAAGCACATAATGGGACGGCTACTCTAATATTCGTCACAGAAAATTTCCTGCCGGATAAACAAGTAAAGGACGAAACCGGGAGTTATCCCTCCTCTACAATTCTTAAGCTGAATTTTATGAAAAAATTCCTAACCGGCATCTATCCTTATTCAATGATGTTATCAACGTTTACTCCTGTAAATGCCGGAGAAGGAGCTAATACGCTTAAGATCACTGCATCCTCCCAGGAATGGTGTGGTCATACTTTTTCTCAATATAATCTGAGGAACGACAAATATAACGTGGTTAACTATTCATACTTCGAAAAAGAGGGAGATACAAAAAAATCTTTACCAAAGGTGTTAACTGAAGATGAAATTTGGACCCGTATCAGGTTCAATCCTGAATATTTGCCAAAAGGAGACATCAAACTAATCCAAAGTTTATTTTATAACAGGCTAAAACATAATGCCGATGATGTTTATGATGCCACAGCCAGTTTAAACAAAGATAAATTTAATGGAAAGCCGGTTATGAATTATACGATAAGATATAAGCATAATGAAAGAAGGCTGTCTATATTTTTTCAGGAAAATTTTCCATTTATTATTGAAGGATGGGAAGAGTCTTATTCTGGTATGTCTGATAAATCCTTATTTACAACCGCAAAAAGGATCTCAACAATCAGGGAAAAATATTGGAGTAAGAACAACAAGCAAGATACGGTGCTGAGACAAGCGCTGGGTTTGCCCATTTATTAAAAAAACACCTACTTTGATAGGTGAACAAAAATCAATCAAAATATTGGAAACTGTGGGCAGATGTTGGAGGAACATTTACAGACTGTTTGATATCTGATCCTCGAGGGAATTTTACAAGAAAGAAAATATTAAGCTCAGGAAGACTACGCGGAAAGCTGGTAAAAAAATCTGGGGAAAGGAATTACATCATAAATACTGATTTTGGTATATCATCAGGGAACGTAATCATAGGATATACTTTATTTATTGACGATCTAAGTTATTCAGTAACAACATTTGATATAGAGAACCGGTCACTTTTGCTGGATAAACCAATCGCGGCATTTAAACAATCCCAGGATTTTGAAATAACCGCATTTGAGGAGGCTCCGGTTTTTGCGTTAAGGATTGTTACAGATACGCCCCTTAAACAACCTTTACCGCCGACTCAGGTAAGATTGGGAACTACCATAGGAACAAACGCCTTGCTGGAAAAAAAAGGTGCCAAAGTTGCTTTAATGATAACAAAGGGGTTTAAAGACCTCATTAAAATAGGTGATCAGCGCAGATCTGATCTGTTTCAGTTAGCCATACCTCAAAGGTGGTTACCATACACAGATGTTTATGAAGTTGATGAGCGGATAGATTCCAAAGGGGAAATTATCAGTACAATCAATAATGACCAGTTGAAAGAATTACAACGGAAAGTAAAAGCTAGCGGACCAGAATCGTTAGCAATTTCCCTTTTGAATAGTTGCAAAAATTCCCTTCATGAATCTGAAGTATCATTAAACTTTGAAGAAGCAGGCTTTCAGCACTTATCCGTGTCATCTGCATTATCTCCGAAAATAAAATACCTTCCCCGAACCATGACTGCGCTGGTCAATGCCTATATCGACCCGGTTTTACAGAAATTTAAGGACAATATGAATGACCGCCTGGCTGCAGATAATTTCAAAGTAATGACCAGCAGTGGAAGCCTTGCAGATGTCTCAGTATTTAAGGCTAAAGATAGCTTACTGAGTGGCCCTGCTGCAGGAGTTTCGGGATGTGCTTATCTTTCCAGATTGATGGGGCTTCAGAAGGTGCTGACCATTGATATGGGTGGTACAAGCACGGATGTATCCAGGTACGACAGACATATAGACTTTGATGACCACCTTGATATCGGGGATATTACCATTTTCAATCATACACTTTCTATTCATACCGTAGCTGCTGGTGGTGGGTCAATCTGTAAATACAAAGATTCGGTACTCCAGGTCGGGCCGGAAAGTGCCGGTGCGGTACCTGGTCCAGCTTCCTATGGAAAAAACGGACCATTGACCATCACAGACGTCAATTTACTTTTGGGAAGGATCGTAATGTCAAATTTTAGCATTCCAATAACGAAAGATCAAGCCAGAAAGCAATTAGAAATTATAAAAAATCATTGTGAAGAAGATCTTAGTGATGAAAGTATCCTAACTGGTTTTTTGGAGATTGCCAACACGAAAATGGCAGCAGCTATCCATAAAATCTCATTTGAAAAAGGTTATAATCCTTCGGAATATCACTTGATGGCTTTTGGAGGTGCCGGTGGGCAACATGCTTGCGGCGTTGCAGAGAAACTGGGAATAAAAAATATTTTGATCCCCTATGATGGAAGTTTATTGAGTGCATATGGACTTGGAAAAGCTCTGATTAGTAAAGAAAATTTAATGCAAATCCTTAAGCCTTTAGATGAAGTATATGATGCGCTGACTGAATATTTTGGGAAACTAGAAAAGGCAGTAATGAATGAACTTTCCAGGGAAGGGTTTACAAACCAGGATATAGAAATCAACCGCAGAATACTTTACCTGAGATTCAAAGGTCAGGAGACAAGTCTTGCCGTAGAATTTGGGGATAAAGACCAGCTTTTTGCTGATTTCAAATTTAAATATGAAAATCAGTACGGGCACTGGATCAAAAATAGAACGATAGAAGTTGAGTTTATTCAGCTGATTGGTTCCAACAGGCGTGAACAAGAACCCGTAAAACCAGATTTTGAAAACAAATATTTACCGGAAACGGAAGATATTCAACATGTTTTTTTGAATGATGCCTGGGAGGATACCCCTGTTTTTAAATGGGAGTCCTTGGGAATTGGTGCAGAGATTCCTGGCCCGGCATTATTATTCAGCGATTTTACTACAATCGTTATCGAAAGGGATTGGAAATTTTTTATGGACGGAAGCGGTAACGGACGAATGATTTTTTTAGGAGCGATTGACTCAACTGAAATAAGTGTCATGCCCATGGCTGTAAAGCAGGAACTATTTTCTAACCGGTTAACCAGCATAGCTGAGAATATGGGAGCCTTACTTCAACGGTGTGCATTTTCAGTAAACATCAAAGAAAGGTTGGATTTTTCCTGTGCTATTTTAGATAAGGATGCCGAGTTGGTAGTTAACGCTCCTCATATTCCTGTACATCTGGGTAGTATGGGCGTATGCGTTAGAGCGGTGAGGGACGTCATCAGTCTTGGCTCTGCTCAGGTGGTTATAACCAACCACCCGGGTTATGGAGGATCGCATCTGCCGGATATTACGCTTATAGCAGCAGCCTATGATGATGATCAATTGATTGGATATGTTGCTAATCGGGCACACCACGCGGAGATTGGTGGGAAATCCCCCGGTTCTATGCCTGCCGATGCCCGTAATCTTGAGGAAGAGGGTGTGGTTATTCCACCGATGTATTTGGTGAAAGATGGAATTTTTCAGGAGAAGGCCATTTCAAAATTACTTACCAATGCAAAATATCCAACACGCTCAATTGAAGAAAATCTTGCCGATTTAAATGCCGGTGTAGCCGCTATTCAGCTTGGCGTAAACAGTTTGAAGCAACTAGCTAAGGAGGTTCAGGCATTAGAAATTCAATCCTTAAGTGCTTCGATTAAGGAAAATGCCTCAAATGTTCTTTGGAATGCTATATTACCTTTGATGAACAAATCATTCCGGTCAAAAGAATATTTGGATGATGGAACCCTATTGAATGTATGCATTCATTTTACTGATGATCAACTAATTTTTGACTTTTCAGGCACTTCGGACCAGCATACCGGCAATCTAAACGCTACCCCGGCTATACTCAATGGTGTAATCATTTATGTTCTTCGGATATTGGCTGATCGTCCTTTATCTCTTAATGAAGGGCTTATGAAGCGTGTTAAATTAATAGTGCCTGAGGGAAGTATAATTAATCCCCTCTTCTTCAATGAGCCTGAAAATTGCCCGGCTGTGGTAGGAGGTAATACGGAGACCAGCCAACGATTGGTAGATACTGTTTTTAAAGCTTTAAAACTATCAGCCTGCAGCCAGGGGACCATGAATAATTTTCTATTTGGTAACGAATCCTTCGGGTATTATGAGACCATAGGCGGAGGTAGTGGGGCAGGAAAGGGGTTCCATGGGGTTGATGGTGTACATCAACATATGACCAATACAGGATGCACTGATCCGGAAATATTAGAACACAGGTATCCTGTTAAAGTGCTGGAATGGTCTATAAATCATGGATCAGGAGGTGTTGGAAAATGGAGTGGGGGAGATGGCATACGCAAAATTCTTCAGTTCAATGAGCCGGTTGTGGTTACCACATTAATGCAACATCGAAAGCAAGAACCTTACGGCATAGAAGGTGGTAAGCCCGGGTCAGTTGGCAAGCAATACATCATCAAACCGAATGGTGATAAAAAAATCGTTAATGGTATAGACCAGGTGGAAGTAGAAATAGGGGACAAGATGGTGATCGAAACGCCCGGGGGCGGAGGTTATGGGCATTCTGAGATGTCATGAAAAGTAAAATACTAAACATACTTCTATGGTCAATCATTTCCGCTGCATTCATAGGCCCCGGAACAGTTACTACCGCCTCTATGGCAGGTTTAAGGTTTGATCACAGCCTGGTATGGGCATTGTTTTTTTCAGTTTTGGCCTGTATTATTCTTCAGGAAGCGAGTGCGCGTATAGCCATTATCAGCAGAAGAGGATTGGGTCAGATTATAGCAAACCAGTTTGCAACGCCGCGATCCCGTTCTGCTTCTCGTTATATCATATCATTTTCTATTTTTATAGGTTGTGTGGCCTATCAGGGGGGTAATTTACTGGGTGCATTGTCAGGTGCGCAGATAATTTTTCAAATCTCAAAAATATGGTTAAGCACACTATTTTTTTCCAGCGGGGTAGTCTTGCTCTACCTTGGCAAAACCAGTCATGTTGCCAGATTCCTGGGTATGATGGTTGCCACTATGGGTGTAGCCTTTGTTATAATGGCATGGCAGGTGCCCACCAATTCAAATGAATTAATACGGGGGTTTGTACCAAAAATATCCCAGGGATCAGAGTTACTGGTCATTGCCTTAATTGGCACCACGATTGTACCTTATAATATCTTTTTAGGGGCAGGCATCGGAATAAACCAATCAATCAAAGAAATGAGATTTGGCCTGTCCATTGCTATTTTATTGGGCGGATTTGTTACTTATGCCATTTTACATATCGGATCAGGGATAGAAGGGGAATTTTCATTTCAAAAGTTAGTAAATGCTTTCGAGCCATATTTAGGGCAGCGTTCGGGTTTATTAATTGGTTTTGGATTGATAGCTGCAGGTTTTACTTCATCGATCACAGCTCCTTTAGCCGCAGCTGTTACCTTTCAGGGTTGCTTCTCACATAAATCATTCTTTAATAGCTCATCCAGCACGGGGTTTCGTATGGTTTGGTTTTTCACTATGTTGATTGGCTTTGTATTTACTTTAATGGACATTAAACCTATTCCGGCAATTCTTCTAGCCCAGGCAATCAATGGAATCATTCTGCCCGGTGTAACTATTTATTTATGGTTTTTAGTCAATAGTGATCAAATAGAAGTGGCCTACCGCAATAACATTTTTCAAAATGCCCTAATGATGGTGGTGGTTTTTGTAACCATATTTTTTGGATTGCTAAATATTTCACGAGTAATAATTGATATGCTACCATTCAATGAAGTATTAAACAGTCAATTAATAAACTACTTATTGATTGTTGATCTCCTGATTCTGGGTATTTTAATATTCAAGATGATGAGAAGACCACAATCCGCTCAACATTTAAAATAACTTTTAAAAACTATTCAGTTTTCAGAGAATCTGAAGGATTTGAAATTGCTGCCTTAATTGATTGAAAGCTCATGGTGATCCAAGCAATCAAAAAGGTTATTAATCCTGCGATTATAATTTCCCGGCCGCTGATCTTGACGCTGTATTCAAAATCCTGTAACCAATTGTTCATTAGAATTAAAGCTATTGGACTTGCTATAATAAATGCTATTAAAACCTCCCGAAGGGCGGATTAAGGTGAATATTTTTTGATTCAGATATTTATCAGTTAATTTGACGGGTACCGCTATTTTATTGAATTGATTAAGGATGAAATGGACTTTAAATCAGACCTTTGTATTTGATGGTAGGAAAGTAAAGTGGGATGTGATGGGTGAAGGCTATCCGGTGGTAATGGTTCATGGCACGCCATGGTCATCATTCAACCTGCGCCACCTAATTTATGGCCTGTCAGGAAATTACCAGGTTTTCTTTTTTGATCTATTAGGCTATGGTGCTTCTGACAAATCGGAAGGGGATGTATCATTAGGTATTCAAAATAAGGTTTTGGCAGCCCTTATTGATTATTGGGATATTGACAAACCAATCGCTGTAGGTCATGATTTTGGTGGTGCAACAGTTTTAAGGTCTCATTTGCTGGATAATGTGGTATATGAGAAAATGATAGTAATCGATCCGGTGGCGCTCTCACCCTGGGGATCACCTTTTTTTAAGCACGTAAATAAATACGAAGTGGCATTTGCCGGAGTACCTGATTATATCCATAAAGCTATTGTTGAAGCTTACGTTAAAACTGCTGCTTACCGGCAGTTAGAGAAAGAAACCATTCAAGGCATAATGAATCCCTGGTTAAGCAAAGAAGGAAAAGCTGCTTTTTACCGACAGATCGCTCAAGCTGACTCAAATTTTACCGATCATGTGCAGGATTTGTATCATACATTATCAATGCCAGTACTTATTTTGTGGGGAGAGAAAGATGAGTGGATACCAGTGAAAAAAGGATATGCGCTTAACGCAATTATTCCCTCAAGTAGTTTGAAAATTATAACCGAAAGCGGTCATTTGATCATTGAGGAAGAACCGGAGCAACTGTTGGATGCGATAAAATTATTTATTGAAGAACAATAATGGACAATCTCTCTATAGCAGCAGCACAATTTCAACCCAAAGATGGCGATAAATCTTATAATCTCTCGGTGATAGAGAAACTGACCAGGCACGCTCAAGCGCAAGGTGCATCAGTAGTTAGCTTTCATGAATTGTCAATTACGGCGTACACCTGGTTAAAAAAACTGAATAAAGATGAGCTATTGGAGATTGCTGAACCGGTACCCAATGGAAAAAGCTGCAAGAAACTTATAGAAATAGCCAAAATCAATGAAATATCGATACTTGCCGGACTTGTGGAATCAGAAGGTGGTAAGATCTATAATACCTATGTCTGTGTAGATGCCAATGGATTGGTTGCAAAGCATCGGAAATTGCATCCATTTATAAGCCCCTATCTTTCTCCAGGTGATCAATACACAACCTTTAACCTGTATGGATGGAAATGCGGTATTCTGATTTGTTATGATAATAACATCATTGAAAATGTAAGGGCAACAACCTTATTGGGTGCCCAGGTGATCTTTGCGCCTCACGTTACAGGTTGCACTCCTTCATCAATGCCTGGAAGGGGATTCGTGGATGATACACTCTGGCAAAAACGTAGAGAAGACCCTGTGCCACTTCGTATGGCGTTCGATGGCCCTAAAGGTCGTGCATGGTTGATGCGTTGGTTGCCTGCCCGATCCTTTGATAATGGGGTGTATTATATTTTTACTAATCCTATTGGGTATGATGGTGAGCAACTTAAAAACGGAAACGCCATGATGTTGGACCCTTATGGTGAGCTACTTTCAGAAATCAAGAGCTTTGATGACGGCATAACAGTAGCAACCCTTGCACCGGACAAACTGACCTTGTCCGGAGGCTACCGGTACAGGAATGCCCGCAGGCCAGAGTTATACAAAGAAATCATTGGAAAGGCACATGATGCCGAAACCAAACCCACCTGGCTAAAAAGTTGATCTTTCTTACGCTTCCCGCAGATATTTTATCAGGATAGCAAAGCTTACTTTGATCGCATGACAACCAATATAAAATTGCCCGATAATACGGGCAATAACATTAACTTATGAAACCATAAGGATGGAAAATAATAGGAACTATTGATTGCTATTAATCCTTAAACTTAAAAGATAGCCGGACTTTAGTTCTGTAGGCAGCTACCTTACCGTTTTCTATCTTCACATCTTGTGAGATAACCTCTGCTATTCTTAAATCTTCAAGGCTCTTGCTAGCTCTCTCTATAGCTACATTTGCAGCATCTTCCCAGGATTTTTCACTTGACCCGATTACTTCGATTACTTTATAGACACTAGACATGATAAAAAATGTTTGGTTAATCACTAAATCTACAAAATAAATGAGGGTATTCAAAGAAATATACAAGAATAAACAGGCGGAATGTAAACTGTGAGTCCAGTACATTTTAATTTGGTAGTTTTTAGATATTGCTCCAAGCTTGATCTTGTAAGTGAGTATCATGAGAAGCTGTAACCGATATTAACCAATAAATGAATTCAATACCTATAATCAATTATTTAAATGGAATTCCATGAGGTGGATAGGAAAGTTTTTGGTGCTCGATTGTTATATCGCAAAGAAAATGTGATTCATCCTGATCTCTGGGTAGGATGTGATTTAAATATCTATGAGGCCAGATTAATTTTTTTGTTTTAGAATTACAGATATTCTTATCAATATGAAACAACTGCTCTTAATCCTTTTAATCGTTCTGTCTGCACCTTTAAGCGCCCAGGAAAAAGTGATAGAAGCACTTGATCAATACATTGAGGAAAGTGGTCCTCATATTCTGCAGGATTTTAAAGCACTGCTTTCCATGCCTAATGTGGCCTACGATCTGCCCAATATCAATAAAAATGCGGATTACATTAAAAACGAGTTAGAGAAACGGGGTGTTCAATCCAGGTTGCTCCGTATGGTGGGCACCCCGCCTATTGTTTTTGGTTATTTACCTGCAAAAAATGCAAAAAGGACCATCGCTTTTTATGTTCATTACGATGGACAACCAGTGGATGAAAGCAACTGGAATACAAGTCCATGGGAGCCTGTACTTTTTGATTCGGAAGGGCAGCAAATACCATTTCCGGAGCCAGGTACTCAAATAGATCCTGGGAGCCGCATCTACGCCCGCTCAGCAGGTGATGATAAAGCACCTGTCATTTCAATACTGACTGCACTCGATGTGATTGAAGAGAATAATTTTAAGATCAATTCCAACATCGTATTTTTCTTTGAAGGCCAGGAAGAGGCTGGTTCCCAGCAACTACGCAACTACCTTGAGGACTACCAGCAATTGGTTGACCAGATTGATGTATGGCTTTTTTGTGATGGCCCTGTACATCAATCCCGAAAGCCACAATTAGTTTTTGGTGTGAGAGGTGTGACAGGTATGGAAGTTACCGTTTATGGTGCTAACCGACCATTGCATAGCGGTCATTATGGCAACTGGTCCCCTGTACCTGGGCAGATGCTGGCTGAGTTGATCGCCAGTATGAAGGACAGCAAAGGGAATGTAGTCATCAAAGGTTTTTATGATGATGTCGAACCGCTCTCTGACACCGATCGGCAAGCCCTTGAAAGAATACCCGCTTATGATGATAACCTGAAAGATGAATTAGGCTTGATGGATACGGAGGGTAAGGAAAGCTTATATGAGCGGTTATTACTCCCATCGCTGACTATTAAAGGTTTGCAGAGTGGTAATGTGGGCAAAAAGACAAGGAATGTAATCCCGGCCTCTGCCACGGCAGCTTTGGGAATAAGATTGGTAAAAGGATGTGACCCCGAAAAAATGAAAGACCTGGTAGAGGCTCATATTAAATCACTTGGTTATTTTGTCACGCGGGAAGATCCTACTGATGAAGAAAGATTAAAATACCCCAGGATCGCTAAGATAACCAGAGGCTCAGGATATCCGGCTTCTAAGACCTCCATGGACTCGCCGATTGCTCAATCGATAATTAATAGAACGCGAGAAGTCGTTGGTGATGAATTAATATTGCTACCAACTTTGGGAGGTTCCTTACCACTGTATCTTTTTACTGATGTTTTAAAAAAACCAGCCATAATTGTGCCTGTTGCCAACCATGACAATAACCAGCATGCTCCTAACGAAAACCTCCGGATTGCTAACCTTTGGTATGGTATTAAATTAATGGGGGCCCTGATAACTTTGGATTAGTTTTTTGCATTATTAATTTAATACACTGATTATATGAAGGCCGCTTTCAGGGTTGCGTAATAAATACTGAAAGGTTTAATTTTTTTAGGTGGCTTGTCCATACGATTTCTAAAAGCTATTTTGTATCATTTACCATCAATTCATGGTGAGGGATAAGTTCTTCGCTGTCTGCTTCTGGATGCTCCACTCGATTTCAATCCATAACATCATCGATTTCCGATAGTATGGATTGTATCTTATCTTCATCCGGTATAATTTCCTCACTCATGCCCAAGGGAAGGTCGTTTTCTGATTTTTTTCCAATACTGAAATGCAAGGCATCAACACCAGCAGAAGCAATTGCAACCACATTGGCTTTGTCAACTCCTCCTCCTGCCATTATCTGGATCCTCCCTTTTGACCTTTGTATTAATTTTCGAATACCATTCAATCCGGCAATTGCTTTGTCTTGATGGCCGGAGGTGAGAAGCCTGTCAAATCCAAGCTCAATGACTGTTTCTAAACCGGTTTCAGAATGCTTGGTATAATCAAAAGCACGATGAAAGGTAACTTCCAGGCCCAATGATTTGGAAAGTTCTATCAATTTAAGGTTTTGGGATACATCAATCTCATTTTCCATGTTGAGCACACCAAAAACCACGCCTTTGGCTTTTTGCTTAGCGGTTTCCCTGATATCCTCCATCATTATTTCAATTTCCTTTTTAGCATAATTGAAACCACCTGGTCGGGGCCTTATGAGCACGTGTGCTTCAGGGCTATTTATTGCCGAACATGCCTTTATTAAACCGAATGAGGGTGTTAAACCACCCATGGAAAGCGCAGAACACACCTCTATTCGCTTCACACCATATTTATTAGCAATCAATGCTTCTTCAATCGTTTGTATACAGCATTCAATATCCATAGGTCAAAAGCAACTTTTGTGTTGTAGTTTTTTAAAAATGTTCAATATATCCTCCCAAATTGTGAAAAATCCAATATTTTTCAACATTGAAGTTTATCTTATTTAATAAATTGTTAATATCCAAAATTAAAATAGGACCTAAACCTAACGCATTATGAAACAAAGAAGAGCTTTTCTTAAAGATGCCGTAAAAAAAACGGCCGGTATAAGTTTAATGGCCAGCTATCCCGGGATTTTCTATTCATGTGGCCCCGGTAAAAAGACCTCTGAACAAGCCGCAAAGGAAGTGGTAGAAGAAGTTGAGCAGTCACTATTTTTTGATATTTCCCTTGCTCAATGGAGCCTTAACCGTTCCATTTTTGGTAAATCAAGAGAACTTAGTTGGCAGGAATTCGGAAACAGGCTTCAGAATGATCCCGACGCCTTGTTACAAGGTGAAATTGATCCCATGGAATTTCCTACCATTGCCAAAGAGCGCTACGGAATTACCGGAGTGGAATATGTAAATACATTTTACTTTTCCAAAGCAAAAGATATGGACTATTTAGGTCAGTTGAAACAAAGGTGTGAGGATGCTGGTGTGCAAAGTGTTTTGATTATGGTTGACGCAGAGGGAAGCCTGGGCGCTCTGGATGATGATGAAAGAAAAATTTCGATTGAAAACCATTATAAATGGGTTGATGCGGCTAAATTCCTGGGGTGCCATTCTATAAGGGTAAATGCCAGGGGAAACGGTACGGCAGACGAAGTTAAATCTGCAGCCGTACAAGGTTTGGGGAGTCTAAGTGAATATGGTGCTCAAAATGGTATCGGAATCATTGTTGAGAATCATGGGGGTTATTCTTCGGATGGCAAATGGTTGAGTGACGTGATGAAGCAAGTAAATAATGAATATTGTGGTACGTTGCCGGATTTTGGGAATTTCTGTATAGAGCGGTCTGAAGATGGCTGTGCCAAAGCTTATGACCGATATCAAGGCTTAAAAGAATTAATGCCATATGCTAAAGGTGTGAGTGCGAAGACTAATGTGTTTGATGAGCAGGGTAATGAAAGTAATATTGATTATAAACGAATGATGCAGATTGTAAAAGACCATGGTTATACAGGTTTTGTGGGTATAGAATATGAAGGGCAGGAGATGAGTGAGGATGAAGGCATTAAAGCCACTATGGAACTATTGAAAAAAGTGGGCATGGAGGTTTCCTGATTTACCATTTTTAAATGGAAGCCAAGCCTCAGAATATAAGTTCAAAGCGATTAATTTCCCTGGATGCCTTCCGTGGACTTACCATTGCCGGGATGATCATCGTGAACAATCCCGGTTCATGGAGCCACCTTTATCCACCATTAGCCCATGCCGAGTGGCATGGCATTACCCCTACTGATTTTGTATTCCCATTTTTCCTGTACATTGTTGGGGTATCTATTGTGCTGGCATACACCAAAAGGAAAGCAGCAAATGTAACCCAAAGGGAATTAGTGATTAAGATTATAAAACGCTCATTGATAATATTTGCCCTGGGCATTTTTTTAAATCTTTTTCCTCATTTTAACTTTTTAGAACTTAGGATTCCTGGTGTTCTACAGCGCATTTCACTTGTATTCCTGGCATGCTCCTTAATTTTTATAAACCATCAATGGAAAACACAGGTAGTGATCGGTGCGGTTTTACTTATTGGTTACTGGTTGATCATGTCATTTGTTCCAGTGCCGGGTGAGGGTAAAACCATGTTGGAACCCGGCAAAAATATTGCAGCCTGGTTGGATGGCTTAATAATCCCCGGGAAAATGTGGCAGGGCACTTGGGACCCCGAAGGCCTTCTTAGTACTTTACCGGCTATCGCAACCGGGATTACAGGGATGTTGATAGGGAAAATTGTGATCAATAAAGAACTGGCCCTGGCGAAAAAAGCCATGTGGATCTTTTTTGCAGGGTTTTGTGCGCTGGTAACAGGTGAATTGTGGGGCTATACATTCCCAATTAATAAAAATATTTGGACCAGCTCTTTTGTCCTCTACACCTCAGGTCTTGCGTCCTTGTTGTTAGCATCTTTTATCGTCGTAATTGACATTTTAGGCAAAACCAACTGGTCAAAGTTTGGAATTATTTATGGTGCCAATGCCATCACGGTATATGTCTTATCCGGAATTCTGCCAACTTTTACCAATGGAATAAAAGGATTCTTTTTTGATCAACTGGTGGATGTTGGGATGGCGCCAAAATTTACTTCTTTAATTTGGGCAATATTGTACTGCTTCCTTTGCTTTATCCCTGCTTATGTGTTATACAAGAAAAAAATATTTATTAAAGTCTAATCATAAACAAATTTGTTATGTCAAAAAATAAAAATCACAGGAGATCATTTTTGAAAAAACTAACCGGAACGGCACTTCTTACCACGGCCGGCTCTCAAATAATCATGGGAAATAGTAAAATACGAATGATTAAAGAGCAATCGCACAAGCGTTTTGCTGCCAATGATAATGTGCAGATAGCGGCTATTGGCATGGGAATCATGGGTTTTAATAATGTATCCACAGCTTTAAAAGTGCCGGGTGTAAAATTAGTTGCAGCCTGCGATCTTTATGAGGGCCGGTTAAAACGGACACAGGAAGTACATGGGAAGGACATAAATACCACCATGGACTACAAAGATATTCTTGATCGCTCAGACGTTGATGCGGTACTTATATCAACATCTGATCACTGGCATGATAAAATTGCCATTGAAGCCATGAACAAAGGCAAGGCTGTTTATTGTGAGAAACCTGTGGTCCAAAATCTTGGTGAGGGCCTTCCGGTGGTTCAAGCTGCCAAAAAGAACAATGCCATCATTCAGGTAGGTAGCCAGTTCGTCAGCAATATTGTGTATCACAAGGCTAAGGAACTTTATGAGGCCGGGGAAATTGGCGATTTGATCCTCGTTGATGCTAAATATGACCGAAACTCTGCAAATGGTGCCTGGCAGTATCCCATTCCACTCGATGCTTCAGAGAAAACAGTAGACTGGAAGCGATTTTTAGGTGACGCGCCAAAAAGAGATTTCGATGCTACCCGCTTTTTCAGGTGGAGAAACTATCAGGATTATGGTACCGGTGTTTGTGGAGATTTGTTCGTTCACTTATTTTCAGGGTTACACCTTATCATTAGTTCTAATGGTCCGAATAAAATATTCTCTACCGGAGGGTTGAGATATTGGACGGATGGAAGGGATGTGCCGGATGTGATGATAGGATCGCTGAGCTACCCAAAAACTGATACCCATCCTGCTTTTAACATGCAGATACGTGTGAATTTCGCTGATGGAAGCGGTGGCGGACAGCAAGTGACTTTGATTGGTACTGAAGGGGCCATGACGCTAAGTAATACAGTTAAAGTAACAAAAAACCCGCTAGAGACCATACCAACCTATGGTGGCTGGGATTCATATTTTACCTTTGACGAAGACAATCAGAAAAAATATGCGGAATATCACAAAATGAAATACCCCCAGAAAGTTAGACAGTCGAGTGGAGGGGAAGTAACCTATGCGCCTCCTGCAGGCTATGACTTCCATCTTGACCATCATATGAATTTCTTTAATGCTGTAAGGACTGGTGAAAAGGTAGTAGAAGATGCAGCGTATGGTTTTAGGGCAGCTGCACCAGCACTGGCTTCAAACACCAGCTATTTTGAAAATAGAATAGTAAACTGGGATCCTGATAACATGAAAGAAGCTTAACCACCATCGCAATGGCCTATCTAATTTTTATACCACTGATATGGATAACATCAATGATTACACCGGATGATAGAAAATTATATCATTCTGACCAGCAGGGAATTATTAGTCGGTTAGAAATTCTGGATGTGAGTTCAGGCGAGCGATCTACACTTTTTGAATTCGATGGGCATCTGGAGGCTCCCAACTGGACTCCGGATGGACATTATCTAATCTATAACAGTGAAGGAAGTTTGTATAGAATTCCTGTAACTGGTGGCACACCTACTAAGATTAACACCGGATTTGCTAATCGTTGTAATAATGATCATGGTATTACCGCTGATGGTAAGACGTTAATTATCAGTCATAATCATGAAACTAAGGGTTCTTTGATCTACAGGTTGCCCATTGAAGGTGGCACTCCTGAATTAATTACCCCAAAAGGGCCATCCTACTGGCATGGTGTTTCTCCGGATGGAAAAACCATCACTTATTGCGCCAGAAGGAACGATGAATATGATGTCTACATTAAACCTATTGAGGGAGGAGAGGAAAGACGATTGACTAAATCAATGGGATTGGATGATGGACCGGAATTTTCACCTGATGGGCGATACATTTATTTTAACTCAGCCCGGACAGGTACCATGCAGATCTGGAGAATGACCAGAGAAGGTAAAAATCAAACCCAGATAACTTTTGATGATTATAATGACTGGTTTGCCCATCCGTCACCGGATGGTAAAAAATTAATTTTCTTATCTTATCTTCCGGAAGTGGATGCCCAGGATCATCCCTCAAATAAAAAGGTAATGCTAAGAATGATAAACCTGGAATCAGGCGGTGAACCTAATAAATTAATCGACTTGTTTGGAGGTCAGGGCTCCATTAATGTGCCATCCTGGGATCCAACCAGTGAACGTATTGCTTTTGTTAGTTATGAGTTATTAGAAAATAAATGAAGCCCAGACCCTATATTCTTGCAGAAACCAATTGGAAAACTGTAAAATCAGCCGATTATCAGTTGGCAGTTTTACCATGGGGAGCAACAGAAGCGCACAATTACCATCTTCCCTATGCTACGGATAATATCCAATGCGACCACATTGTTGAAAGAGCAGCGAAGATCGCCTGGCAAGCTGATGCCAAAGTAATCATTTTACCCACCATCCCCTTTGGAGTAAACACTGGGCAGTTGGATGTGAAACTGGATATGAATCTAAATCCAAGTACCCAGTATGCAATACTGAATGATGTTATCGATGTGCTGGATCGCCATGATATAAACAAATTACTTGTTTTGAATGGCCATGGTGGAAATGATTTTAAGCAGATGCTCAGGGAGCTCGGAGCGGACTACCCTGATATGTTATTGACCACATGCCATTGGTTTAAGGCAATTGATTGGAAAGATCACTTTACGGATGTTGGGGATCACGCGGGCGAAATGGAAACAAGTGTTATGATGCATATTGCGCCTGAAATCGTCCTTCCACTTGATGAAGCCGGCGATGGACATGCTAAAAAATTTAAAGTAAAACCTTTAAATGAAGACTGGGCATGGTCAGAAAGGCAATGGTCAAAGGTAACAGAAGATACCGGTATCGGGAATCCATGTAATGCATCAGCAGAGAAGGGAGCCAAATATTTAAAAGCAGTTGTTGAGGCAATATCCAGCTTAATGATTGATCTGAGTAAATGCGATCTTAAAGATCTTTATGAATAAACATATTAACTATTAATCAATTGCCTGATCATTCTGAAATAGCTTTAGGAATAGATATTGGAGGTACCAGCACTAAAATGGGCCTGGTTACCCATGATGGAAATGTATTAAGAAAAATCTCCATGCCCACATCCTCACAGGATTTAAACCATTCATTTCTTGAGGATTTAAAAGACAAGATAAATAAACTGCTGGCTGAAAATAACTTCAAACTGTCAGGCATTGGTGTTGGCGTTCCCATGGCTAACAGCAAGGCAGGCACCGTCTCCAATGCTTCCAATCTTAAATGGGAGGGACAGGTTAACCTCAGGGACTTTATAGAGGATGCTTTTAAGGTGCCGGCATTTATAAACAATGATGCCAATGTGGCGGCACTGGGTGAAAAAGTATATGGAGATGCTAAATCTATTGATGATTTCATAACCATCACCTTAGGGACAGGTGTGGGGTGCGGAATTATATCTGAGGGCAGATTGATAGAAGGTGCAAATTGTATTGCCGGTGAGGTTGGCCACTCCATTATTCATCCGGGAGGAAGGTTATGTGGCTGTGGCCGAAGAGGTTGTCTGGAAACCTACGTCTCAGCGGTAGGTATACGGCGTACAGTAAATATTCTGATTGGAAGGGACAATTATATTTCTTCTAAGCTTTCCAAATTACCTTATGAGGAACTAAACGCAGAAAAAATATATAATGCAGCAGCAGATGGTGATCAATTAGCCCAGGAAGCATTTCGAACCACAGGAGAAACACTAGGGTTGCAATTGGCTAACCTGGTACTTTTTTCAAATCCCAAAGTAATCTATCTGATGGGTGGGCTGACAAAAGCAGGTGATTTAATTTTTGAACCAACACGAAGGGCCATGGAAGAAAATTTATTGAAAGGATTTAAGGGAACAGTAGAAATATTGCCCTCTAAACTCACTGACAACAATAGTCCGATACTTGGAGCAAGTGCACAAGTATGGCAATCAATAAAATAGTTTAACAAACCAGAGATAAAACAAAAAATATCAATAAAAAATGACAACAGTTTCCGAATCAAAAAAAATCTTACGAAAGCCTGATAATGGATACAAGGAAGCACTAAAATTTGAGCGATTACACACTGAAATATTTGATAAATCATCTGATGGATCAAAAGCCGTAGCCAGGGAAGTTGCTCAATTGATTAAAGATAAAGCGGCAAAAGGTGAAAATTGTGTGCTGGGACTAGCTACGGGCTCCTCGCCCACCTCAATGTATAATGAACTTGTGAGAATGCATAAAGAGGAGGGATTGAGCTTCAAAAATGTGATCACATTCAACCTGGATGAATATTACCCAATGCAACCGGAAGAACTTCAAAGCTATGTCAGGTTTATGAACGAATACTTGTTTGATCATATCGACATAAACAAAAATAATGTGCACATTCCTGATGGCACCTTACCTGTTGACAGTGTAGAAGCATATTGCAAGGCGTATGAGCAAAAAATAGTCGATGCCGGTGGTATAGACCTTCAAATACTGGGAATTGGTAGGACAGGGCACATTGGTTTCAATGAACCAGGCTCCGGAAAGCGCACGCCCACCAGGATGATTACCCTGGATTATCTAACTAGGGTAGATGCTGCCAGTGATTTTTTTGGTCAGGATAATGTTCCAAGAAAAGCCATAACCATGGGTGTAGGTACCATTCTTAATTCAGAAAGAGTTATACTCCTGGCTTGGGGCGAAGGGAAAGCAAGCATTATCCAAAAAACAGTTGAAGGGCCTATCTCAGATTCAGTCCCGGCGACTTATCTCCAGGAGCATCCCAATGTTACCATCGTCCTGGACGCCGCCGCATCCAGTGAGCTAACCAGAATAAATACACCATGGTTGGTAGAAGCTTGTACCTGGACCAAAGCGCTCACCCGAAAGGCTGTGATCTGGTTGTGTATTAAGCTTCAGAAGCCTGTGCTTAAGCTGACAGACAGGGATTACAATGACAATGGTATGAGTGATCTGGTTACCATGCACGGTTCTTCCTACGATATCAATATTGATATTTTTAATCAATTACAACGTACCATTACCGGATGGCCCGGAGGAAAACCACACGCCGATGACACTTACCGGCCAGAGCGCGCGGAGCCTGCAAGTAAAAGGGTTATTATTTTCAGTCCTCACCCCGATGATGATGTGATCTCCATGGGAGGGACTTTCGACAGGCTTCACACTCAGGGCCATGAGGTTCACGTGGCTTATCAGACTTCAGGTAATATTGCAGTATTTGATGATGATGTGGTGCGATTTGCGGATTTTGTCCGGGATTTTAGTGATATCTATGAGGTTAGAGACGATAAAGGCGACAAGCTGTATGAAGAGGTAGTATCTTCAATCATGGATAAAAAACCGGGACAAATTGATTCTCAAGTGGTGCAAAACATAAAAGCTTTGATCAGACGGGGAGAGGCAAAAGCTGGCTGTCGTTATCTTGGTTTATCAGATGACAGAGCACATTTTTTAAACCTTCCTTTTTATGAAACAGGCCTGGTAAAGAAAAAACCCTTGAGTGAAGAAGATATCCAAATTACAGCTGACTTGCTGCAAGAAATCAAACCACACCAAATCTATGCCGCAGGTGATCTTTCAGATCCTCATGGTACCCACAGAGTATGTCTGGAAGCTGTTTTTGGAGCGCTTGACCAGCTGAAGAATGAGGATTGGATTAAATATTGTTATGTTTGGTTGTATAGGGGAGCATGGCAGGAGTGGGATATCAATGACATAGACATGGCAGTGCCTATGAGTCCTGAACAATTACTCAAAAAACGTAAAGCAATTTTTAAGCATCAATCCCAAAAAGATTCCGCCTTGTTCCCCGGCACCGATAGTCGTGAGTTTTGGCAACGCGCAGAAGATAGGAACAAGGGAACAGCGAAACTATATGATTTACTTGGACTGGCAGAGTATGAGGCCATAGAAGCTTTTAAAAGGTATCATTTTTAATCCTCAAATTATATTCAAATGTCATTAGCCCTTATTGATTGGTTAATAATTATCGCATTTTTTATTGTATCGCTATTCATCGGGGTTTTTGTATCCAAAAAATCGGGAGCCAGTTCTTCTGATTTTTTTCTATCAGGCAGAAACATGCCCTGGTGGTTATTGGGTGTCTCCATGGTAGCCACCACTTTCTCTGCCGATACACCCAATCTGGTTACCAATTTGGTAAGGGAACAAGGTGTATCAGGCAATTGGGGATGGTGGGCTTTTTTGTTGACTGGTATGCTCACCGTTTTTGTCTACGCTAAGCTGTGGCGACGCTCTCATGTGATGACAGACATTGAGTTTTATGAATTAAGGTACAGTGGGAAACCAGCAGCATTCCTCAGAGGATTTAGGGCCCTTTATCTCGGATTGATATTTAACGTATTGGTGATGGGCACAGTGTCACTGGCGGCAATTAAGTTTGGAGAAGTTATTTTGGGATTGAAAGGATGGCAAACACTCACCATAGCTGGATCTATAACTTTGATCTATAGTGCTTTAGGGGGTTTGAAGGCTGTAATTATTACCGATTTGGTTCAGTTTATCATGGCTATGGTAGGCTCCATCTGGGCTTGTATATACATTATCAATTTGGATCAGGTGGGTGGTTTAGATAGTCTGTTACAAAATGAGCTGGTTAATCAAAAACTATCCATTTTACCGGATTTCAATGACCCTTCAGTTTGGGTTCCTGTACTTTTTGTGCCATTAGCTGTTCAATGGTGGGCATCAATCTATCCCGGCTCAGAGCCTGGAGGAGGAGGATATATTGCCCAACGTATGCTGTCTGCAAAAGATGAAAGAAATGCTATGGGAGCTACTTTACTTTTTAATGTTGCCCACTATGCATTGCGTCCCTGGCCATGGATATTGATTGCATTAGCCTCTTTGGTGATTTTTCCTGAACTGAGTGATATTAAAGCTGCTTTTCCTGATTTGCCGGATGATAAGCTTGGAAATGATGTTGCTTATCCGGCCATGTTGACCCTGTTACCCTCAGGATTGCTTGGTTTGGTAGCGGCTGCATTAATTGCTGCTTATATGTCTACCATGTCCACACAATTAAACCTGGGTTCTTCTTATTTGGTAAATGATTTCTACAAGCGGTTTATTAAACCTCAAGCCTCAGAGAAAGAATTGGTGTGGGCAGGCAGGCTATCAACAATTGTGACCATGATAATGGGCACGGTACTTGGCCTATTACTAAAGGACGCCAGCCAGGCCTTTAATCTTTTACTTTTACTTGGTGCAGGGACGGGATTGATTTATGTGCTCCGTTGGTTTTGGTGGCGGATTAATGCTTATACAGAAATAATTGCTTTATTATCATCCATGATCATTGCCGGTTACCTCACTTTTTTCCATGACAATATAGGACTCCTACCGCTCGAACCATGGATGAAAACAGTTATTGGGGTAATTCTTACATCCATTGTCTGGATTACCGCAACCTACATAACACCGCATACCGATAATGAAACCTTAAAAATTTTTTACAAAAAAATCAAACCGGCAGGCCCCGGATGGAAACATATTGCTAAGCAAATGCCTGAAGTAACCATACAAAGCTCCTTACCTCTGGAAATACTTGGAATGTTGGTAGGTTGTATTGTCATCTATTGTGCGTTATTTACAACCGGGCAGTGGATATATGGAAACCTCATGCTTTCTGGAATTTTTGCTGTAATCACAATAGCAGGTTCCTTTATGATATTTAAGATATGGGAGAAAATCAAAACAGATTAATGTAGTTATTGATAAAGTTGCGGGTCTTTTACCGGTACTTTTTATTTGTCGCAATAACCTTTCTGGTTATTGGTCTAATCATTTTTCTGGCTGGATATGATTATGTGGGGCCTTTTATTATGCTCGGCCTGCTATTCCTGGCCATTGGTTTTCGCGGTTCAACGACAACCCGGAAATATTCATATGCTGTCATAATTTTTTCATCAGTTTCGGCAGCATTATTTTATCCGGAAACATTTATTTCATGGGGTAGCTTTCAATTAAGGACATTGATTGTTCCTTTATTGCAATTGATCATGTTTGGCATGGGGACCTCTATGAGCTTTAAAGACTTCGTAGGTGTGATAAAAATGCCAGTGGCAGTTGGTGTTGGTATCACCTGTCAATTTCTGATTATGCCAATCATTGGACTAATATTAACCCTTCTGTTTTCTTTTCCTGCCGAGGTAGCAGCAGGGGTCATATTAATAGGCTCTTCACCCAGTGGTTTAGCTTCCAATGTGATGTCATATATCGCTAAGGCTAACCTCGCATTATCGGTAACATTGACTGCCTGTGCAACATTATTAGCCCCTCTGCTGACGCCATTTTTGATGCAACTGCTTGCAGGTCAGTTCATTCCTGTAGATTTCTGGGCGATGATGTGGAGCATTATAAAAATTGTGATTTTGCCCATAATTGCCGGTTTGATTTTTAATCATTTTTTCCATGGAAAGGTTGATTGGCTGGATAGATCTATGCCATACGTTTCCATGATTAGTATCACTTTAATCATAACAGTTATTACTGCTTCAGGGAGGGATAGCTTGTTGTCGATTGGTATTACGCTCGTTTTTGCTGCTATTATTCATAATCTTACAGGTTATGTTTTTGGTTATTGGATTGGTCGGTTATTAAGTTTGTCTGAAAAAGATTGTCGTACCATTTCATTGGAAGTAGGCATGCAAAATGGTGGTTTGGCGTCTGGAATTGCTCTTGAAATGGGGAAAGTCGCTACCGTTGGGTTAGCACCGGCAGTTTTCGGCCCGTGGATGAATATATCAGGCTCTTCTTTGGCCTCATGGTGGCGGGAAAAATCAGTAGAATATCATCATCACTAAATCAGAAATTTAATTTGGTTTTGGACTTGATCACTTACTACATCGCTATACTTTGACTTCCTGTAATAAGCGGGCCTTTATAAAAGTGACTAAAAATTTTACCAGTAAAACGATAAAACTCAATCCTGTTTGCTTTTTACTTAACGCGCCCTTTTTTCCAGATCGGTTCTGTGTATGATGAGTTCCCTGCCGAGTGACGCTCCATTTCTGAACGTTTGAGTCCTTAGGCTTAGATCACCCTTAGGTATCTCGAAAGGGATTTTGTATCTCAATCCATAGTTTACCGGATAAGTATTATCAATTGTATAAAATATTTCTGTGCCCGGGACTGAGTTTTCTAACGCACACATTAGTTTATCATTCGACTTGTAAATATTTACTTGTGGCTCATACACTGCTTTTGAAATATTTATATTCATATGATCAAATCTATCGAAATGAGCCTCGGTTTTTATGATGAAATTTTCCCAGATCTTATCTTCTTTTTGACTCCAGAGGCTTTCAGATAAAGAAAGTGCTCGTGGGTAGGTCATATAAAAAGCGAACTGAAGTGTTGGGATTACTTCCGTCCATAAATTTCCCTGACCGCCCATGATTATTTCCGGGTTCACAGCCTCAGGAACCGGCTCAAAGGCGTAGGTTTTTTCAAGTGACAAATCAGCATATATCCTGTTTTCAACACTGTGGTCTCCCTGTGTATAATCCAGATAAGCAAATGTTGTTGGTGACATCACCACTTTATAGCCCTGCTTAGCGGCTTCGATGCCTCCCTTCATCCCACGCCAGCTCATTACTGCAGAACCTTCATTGAGTTCGCCTTCAAGGATTTCGTCCCAGCCGATCATTTTCTTTCCTTTACTGGCTATGATGTCACCCACCCTGTTCACAAAATAGCTCTGCAGTTCATGCGAATCATTGATGTTATTCTTTCTCATAAATCGTCTCACTTGTGAGCTTTCATCCCAAAATCCATGATAAGCTTCGTCTCCGCCCATATGAATGTAATCACCAGGAAATAATTCAGCCACCTCAGTGAAAACTTTATCTACAAATTCATATACAGCCTCATCCGAGGGGTCCAGTGTATTTTCGATTAACATCTTAAACTGCCCATCACCATACCATTCTGCAAATTTTGATCCGGGATTCACAAACTTCGGCTCGTCTCTGGTGGATAATTCAGGATAGGCTGCTAGGGCTGCCATACTATGACCCGGCATATCGATCTCAGGCACAATGGTTATGTTTCGGTCAGCAGCATAAGCCACCACGTCTTTTATTTGATCCTGAGTGTAATATCCACCATAAGTTGGCCGCTCACCTTTTTTCGGATAGGGCCTATTATCACCAAACCGGCCATATCTCTCCACGCGAAACGCACCAACTTCGGTAAGTTTTGGTAATGATTTTATCTCTATTCGCCATCCTTCGTCATCAGTCAAATGCCAGTGAAAAGTGTTGAATTTATATTCAGACATCTTATCAATATATGCTTTAACCTCATCTACAGAGAAAAAATGCCGGCTCACATCCAGCATTAATCCCCTCCACTCAAACCTGGGATAGTCTTTTATTTCGCAACCAGTTATTTTTATGAGCGAAGAATAGCCTGGGTTCACCGGGATGAGTTGCTTCATGGTTTGTATACCATTAAATATTCCGCCCGGATCATTGGCAATTAATTCAATGGTACCTTTTTTTATGTTTAATAAATACCCCTCATCCCCAATATCCTCAATATTTTCTGAAGACAATTGAATGTTAATAGTACTACCTTTTGAGGACTGGCTCTCGGATGACACGCCAGGGTTAAGATTGATTACTGAAAGGTAATCCTTAAGCTGACCCACATAATTGACTATTTCTTCATTATTTACATCCGTTTGAATGACTGTTTGACTACTAAGTAAAAAAGTACTATTTCCTGGTGTATAGCTAACAGGCTCAGGAATAATGATATGCTGACCTAACATCAAATTACAGGTCAAAAGACACAAACTAAAAAGTGTTGTCTGGATAATCATAGGTATTGTTTTTAACTATTTTGAATTTATTATTAGGAGATATTGTTGATTTTAAAATATTTTTGAAAGGAATGCAAAAATTAAGATTAAATATTTCTAAATATTGAAAATGTTCAAAAATATACCACTAAATACCGCATAATTGTAAAATTTCTATTATGTTCGAAAAAATAATTCAAACGATTGAATTGGAAGTGTAGTGGGTAGACCACACAGACTTGAGATGAATTATATAAATGTATTTTCTAATCGTAATATAATCATTCTAATCAGGTCATTATTAAAATAATATTTTTAATTTTTTTTTGAATAAAGTTTAAAAAACTATCTTTTAGTTAAATTTTAGTATTAACAAACGAATGCAGTATGAAGAAATGTATTACAAGCTATTTAAGGTATGGAGGAGCACTTGCTTTAGCCGTGTTCTTCTCTGTGACATCTGCCGTTGCCCAGCAACAAGTTAGCGGGACAGTGGTAGATAGTGACGATGGCTCTTCCCTTCCGGGGGTTTCCATCGTAGTTAAGGGTACCAGTACAGGTACAATCACTGATATTAATGGAAACTATTCTATTAATGCAAACGCTGATGATGTACTGGTTTTTACTTTTGTTGGTTATGCAGCACAGGAGTTTACGGTTGGTAATCAATCAACCATCAATGTGGAGATGGCACTGGATGTGGCTGAACTTCAGGAAGTAGTTGTTACAGGGTACTCTGTAGACTCAAGAAGAGAAACCACCGGCTCTGTTTCTACCGTTAAAGCCAGGGGGCTTCAGGTAACACCTACTGGAAATGTTGAGCAAACCCTTCAAGGTCGTGTTGCGGGTGTAACAGTAATCACCAACGGTCAACCCGGTACCACCAGTAAAGTCAGAGTTAGAGGCTTTGGTGCATTAAGTGGAAACCAACCATTGTATGTAGTGGATGGTGTACCTCAGTTTAACATTGATTGGTTAGCCCCTGATGATATTGATGAAACCACCGTATTGAAGGATGCGACTTCCGCTGCGGTTTATGGTGCCAGGGCAGCAAACGGTGTAATCGTTATTACTACTAAAAAGGGGAAAAGAAACAGCGGCATGAAGGTTACCTATAATGGCCAGATTGGTTTTACAACACCAGGGCAGGGATTTGACAATTTAAATCCTCAGCAACAAGCAGAGTGGACCTGGAATGCCATAAGAAATGCTGCTGAAGCCAACGGTGAAGCACCTTCATTTAGCCATCCTCAATATGGAACTGGTAACGAACCGGTATTGCCGGATTTTTTATTGGTAGGAAGTGAATCTGCACTAAGTGCTTCGGATGTTAATTTAAGCGAGGCAGCAGAACTTAGTAATGCAGATTTTGACGCGGGGCCTATCCACCTTACCATAAGGGCTAATAAATCGGGAACCGATTGGTATGATGAATTGACCAGCACGGCTTTGGTGAGCAGACATAATATAGGATTATCCGGTGGTGGTGAAATGAACCGATACTACATTGGTTTGAACGCCCAACAACAAGAGGGTGTGGTTCAGAACCAAAGATTCGACCGGTTCACATTTAGAGCCAACTCAGAATTTGATGTGGTAAAAGATAAAGTGAGGATTGGTGAAAATATTCAAACAACTTACCGAGGCGTAAGAAGTCTGTTAGGTGGTGGCGGCGGAGCAGGTTCATCTGATGACGAAAATGTCATCAACATGGCTGCCAGAATGCCTACAATTATACCTGTGCGTGATGAGTTCGGTAATTTTGCCGGTACCGTTGCTCCTGGATTTAATAACCCTGTAAACCCAGTAGCCACTCAGTTTGGAAGAAGAAATGACCGCTTTTTTACTGTGGAAGCTTTTGGTAATACTTACTTGGAAGTGGAACCTATTGAAAATTTAGTCGCCCGTACAAGTTTTGGTGGTCGGTACGTTAATGGTAATAATAAGTTTTTTACCCGTCGAACTTATGAGAATTCTGAAAATAACTCCTCTTTTGGTTTTGGCCAGTCACACTTCTTTTCAACTGACTGGGTTTGGACCAATACCATAAAATATAAACGTGATTTTGGAAAACATGGCTTTGACGCTTTGTTTGGACAGGAATTATTGAGTACAGGTAAATTTAGAGATAGCAATGTAACAGGTATTGATCCTTTCTCTACAGATCCGGACTTTGTTAATATTAACACAGTAAATAATCAAATTGCTACCGGATCAACGGATAACGGTACCAATTTCTCTTCAGTTTTTGGTCGTTTAAAATATAACTACGACGACAAGTATTTATTCACATTTCTTGTGCGACGTGATGGAACCTCTGTTTTGGGAGAAGATGTACGATTTGGTGTATTCCCTGCTTTCTCTGCTGCATGGAGGATCTCTGATGAAGCTTTCATGGACGGACTTACCTGGATTGATGATTTGAAAATTCGTGGTGGATGGGGTGAAGTTGGTAATGTAAATGGCGTTGCCGGTGCCAATCAATTTACCTCTTTTGGTACCAGCATATTTGAGTCAACCTATGATATTAACGGTTCTAATAGTGGTGCCACCCAGGGTTTCTTCCAAAACAGGCTTGGTAATCCTAATGCGATTTGGGAGACCAATAAAACCATCAATGTTGGTTTTGATGCATTGTTCTTGGATGGAAAACTTGATTTGATTGTTGATTTCTGGAAAAGAACTACTGAGGACATGTTATTGGTGCAACCGATTTCTGTACAAAACGGGCCACAAGCTGCAGCACCATCTACAAATGTTGGATCTATGGAAAATAAAGGTATTGACCTGAGGGTAGTTTATAAAGGGGACGCAGGAGATCTCAGGTATGAAATCACGGTGAATGGAGGATTTCTTGACAATGAAGTGGTTGCATTCGGTCCTGGTATAGACAATATAGTTGGGCCAATTAATATCAGAGGTATTGAACCGGTAAGAAACGAAGTTGGCCAGCCTCTATCTTCTTTCTTTGGATTTGTGGTAGAGGGATTGTTTCAGGATGCAGCTGATGTTGCCAGTCATGCAACACAAGAAGGTGCAGCCAGGGGAAGGTTTAAATTTAAAGACCTTAATGGCGATGGCGAAATCACTGTTGACGGCGACAGAACTAACATTGGAAACCCAATTCCCGATTTTAGTGGTGGTTTGACCGTAAACTTAAAATGGAAGAATTTTGAATTTGAAGCTTATGGATTTGCCCAGTTAGGAAATGAAATCTATCACGCCAACAGGTTATTTACTGATTTTTATCCATTGTTCCCTGGTGCAGCAAGCAATGCCCGTGTACTGGATTCATGGACGCCAGAGAATACCGGGGCCGAAATACCAATTTTTGAAAACATCTCAAACTTTAGCACCATAGGTCAATCCAACTCCTTTTTTGTGGAAGATGGCGGATATTTCAGGATGCAGAATATTACACTTTCCTATAATCTTCCAGGAAACGTTCTGGAGAATTTAGGACTAAATCAGTTGAGGTTGTCTTTTTCAACAAATAATGTATTTACCATTACT
This sequence comes from Cyclobacteriaceae bacterium, assembly GCA_051155775.1. Lineage (GTDB taxonomy): Bacteria > Bacteroidota > Bacteroidia > Cytophagales > Cyclobacteriaceae > CAYSCZ01. The sequence continues at coordinate 8,849 of DAXETV010000012.1, read as the reverse complement.
GACTATGAAGGGCTGGACCCTTCAGTAGGAGGGGAAGCAGATACTAATTTTGGTGTAGATGTGGGTAATGTTCCTATTACCAGAAGTTTTCTATTGGGAATTAATGCCACATTTTAATTGTTAACAAAACATTTGGGATAAACGATAAATACTTATAAGAAAAAATGAAAATGTTTAATAAAATTAGATCAGTATCACTTCTTTTAGTCCTGGCGATTGTTTTTGCATGGGCTTGTGGAGATGATTTTCTTGATGTGGCTCCTACCGGATCATTAACAGAGAGCCAGTTGACAAGTGCACCGGGTATTGATGGTGCAGTTGTGGGTGCTTATTCTTACCTTTTAGGTAGGACAGGTTTTTATTCTGATGTGTCTAATTGGTTTTGGGGCGGTGTACGCGGTGGTGATGCCAACAAAGGCAGTGACCCCGGTGATCAATCACAGGTCAATGAAGTAGCAAGATATGAAACACAGACCAATAATTCCTCAGTGTTTGAGAAATATAGCCGGTCTTATGAAGGGGTTGCAAGGTCTAATGCAGCCATCGGATTAGCCCAAAATCCTAAGGAAACGGTTTCCGAACAGTTTGCTATAGAAAAAGAAGCAGAAGCAAGGTTCTTAAGAGGTGTCTATTACTTTGAGTTAAAGAAAAACTTTGATAACACACCTTATGTGGATGAGACATGGGATGGTTCACCAGCTCTAAATGATCAGGACTTATGGCAATTTATAGAAGCCGATTTTGAGTTTGCTTTCCAAAATTTACCAGCTACTCAAAGTGATGCAGGTAGGGCAAATAGATGGGCCGCAAGGGCTTTTCAGGGAAAAACATTCTTATTTCAACAAAAATGGTCCCAGGCAAAAGCTGCCTTCGATGATGTAATAGCCAACGGTGTAACTGCTCAGGGAGAAGCTTATGGATTAATGGAAAATTATCAAAATCTTTTCAGGGCAACTTTTGATAACAATAAAGAATCTATATTTGCTGTGCAGGCTGCTGCTGGTACAGGTAATATAGCAAATGCCAACCCGGCACAGGTATTGAATTTCCCTCATGGTTCAGCAGGCCCTGCCAGACCAGGTGGATGTTGTGGATTTAACCAGCCAAGTTTTGAATTAGCCAATTCCTTCCGTACGGATGACAATGGATTACCTTTATTAGACGGTTCATACAACGATGGTTCAAATGCGTTGGAAAACGATTTTGGATTATCTAGTGATGATCCTTTTACGCCTGATGCCGGCCCTGTAGATCCTAGGTTGGACCACAGTGTAGGGAGGAGAGGAATCCCATATCTTGATTGGGGACCACATCCCGGTAATGACTGGATCAGACAGCAATCCCACGGAGGTCCCTACTCACCTAAAAAGTTTAGTTACTATCAGGGTGGAATAGGTACAGAAAATGATGGGAGTTCATGGACCCCGGGTTATACCACTGTTAATTATGTTATGATCAGATTTGCGGATGTTCTATTGATGGCCGCAGAAGCTGAAATAGAGCTTGGCAATGTTTCAACCGGTATAGGTTACATCAATCAGGTTAGAGAACGGGCAGCTAACTCGGTGTTGCTTAATGATGATGGAACACCTGCTGCAAATTACAATGTTGGATTGTATTCAACGGGTCTGGGTCAGGACGAAGCCAGACAGGCGTTGAGGTTTGAGCGAAAACTTGAGCTGAGTGGTGAAGGCCATAGATTTTATGATCTGGTAAGATGGGGTGTGGCAGAATCCGTACTCAATGATTATCTGGCTCATGAGAATCAGTTTATAAGCATACAATTTAGTGGTGCCAGGTTTGATAGTGGTAGAGATGAATTTTTACCTATACCTCAGGCTGAGATTGACCTTCAGGGATCAGATGTGCTGGCACAAAATCCTGGTTATTAATAAATAACATTTTGTTCAAATCAGAAGGCAAGATTTTGTAATCTTGCCTTTTTTTATGGCCTTTGGTTTGGGTGCCATATCATCATTTTTTAATTTTCAATTACATAAAAAGAAGGGTAAGCGTTATGAAAGCGTATACGTTAATAATCTCATTAATTATTCCAAGTATTATAATTTCATCTTGTGCTGATAGGGATGAAATCTCTAAAAAGAAAACCGGTCCAGACAGAAAAATATTTGAACTTTTATCAGTTGACGAGAGTGGTATTGATTTCAATAACAAGTTAAAAGAAGACTCGGTCGTAAACTATTTTAGTTATCCATACATCTACATGGGTGGAGGTGTTGCCGTTGGAGATATAAACAACGATGGCCTCCAGGATCTTTATTTTACAGGTAATATGGTAGAAAATAGACTCTACCTTAACAAAGGGAATTTAAAGTTTGAGGATATTTCTAAACAATCCGGCACATCCGGTGATATACGATGGATGACAGGTGCCTCTATGGTTGACATCAATGCAGATGGCTTGCTAGATATTTATGTGAGTGTGTCGGGAAAGTTCAATTCCACTAAAAATTTGATGTTGGTCAATCAGGGCGTAGATAACACAGGCGTGCCTACCTTCATTGACAGGGCTGAGTCAATGGGCATCGCTGATGAAGGCAGAACTACCCAGGCAACTTTTTTTGACTATGATAACGATGGTGACCTGGATCTTTACAATGCCAACTATCCGGCCACTAGTTTTAAAACACCAAATCCGGTGTATTCAATGATGATGTATAAAAAAGACCCTGAAAAGTCAGATAAACTATATAGAAATAATGGTGATGGCACCTTTACCGATGTATCTGAGGAAGCCGGCGTATTGAATTTTGGCCTTGCCTTAAGTGCAACGGCGGGTGACTTTAATCAGGATGGTTGGACTGACCTATACATTTCCAATGACTTTGCCACACCCGATTATTTTTATTTCAACAATGGTGATGGCACTTTCACTGACAGGCTTCAGCAAGTGACACAGCATACCGCTTTCTTTGGTATGGGAGCAGATGCTGCGGATTTCAATAATGATGGCCTGCTGGACCTCATGCAATTAGATATGACCCCTGAGGACAATCGCCGGAATAAGGCGAATATGGCAAGTATGAACCCCCCTGGATTTTGGGAGATGGTAAGTCTTGGCTTCCATTATCAATACATGCAAAATACTTTTCAGTTGAACAATGGCATTACCCGTGAGGGATATCCTCACTTTAGTGATATTTCCAGGTTAACCGGTACATCATCTACCGATTGGAGTTGGTCCGCATTATTTGCTGATTTGGATAATGATGGCTGGAAAGACCTGATGATCACCAATGGAACCAGGAAGGATATCAATAATAAGGATTATTTCAAAAAAGTCGATAATGCCACCTATCAGCAGAAACAAAAATTTGATTACCTCAAACTAAGCAAAAATATACCCAATGAGCGGGTAGCCAATTACAGCTTCAGGAATAAACAGGATTTGACTTTTGAAGATATATCCGATACCTGGGGTTTAAATTATGAAGGTTATACCAACGGCGCTGCCTATGCAGACCTTGATAACGATGGTGACCTGGAAGTGATTATAAATAATATTGACGATCCATCCATTGTTTATAAAAACATGGGCAGGGAATATGGATTAGGTAATTATCTGCGGATTGATCTGAAAGGCCCGAATAACAACCCGTTGGGCCTGGGTACAAAAGTGGAATTGTTCAACCAGGATGATTATCAGTTATTCGAACATTTTCTTACCCGGGGATTCCAATCAAGTGTGGAACCGATGGTTCATTTTGGTGTTGGGAACGCTGAAAGGGTGGAGAAAATTGTTGTTACGTGGGGTGATGGCAAGCAGCAGGTCCTGGAAAATATGTCTGCCAATCAGCTTTTAAAGGTTAATTACAAAAATGCACGATCTGTTGATGAGGAATCTGCGCTGGTTCAGAATTATTTATTTGAGGACAAAACAAATGATTTAGGGATCGATTATCTCCATTTTGAAAATCCTTACAATGACTTTGCAGATGAAGTTCTTTTACCTCACATGTATTCAAAAAACGGTCCGGGCCTGGCAGTTGGTGATGTAGATGGTGATGGATTGGATGATTTCTTTGTAGGCGGGGCCAAAGGGTATTCGGGGGCATTATTCAAGCAAAATTCCGATGGATCCTTTCAGCGTTCCGATTATTACCCCGGTAAGCAAGATGCACTTTATGAAGATATAGGGGCATTATTTTTTGATGCCGATGCCGATGAAGATTTAGATCTCTATGTTGTAAGCGGAGGGAATGAGAACAAAAATGGTTCAGCCTTATTGCTTGATAGATTATACATAAATGATGGAAGTGGTAAGCTTACCCGCTCTAAAGAAGCCCTTCCAATGATCACAGGTAGTGGTTCCAGGGTAAAAGCAGCAGATTTTGATGATGATGGTGACCTGGATCTGTTTGTGGGCGGAAAGATTGTTCCAAAGAGATACCCATTGCCCGCTAAAAGTTATATTTTAAGAAACGATACTGATGCCTCAGTAAGTTTTACGGATGTAACCAAAGAGGTTGCCCCTTATCTTGAGGCTGCCGGATTAGTTACCGATGCAGTTTGGACAGACTTTAACCAGGATGATTTAGTGGATCTGGTGATTGTAGGCGAGTGGTTACCCATCACTTTTCTAGAAAATAATGGAGGCAATTTCACTGACAGAACCAGCGATTATGGTTTTGAAAAGTCTACCGGATGGTGGTATAGCGTAGCGGCTGCGGATTTTGATAAAGATGGTGATGAAGACATTGTAGCTGGTAACCTTGGTGAAAATTACAAGTACCAGGCTTCGGAAGAAAAATCCTTTGATGTTTATGCCAAAGATTTTGATGGTAATGGACAGTTGGATATTGTGCTGAGTTATTATCAGGATGGAACCAAATACCCGCTAAGAGGAAGACAATGCTCTTCAGAGCAGATACCCGCTATAAGTGTTAAGTTCCCAAATTATAACTCTTTTGCTGAAGCCACGCTTGAAGAAGTGTACAGCGAAGGTGATTTGGAACAAGCTTATCATAAAAAAGCCTGGACCTTTGCCTCTAGTTATATTGAAAATCAGGGGGATGAATCATTTAAGATTAAGGACCTTCCAAACCAGGTACAAGTATCCTCGGTAAATGGTATTGTAACGGATGATTTTAATAGTGATGGGCACTTAGACATTTTTGCTGCCGGAAATCTTTATGGCGCAGAAGTGGAAACACCCCGAAATGATGGGGGCTATGGAAAATTACTGAAAGGTGATGGTAAAGGTAATTTTACTCCGGTACCTTTCGCAGAAAGCGGAATTTTTCTGAAGTATGATACCAAAGACCTGGCAAAAGTTGAAACATCCAGAGGGACAGTGATACTCGTCGCCAATAACCAGGACTCGCTCAGGGCACTGCTTCATGTGAAAAACAAATACCTGGCGAATAATCCAGCTAATTGAGATTTACCTAGTGCCTCGGAAAAATCCCTGGGGATAATGCTGACAATTGCTGCTATCGGAACACCACTGGTTGCCATCTATACCGGTTTTGTGTTTTGGACTTTTAAAGGGAAGGTGAAAATGGATGATATGAGTTATTAATGAAAATACACCAGTAATCGCTTTTTTATTATATTGATAGCGATAAATCACCAGGCGGATCGAACATCCATGACTCCCCAAATATTTTATGGATCCATTTGAATATGTAGTGGTAATAACCTCTTTAATCTCAGGGCTTGGGATCGCACAAATACTAAGTGGTCTGGCTGATATTATATCCCACCTTAGTCACATTAAAATAAGTTGGCCATTGATAATTATGTCTGTCAATACTTTTCTTAGCCTCATTCAGGAGTGGTTTATCAATTATCACTACGCTACCCAGGTTGAGGCTTGGTCATTGTTTGACGTTATGTTCCTACTACTATACCCCACGCTGTTATTTATTTTGGCGCGCATGCTTTTCCCGACAGGATTGCGGGAGCATGAAGAAGACCTTCATGAATATTACATGGATCAGTGGAAATGGCTATTTTCGATCTCTACACTAATCATAACGGTAAGTATATTGCATGATCTCTATTTTTCAGATTTGCAATTGTTGGATCAAATTCCTAAGCTTATCATCATTGCAATCCAGCTGGCATTTATTTTATTTAACATCAAAGATTATAATGCTCATACCATTTATCAGTCTTTCACATTAATTGCTTTAGTCGTTTTTCTGATTTTGACTGATTCGGTTTTGGTTGATTACAATTAATCACCCCGTTATGATTATGATCCGGGTTTTTTATAAAATTTTGACAAAAAAAGGAACAGCAAGTTTAAAAGTATACCAGGAATGCAGCACGAAGAAACCATAGCAAGAGAATTATCCATTACCCCCAGGCAGGTTGGGGCTACCATTCATCTTATAGATGGCGGAGCCACGGTGCCATTCATATCCCGGTATCGCAAAGAAGTAACAGGAAGCCTGGACGATGTGCAGGTAACCACTATTCGTGACCGCATCCAGCAATTAAAGGATTTGGATGATCGGCGAGATACTATCCTGAAGTCCATAAAGGAGCAGGGCAAGCTAACGCCTGAGCTTGAGCATAAAATAAATTCTGCTGAAAATATGAGTCGATTGGAAGACCTTTATCTTCCATATAAACCTAAAAGAAAAACAAAAGCCAGTATAGCCAGGGAAAAAGGATTGGAACCTCTGGCAATGAAAATATTGGAACAAAAGAATTTTGATCCTCTGGAGGAGGCCGCTCACTTCATGCATCTTGAGAAAGGTGTTGAATCGAAAGAGCAGGCACTTAAGGGGGCCAGGGACATTATTGCAGAGATTGTGAACGAGCATGCAGAAACCCGCCAGAAAATTCGGGAATTGTTTATCAAAAAAGGTATGGTCACATCCAAAGTTCTGAAATCCAAACAAGGCGTCAATGAAGCGGCTAAGTATAAGGATTATTTTAATTGGAGCGAGTCCATACATAAGATACCTTCCCACCGGCTTTTAGCCATTCGCCGGGGTGAGAAAGATGGGTTTTTAAGTATGGATATTGCCCCGGATGAGGACGAAGCAGTGGCCATCATTGAAAAACTATTCATTAAATCATCCAATAAAGCGTCCCAGCATGTTAAGACTGCCATCAAAGACAGTTATAAACGTTTGATGAAAATAAGCATAGAAACCGAAGCTCGTCTGGAAAGTAAGCAGAAAGCAGACCGGGAGGCCATTCAGGTGTTTGCAGAGAACCTGAAACAATTGTTAATGGGAGCTCCACTTGGTCAAAAAAGTGTTATGGCTATTGACCCCGGGTTTCGCACCGGATGCAAAGTTGCGTGCCTGGATCCTCAGGGTAAACTTCTCGAATACAATACCATTTACCCCAATGAACCACAGTGTGATACGCTGACAGCGAGTGAAACACTAAGACATTTAGTAGAAAAACATAAATTAGCAGCCATTGCCATCGGCAATGGTACAGCCAGCAGGGAAACGGAACAGTTTGTTAGAAAAATAGTACTGCCGGGTGATATAATTATTGCCATGGTCAATGAGCGTGGTGCTTCCATCTATTCAGCTTCGGAGGTTGCAAGAGCAGAATTCCCCAATGAAGACGTTACAGTTCGAGGCGCTGTCTCTATCGGTAGGCGGATGATGGACCCCCTGGCTGAGTTAGTAAAAATTGATGCTAAATCCATAGGTGTAGGTCAGTATCAGCATGATGTTGATCAAAAGGAACTGAAAAAATCTTTGGATGATGTGGTAATGAACTGTGTAAATAAAGTCGGGGTGGACCTCAATACAGCTAGCAAGCAATTACTTACCTATGTATCAGGCCTTGGGCCACAGCTAGCCCAGAATATTGTCGATCATCGAAATGAACACGGGCCTTTCAATAACAGGCTGTCCCTAAAAAAAGTACCACGGCTGGGGACTAAAGCATTTGAGCAATCCGCCGGCTTTTTAAGGATAAGAAATGCAGAGAATCCTTTAGACGCCAGTGCAGTCCATCCGGAACGCTATGAAACGGTTGGTAAAATGGCTAAGGATTTACAAACTTCTGTGCAGGTACTCATGAGCCGGTCTGACCTCAGAAAGCAGATAGACTTAAAGCAATACATTTCCGATAATGTTGGATTACCTACGCTTAAAGATATCGTTCAGGAACTCGATAAGCCGGGACGTGACCCGAGAGCCCGGTTTGAGGAGATCCGGTTTAAAGAAGGGGTAAATGAGATTAAAGATTTACGAGAAGGCATGAGTCTACCCGGTGTTATTACCAATATCACTAAGTTTGGCGCTTTCGTAGATGTGGGGGTTCATCAGGATGGCCTGGTTCACATCAGTCATCTCACCCATTCATTTGTTTCTGATCCTACCCAGGTGGTTAAGCTAGGACAAAAAGTTCAGGTAAGGGTATTGGAGGTAGATGTACCCAGAAAGCGTATATCATTGTCTATGAAAGAAGAAATCCCTGAGACCATTCAAAAGCGAAAATCAAATAAGCCAGCACCAGAAAACGATGTTGTGCTACAGGACAAGCTGGCGGAATTGAAAGGAAAATGGAGGCATTGATTTGGGGAGTAATCTCGAAGCGGCCATAGACCGATTGGTGAACTTACTGGAGAAATGGAGCAAAACCTATCCAAAACTGAAAGCAACTGCATAACGAACAGATCTGGAGTCGGTGTTCACCTACCTTCACTTTGACTACCGGATTCGTCGGATGATTTATACTACTAACTGGATTGAACGGCTCAATAAAGCACTCATCTAGTCCTCGTTTGCAACGAGGATTCCTAAATCACTAAGTTTTTAACTTATCAATTGAACATCAACTAATCCTCGTATCCCACCATAATCCCTGGCGGGTTATTCTATTACCAACTTTCGATTCGATCA
>DAXETV010000011.1:0-17720 GCA_051155775.1 Cyclobacteriaceae bacterium | reverse complement strand
TTAGAAATCTGGACTGCAATGTATTTCATTCTTATGGCATGACTGAGACAGCGAGCCATATCGCATTAAGGGCACTAAAAGGACCTTTATCTGATTGGTATGAGGTATTTCCAGCTATTGGAATCAAACAATCGACTGATGGTTGTTTGGAAATTATGGGAGGCGTAACGAACAATCAATGGTTAAAAACTAATGATGTGGTGCACATAGAAAAAAATAAATTCAAGTGGCTTGGCAGGAAAGATTTCATCATTAATTCCGGTGGAATCAAAATTAATCCGGAAATGATAGAAGCTTTGCTATATGATTATTTGGGCAGTCAAATAGCTTTAGATTTTATAGTGGGAGGAATTAAGGATGAGCAATTTGGAGAGAAGGTAACCCTCATTGCCACAAAAGAATCCTCAAATGTTTTTGACCTGAGAAATATTAATCAATATTTAATCGATTCCGGTCTTAACAAATATCAACTCCCAAAGGCTGTGTTATTCCTCGATTATTTTGATTTCACGGAATCCGGTAAATTAGACCGAAAAAAGATCCTCTCCAGAGTAAATGAAAGTTAGTTTTTATTATCAAACGGTAGGGCTGCCGCCACCTTTTTCATTTTACTATGAATTGAAGAGTGCATTACATAAACAGCTAGTAGTTGATTTTATTATTGAATATACAAACAGGGATGACCTGGATGATGAAGAAATATTCGAAGAGGGATTTACCCTTAATGATGATTTTAAATGGTCAGGGGTATTGGCTAACACCTGGAAAGATGAGTTAATCGCATTGCTAAGAAATACTCATCTGTCCTCTGAAGAAGCAGAGGATGATCTGTCTTTTGAGTTGGTTATCGAAAAAGATCAGGAAAAAGGATATCCAAATAATGTTCGTGCATGGGATTATTTCCTTCAGGAATTGATCCAGGCCATTTATGAAACAGCGCATAAAGAACGTCCACTGAGTATAGAACTCTATATACTTCGAAATAAGGCATTGAATCTTGAATTAGAGGCATCTTTTGCCAATAAAGCGGCAAATATTATGGAAAAGAAAAGCGGTAAGTCGATTCCTATACCATGGAGTACACTGAAAGAAGTTTTTGGATTACTCTATCATAATTTGGATGATGAAATAATAAAAAGACCCTCAAAAAATGGGATTTATTTAAAGTCTGAAACAGAAGGATACCAGATTATAAAAAGTGATAAACTTCTAAATAAAATACTAAGACTTTTAGAATAGTTGCAATTGATTATCCGGTGAAAAAAGGTTGAGGTTGTAGGCGGGCATTGTCCTCCCGGTCATATATTTTTTGACTGATTGATTAAAAAGTGATTTGATGATTTCACCGTATTTACCCTCGCCTGATAATCTTCTCCCCCAATTAGTGTCATTTACCTTACCACCATGTAGAGCAGAAACCTGATTGTAAACTTTTTTATATCTGTCAGGAAAGTTCTTTTCAAGCCAATCAAAAAATATCTCCTTAATGGTCCCATTCAGGCGAACAACGGTGTAGCCAACATAGCAAGCCCCGCTTTCTGATGCTTTTTTGACCAATTCAGGTATTTCATGTTGATTTAGACCGGGAATAATCGGTGCAGTCATCACACCACAGGGGACACCTAATTGTGTAAGCTTATGAATGGCGTTAAACTTTTTGCAGGCAGTTGCTGTCCTGGGTTCCATTAATCTTCTTAATTGCTCATCCAGTGAGGTGATGGAAAAATAAACGTGCACTAATCTATTTTTTGCCAATCGCTTAAGTATGTCTGAGTCCCTTAAAATCAATGTGTTTTTAGTGATTATGCCTACAGGATAGTTATATTTCAAAAATACTTCCAGCATTTTCCGTGTAAGCTGGAATTTTTGTTCACCGGGCTGATAGCAATCCGTATTGCCTGAAACCGCAATCGGTATTACTTCCTTCACTTTCTTTAAATACTGTGAAAGTAATGTTGGTGCATTTTGCTTGACCATTATTTTAGTTTCAAAATCCAAGCCGGCATTGTAACCCCAATATTCATGAGAGCGTCTGGCATAACAATAGGTACATCCATGTGAACAACCCTGATATGGATTTGCCGACAACATGATATTTAAATCGGGACTATCAACTTTATTCACAATTTTTTTGGCATTTTCCAACCTGTATTCCACTTTTTTGTCATGGTTTACCACTTCGTCGATTCCTTCGTAGTGTTCCGCAACATAATAGTGTTTATGGTATGGATTCCCGGGGGCAATTTGTGCCCCTTTCCCATTCAGGTATTCATTCATTATACATATATACTAAATTTAATAGCTAAATACTAAAATAATTAGTTTTTATTTAGTTATCAAATAAACTTGATTTACACAATGAAATGTATTTTCTATTGGTTACTACTGGGGATAGTATTTTTTAGTTGTGACTCACAAGATCAATCAGCTGGCGAACCAACCAATAAGCTGATCAATGAATCCAGTCCATATCTTTTACAACATGCCCACAACCCGGTCGATTGGTATCCCTGGGGGGAAGAGGCCATGAAAAAAGCAAAAGAAGAAGATAAGCTAATGATCATCAGTATTGGTTATTCGGCTTGTCATTGGTGCCATGTAATGGAAGAAGAATCATTCTCTGATTCCACCGTTGCAGCCGAGATGAATGCAAACTATGTGGCCATTAAGGTTGACCGTGAAGAGCGGCCAGATATAGATCAAATATATATGGATGCCGCTCATTTGACCAGTGGAAATGGGGGATGGCCATTGAATGCAATAGCCCTTCCTGATGGCAAACCAATATTTGCAGCAACTTATTTTCCGAAAGAAAACTGGCTCAAGCTATTGAATTATTTTCAGCGTTTGAAACTGGAGGAGCCGGAAAAGCTAACCGAACAGGCAGAAAAACTGACCGAGGGGCTTAATCAGTTGGATGATCAATATTTATCTTTCGAGGAATCGGAGTTTACAAAGGATGAATCCGAACAAATGATTTCAAAAGTGCTGGAAAAAATGGATAGGAAGAAAGGTGGGAAAAAGGGTGCCCCGAAATTTCCACTTCCTGGTTTGCTAAATTATTTATCGGAATATGCTTACATGCAATCTAATCAGGATGCGATGGAAACTTATATCTTAACATTGGATAAGATGGCTGCCGGAGGAATTTATGACCATTTAGGTGGTGGATTTGCCAGATATTCAACAGATGAAGATTGGTTAGTACCGCATTTTGAGAAAATGCTTTATGATAATGCTCAACTAATGAGCTCGTACAGCAATGCTTTTAAAATAACTGGAAATAATAGATATCGGGAGGTTATAGAGGAGACATTTAATTTCTTAGAGAAAGAATTCTCAGATCCTTCAGGCGGTTATTATTCCTCATTAAACGCGGATAGTGAAGGTGAAGAAGGAAAATTTTATGTTTGGTCGGGGGAAGAAATAAATGAAATTATCGATTCAGAAGTGATAATGCACTATTATGGTATTACCGACGATGGTAATTTTGAGGGAAAAAATATTCTGAACCGAAAATTCACAGAAGAAGAGGTGTCTGCGAAATTTGATCTACCTGCGGATGAAGTTAAGCGCATCATTCAGACAGGAAAAGAAAAATTAAAGCAGGAACGGGACAAGCGGATTAAACCTTCACTGGATAATAAAATTCTCACTTCATGGAATGCGTTAACGGCTATCGGTTTGATGGATGCCTATGAAGCTTTTAATGAGAACAAATATCTCAACAGAGCCAAACTAGTTCTTGAGTTCATAGAAAAACAGCAATATGAAAATGATGGATTGTATAGAAGTTGGAAAGAAGATCAGCGTTCAGTACCTGGTTTTTTAGATGATTATGCATTCACTATTTTATCTTACATTAAGATGTATGAAAATACTTTTAATGAAAATTGGCTCAAAAAAGCCGACCAGCTAAAAAATTATGCCTTGGATCATTTTTTTGATCCTGCCAGTAAAACCTTCTTTTATGCAGCAGATTATAGTGATGAACTGATCGCAAGAAGAAGACAGCTGGTCGATCATGTGATTCCTTCTTCTAATGCTGCGATGAGCAAATCATTGTTTCTGTTAGGTCATTATTTATATGATCCCGACCAGATTGAGTTATCAAAAAATATGGTTCGGGTAATGAAAGATGATGCGCTGAATGATCCCGCGTTTTATACCTATTGGGCTCGGTTGTACAATTTGCATTTAAATGAATTTTACGAAGTGGCCATAGTAGGTGATGCCTTTGAAAACAAGAGAGCAGAACTTGCAAGTGCTTATCTTCCCAACATTTTATTAATGGGAGGAAGGGATGAAGGAAGCCTGGAACTACTTAAAAATAAAAAAGTTGAGGGCAGTACACTTATCTATGTATGTCAAAATAAATCCTGTAAGCTTCCCGTAAAAGAAGTAAAAGCTGCTTTAAAACAAATTCAGTAACATGATAGATGGTATAATCCCATTTTTATGGTATTTTATCACATTAAAAGTAAATTAGAACCCTACATTAATCGTTTTTAAATATGATCGATAAAATACAAACACTTGGTGGGTATATCCACGAATATCAAAAAAGTATACAACATCCCGAAGAATTTTGGTCACGCATAGGAGAGACGTTTTATTGGAGAAAAAAGTGGGACAACGTCCTGAATTGGAATTTTGAGGAGCCAAATGTTCAATGGTTTGTCAATGGTAAGCTGAATATTACTGAAAATATTTTTGAGCGGTATTTATTTACCAAAGGTGACCATCCGGCGATAATCTGGGAACCCAATGATCCTTCAGAGGAACATAAGATCATAACCCTAAAGGAGCTTTATGAGATGACTTGTCAATTCGCCAATGCTTTGAAAAAGCAGGGCGTTAACAAAGGGGACCGGGTGATTATCTACATGCCAATGCTTCCGGAAACAGCAGTGGCCATGCTTGCTTGCGCAAGGATTGGCGCCATACATTCAGTGGTGTTTGCTGGATTTTCTTCCACTTCGCTTGCCGACCGGATAAATGACTGTGAAGCTAAAATGATTTTGACTTCAGATGGCAACTTTAGAGGTGATAAAGTGATTCCAGTCAAGAAAGTTGTAGATGAAGCGCTTGAAAAATCTTCTTCTATTGAGAAAGTAATCGTCTATAATCGGACTAATGGTAAATTATCAGGGGATGATTTTACCATGCACCCTGATCGTGATATTTGGTGGTCAGATGCTATCAAAGTAGTGAGCAAGGATAATAAAGCTGAGGAAATGGACGCTGAGGATATGTTGTTTATCCTTTACACATCGGGCTCAACCGGTAAGCCAAAAGGCGTGGTTCACACCTGCGGTGGTTATATGGTATACGCCCAATATAGCTTTCAAAATGTGTTTCAATATAGCCAGGGTGATATTTATTGGTGTACAGCTGATGTTGGTTGGATCACCGGGCATTCCTACATCGTTTATGGGCCATTACTTGCCGGAGCAACAACTTTAATGTTTGAAGGTGTGCCAACCTATCCTGACGCAGGACGGTTTTGGGAAATTATTGATAAATACAAAGTCAATCAGTTTTATACAGCGCCAACCGCGATCAGGGCCCTACAAGCTTTTGGATTGGAGCCACTGGAGCCCTATGACCTCAATTCCCTTAAAGTTATAGGCTCCGTAGGGGAACCCATTAATGAGGAAGCATGGCACTGGTACCATGATCATGTTGGTAAGAATAAATGCCCCATTGTCGATACCTGGTGGCAGACAGAGACCGGGGGAATCCTGATATCGCCAATAGCAGGCGTCGTGCCTAATAAACCGGCTTTTGCCACCTTACCGTTGCCGGGAATCCAGCCGGTAATTGTTGATAATCAGGGCAATGAGTTAAAAGGTAATGGAGTAGAAGGCAATCTATGCATTAAGTTTCCCTGGCCAAGCATGTTAAGGACAACTTATGGGGATCATGAACGCTGCAGGACTACTTATTTTACCTCATTTAAAAATCTTTATTTTACAGGTGATGGCGTAAAAAGGGATCATGATGGTTATTACCGGATTTTGGGTAGGGTTGATGATGTAATCAATGTTTCCGGACATAGAATGGGCACGGCAGAAGTGGAAAACGCCATCAATGAACATCCATTAGTGGTGGAATCAGCGGTGGTTGGATTTCCACATGATATTAAAGGACAGGGGATTTATGCTTATGTAATAGCTGATATGTCACATCGATCCGAAGCTAACCTTTCCTCAGAAATCATTGAAACCGTTAAAAAAATAATTGGGCCGATAGCCAAACCAGATGCAATTCAGTTTGTTCCCGGCTTACCAAAAACGCGCTCTGGTAAGATCATGAGAAGGATTCTAAGAAAAATTGCCTCCGGAGAAGTCTCCAACCTTGGAGATACTTCAACCTTACTAAACCCGGAGATTGTTGAACAATTAATAAATAAATCAAAAGACTAAAACATTTAGGTTTTATAGTGCTATGATCAAGGCATACGTATCGATAATATTTACTTGCGTCAGCTTGTCTATCGTGGCGCAGACTGACAGGATAATTACCACTAAGTATGATACGCTTTACGGAAGAGTAAGAATATCCCTGCCTGATGGGCCCGTTGATGAGGTGTCTATTAAATATAAAAAAGGTAAAAAGAATAAAAGAAAATTGTATAAAGCGAATGAAGTGTTAAGCATCATCCATGAAGGGGAGACCTTCAAAACAGTGCGACATGCAAGTGGCTATTATTTCATGAAACCTGTAATCGAAGGATATTTATCATACTATAAATATCGCCCGAGGGACCAGTCTTATTATTCCCAAGATTATCTGTACAAAAAGAATGGAGAAGGTTTAGATATATCTTTGATACTATTCAATAATCAGATAAGTAAGTTTTTATCTGATTGTAATGCCATAAAGGAAAATGCCAACAATAAGAAATACAATTTTAACGAATTACAGAAAATCGTGATTGATTACAATGATTGCAAGGGTAGTGGTATGGAAATAAAAGACGAGCTACTTTCCAGCAGGACACGAAAGAATGGTGAAGAATCGGCCCCGATGATTCAGGTTAGGCGATCGGTGCATGATATATTATCGGATATCAACAGGGAAGCAGGTAAGTTGGAAATAGAGAAGCTCGCTGACCTGCAGGAATTGATAAAAGACCTTCGAAGAAAGATTGCCAATGGAGAAGAAATTCCATCTTACATGGTTGAAGCTTTCAGTGAATATGCTTATTTGTCACCAGAGATGAAATCCCTCGTAAGTGACTTGAAAGCCAGGTATAATTAGATGAGGCCAATAAAAATCATGTCGTCATATGGGTTAAATTATTAGTTATTATCCTAATGTTAGTACAATTTTTTGGCATAATTATATAACTTTCCAATTACATAGTTTTCATTAATGAAATCAAACACGTGGATATTAATCATCTTTTCTATCTTAATATTTTCATGTTCTGATGAAGATGAAAATCCGGTTAATCCCTTAAATCAATTGGATCAAAGATTAAATGATCTTTTATTGGAGTCAGATCCGATAAATGGTAAAGAAGGATTTATACTACCCCGAGAGAATGAATGGAGCAAAATACCTCAGGATCCTAATAATCCTATAACTGAAGAAAAGGTTGTTTTAGGCAGGATGTTATTTCATGAAACAGGTCTTGCTATCGATGCTAAGTATGCAGAAGGGGTTGGTACTTACTCCTGTGCTAGCTGTCATAATCCTGCTTCTGCTTTTCAACCCGGAAGAAGACAGGGTATCGCCGATGGTGGTGTAGGATTTGGTTTAAACGGAGAGTCAAGGGAAAAGAACAATGTTTATCCTGAAGATAGCCTTGATGTTCAACCGATTAAAGTACCGTCAACATTAAATGTTGCTTACCAAGAAAATCTTTTATGGAATGGTCAGTTCGGTGCAGGTGGGCTAAATGAGGGTACAGAAGCCAATTGGGTTGATCTGATAGTAGTGAACCACCTGGGCTACCAGGGTATGGAGTCGCAAGCTATTGCCGGTCTTGAATTCCACAGGATGGATATTAAAGAAGAGTTTATGAAGGATATGGGATATATGCATTATTTTAGGAACGCCTTCCCCGGGGTATCAGATGCACAACTAACAACCAGGGAATATGCTGGATTAGCCATTGCAACCTATGTCCGAACTTTAATTTCCAATCAGGCACCTTTCCAGGAATGGTTAAGCGGTAATTTACAGGCTTTAACAAATCAACAAAAAAGAGGGGCTATTTTATTTTTTGATAAAGCAGCCTGTGATAATTGCCACGCCGGACCGGCATTAAATTCCATGCAATTTTCTGCCGTAGGCATGGGCGATTTGACAGGACCGGAAATATTTCAGGAAGATCATGAAGAAGCACCTTTGGGAAGGGGAGGCTTTACCAAAAATCCTGATGACTATTATAAGTTTAAAGTGCCGCAGCTATACAACCTGAAGGATGCGGGTTTCCTTGGACATGGTGGGACATTTAACAATCTGAGAGCGGTTGTGGAATATTTTAATGATGCACAAAAACAAAACCCTATTGTTCCGGATAACCAATTATCAGAATTCTTTGCGCCATTAAACCTTACGGAGCAGGAGATTAATGATCTAACAGCTTTCCTTGAAGAAGGATTGCATGATCCTTATCTCGAACGCTATTTACCTGAAGCTGTACTAAGCGGCAACTGCTTTCCTAATAATGATAGTCAATCTAAGATTGATTTAGATTGCGATTAGATTCCAGTGTGATACCAAACGCTTTATAAAGGAGTTGTTTGAACCGGCTGTCGTTTTCCTCGAATACCAATTTGCCTTCAAATTTCTTCTGAGCATTTGCTTCAACCGTATAGTTTATCTCATCGGTACCATTAACAAATTGAAGATATAATGTAGGCCAGTCATTGTTGAGCGAACTGCTCCAGTTGACCGCTGAATTCTTGATTTTATCTACTATTTTTTCTTGCCCATCTGAAAGGCTTTTATTTTCAATTACTAAATTAAAATCCATATTCAGGGATGAAAATGGAACAATTTGAGGATAGGTTTCATAGAATTTTAATTTGAAATTGTTGGATTCTTCACTCATATCAAGTCTTTCAAAGGCTATTGCCAGGCCTTCATAAACCCTTCCTAACAACAATTTCTCATATTCGGGCTCAAGTGTTGGATCTTCTAATATGTTCTGGAAGCTAGAAACTGCCAGGTCATAATTTCCATCTTCCAGGTGAAATTTAGCGATGTAGTAATCATAATATTTAATAATCCCCGGCCTGCGGTCTTTGGCTCTTTTCTCGGTAAAAAGATCGATAAAATAATCAGCATTGAAGTTTTTGATAACTTCCCATATCTCATCAAAAAACAGAGTATTCTCCGATGAAAAAATATTGTATAAAACCAGGAATCTTTCAGGGTTAGCAGATAGATCACTGGTGAGTATCAGGTGGGCATTTTCTTTTTTGAAATAATGATAAACAAGATCTTTGAGATCGCTTAGATCGTACCAATAACCCGTGTTCAGGAATTTTATTTCATTGATCTTTTGCTTGTGATATAAATACTCGAATAACAGGGTGTTTCTATCGTACTGAAGCTTCCCCCAGGTGGAGTTGATGTGTACTTCCTTGAACTCAGAAGCCTTACTGGCATACTCCCTGGTCGCTTCAAGATCACCAGAATAATAATTAGCCCTGGCCATGGCGATGTTGTTCCATCCAAACCCCGGCGTTGGGCCAAGCAAATCAATGGAGTTAGCAACTATGTTTCTTGCTTCTTCCAATTCGTTGGAAAAAATTTTGATCACCGACTGCATATAATCGAACTCCTTAGTGCTCTTGTACCGGTAGCCATCTTCATTTCTGGCCATGTCGTAGTACCGCTCTGCCTTTTTATAGTTGGCCTGAATGAATTGCAGGTTGCCATAATTGTTTTTTGAGAGCCTGTTAAGCCGTTCTAATTGAGAGGCACAGTATTCTGCAGAATCAACTTTCAAAAGGTAGGAGTAAATAATGTCTTTAAAATGATAGTAACTGCCTTCAGGCCCATCTGCATAATTTGAAAACCATTGACTGACATATCTTTTATTTTTTCTGTTGGTGATTAAGATTGAATCCGCATATTTAGAAGCTGTCAGCACATTATCCATTATCGTAGACTTTAGAAAGGGATATTTTTCCGGGCTGTAGGTACGGTTGCGATGGTATATCCAGGATAATGTTGCATAGGGTTGTACACCGAAGTTGAAAACAAAATCTTTTTTTATGAGCTTCCGGACCGTTTCAATAGCTTTTTCCGGTTGTGCGGTATATTGGTAGCATTTCTCTAATAAATCAATAAGCACCGCATACTTACGTTGGTATTGGTAAGTATTGATGTAGACCGATAGGTTAGTAGACCTTCTTAATTGTCTGTAGAAATCTTTTTCCAGGTAATAAATGGATTTTTTAATGGGCTTAATAGCTTGTTGGTATCCCAATTTATCGCTTGCCCTGAAATACCGGTAAAGTCCTTCGAAATAATGACCTGTGTAATAGGTGCTGTCAATCTGAAGGAATTTTTGAGATAACTCATAAGCTTCCCGATCTTTAAATGATCCTCGAAAGTCCCTTTCCAGTCGGTCTATTTCAATTCGTTGACCCCAGGAATAAATGGCGGATAAAAAAAATAAAAGAATTAAGGCTATCTTATGCTTTATCACTGCTCATGAGATTAAGCTTTGCTAATCGTTTGATTTCTGATTTAACAATGGAATCAAGGGCGTCTTTCTCGGCGGATTTATTTCTATAGATCAATCTATGATTGAGTACCGGTTTTGCAAGATTTGAAATATCATCTTCTACCACATAACTTCTTTTGCTCATCAGCGCATAAGCTTTCAGGCATTTGAGCAATGTAATACCACTTCTTACTGATGCGCCCAGGGATATACCCTGATGTTCCCGTGTACCTCTGATTATTTTATTGACACTCTTAATGATTTCTTCATGAACATAAACACCTTCTGCTGCTTTTTGTAGCTCCAGGACATCTGGTAAATCGATAACCGGTTCTATGTTTTCAGTGTAATTTAAAATATCGAGGTGTTGTTTGTAAATGTTCAGCTCCACTTCCTCATCCACATAACCAAAGTTTATCTTCATATAAAATCGATCCAACTGAGCTGTTGGCAGGGGATAGGTACCCTCCATTTCAATTGGGTTTTGGGTAGCGATAACGAAAAATGGTTTTTCCAGTGTATAGGTTTCATCACCCGCTGAGATCTGATTTTCCGCCATACACTCAAGCAGTGCTGACTGCACTTTTGGAGAAGCCCGGTTTATCTCATCCGCCAGCAGTACATTAGTAAATAATGGGCCGTGCTTGAAGATGAAATCCTTTTTTTGCTCATC
This sequence comes from Cyclobacteriaceae bacterium, assembly GCA_051155775.1. GTDB lineage: Bacteria > Bacteroidota > Bacteroidia > Cytophagales > Cyclobacteriaceae > CAYSCZ01. The sequence goes on along the minus strand of DAXETV010000011.1, from coordinate 6,351 downwards.
AAATATGTGCGTACCAATGAGGTCCATCGGTAGGAGGTCAGGCGTGAATTGTATGCGCTTGAAACTGGCATGGCCTCCTTCTGTGCTTTTCTGACTGGCGATGGAGGTGGCAAGGGTCTTAGCCATAACAGTTTTACCTGAACCCGGGTTATCTTCAAGTAATATATGGCCTCTGGCGATAAGACAGGTAACTACTTGCTTGAGCTGCTTATGATGACCTTTTATTACCCTTTCAATATTACTTAATAATGCATCGATTTTTGCGCCACTATCAAAGGCTGTTATTTCTTGTATCGAAGTGTCAGTATTTTCAGGTGTTTCCATTATTTCTTAAGGTTAAGATTTGCAAGGTAGTAGAACCATCGATTGAACTTCAGAAAGTTCAGGAACTTATCTTTGGTTTTAAATTTCTTTAGTATGTCCCTGTTAAAATTAGGATAAAAACCTTTTATTGCAGCTTTTTCATCATCTGAAAGGTCTTCTTTTCCATATTTGAGTTTTAAGTAAGATTCGATGAAGGATTGAAGATTAGTTCCAAACCTGGGATCAACGATCTGCGTGGCATAGTTCATGGGTGTTGAATTGCCTCTGCCAAGTCCCATTTGATTTAGTAATAAATGGGCATGCTGAAAAATAGCGACCGATTTCCCTGAGAGGCTACTGGCAGCTTTTATCCTGTTCAAAAGCACCAGATGGTGTAAATATGGACTTATTAGCAGCAATAACAGGATAAAAATAATAAGGTATATAAGATAGGTGGTGTAATTGTCAATTGAGTCGGCAATATTGACCCCTTCTTCTTCTTTTTCTTCTTCGACCACTTCCTCCTTTTCTCCGGTATGTATTTCGTCAATGATGACCGGTGCGGGGAGTATTGTCAGATAATTTTCAGTTGTTTCGTTGGGGGCTACCCTTCTGAGATTTTTTATTGATTGTTCAAAAGAAACCACTACAGCTGAATCCCCAATTTCAAGTTCTCCCAGTTTTATATCTGTTTTGCCGGCGAATACTTTAGCTCTTACCGCATCCAGTGAAAAATCCTTTGGTTCCTCTAATTCAAAACCTTGTTGGTTTATAAGTAATCCATCCAACGCTACGATTAATGATTTCTCTGCGGTATCCAGGGATTGAACGGTTCCTATACCTACAAATGGTGCGTCAGTGGGAGGCGTAGGGGGGGTTGCATCCGGTTGCGGGGCTTCTTCAGCATCCTCATTGCTTATGGTAAAATCAAAATCCAACCAGCCATACTCAGGAAAATATACCTGTGTCCAGGCGTGCGCCTGATCGGCATAGAACCAATACCATCCCGGGTTATTGTGGCTCCGGTCAATAGTCATGAAACCTACAGCCATACGGACAGGAATATCCAGTGACCTTAGCATAAATAATGAGGCTGTGGCAAAATAAGTGCAATAACCTTTGTGGGTATTGAATAAGAAGTTGTGAAGCAGTGAAGCATCTGGAATATTTGGGTCGGTTGGTGAGCCCGGTGTCAGCGTGTAGGTGAACAAAGGATTCCCATTATCATCTTTGGATAGAAAGTAATCCCTGATAGCAATAATTTTATCAATGGCTGTTTCTTGGTCTTGCGTAAGACTGTCAGCGAGGTTGCTTATCGCTTTGTAAGTTTCGCCTGCCGGCATCCTGGTGTAATATTCCATGAATTCTTCCGGTTCGCTATCATAGAAGTCTACTTCCCTTAGGATGGCATTTCTTTCTTTCTGAAATTCCTGAATCGCCTTTTCTCTGGCGTTATAAACAAAATAAGCACTGTTTAAGGTGGATACTTCTGAGGTTACGTTATATGCAAATCTGTATTTGTCTTTGAATTCTTCTTCTACGGAGATGGGTTGACAGGCATAAGCAGTGCTTGGGGCAACGAAAACATCCGGACTCAATTCACTGATATACATCGTACTTGTCACGGGTTTTTTAGCGATGTCCATTCTGTCGTTTCTTAATACGCTGCTATCATATTGTACAAAATAATTGGGTATGGTGGTGGGATCAGGCAGGAAGACATCTTTGACCAAGGTGTCAGGATCAATCTCAAAACGCTCAAGGTCAACATTGTATTGATTCAAATGATATAAGGTGATATATTGTGGATTTGGGACATTATTAGGAAAAAAGTTATCAATGTATGCACAGAAAAGTAATTCATTTGATTGACGTAGCCTCGGTCTTAATTCAGTATAATCTTTAAGCCGGAACAAATTATCATCATTCTGGTCCAGCATGCTATCATCAGAATTACCCTGGGAATCATTTTCTTCGTTTTCAGATTTTCCTGCAAGTTGTTCTTCAATGGCATCGAATTTTGATTCTAATAATTGCGTTACTCCCCAAAATAGCAGGAAGATTAATACTATGAAAATGGCCGCTCTAAGGAATACTTTGTGGTAGGCAGTATCGGCCTGGTATCTGATGTTGTAAAGAAGTTCTTTTATGAACAAAATATAAAATGCATATAGAATTGGTGGGGCAAAAATCCAGATCAGCTTTCCTATATTCAATTCTTCAAGTGAAGGGAGGGTTGCGACGGTGATCCCCATTATCAGTGTTGCATAAAAGATAAGAAAATAACGCCACCTGGCTATACCGAACCCTGTAAACCAACCTGCGACAAAAACGGCGGCATTTATCCGGAACCTGTTTGCTATATAATAAGCATCAAACTCTGTAAAAGGGAAGGCGCTTATGGATTGATAAACCAAATAAACACCCAGGAGCAATAGACTAAAAACGATAAGAAACCTGAGCCTTGAGCTATGTAATAAATATGCTATAACCAGTCCTCCGCTAAATAGACCAATCAATAAATTTTTGTCCAGAAACAATAGTGTGTAATGTTCACTGACAAAATCCAAAAGTGGGAAAGAGATAAAGATGGTTGGAAGCACCATCAATAGCAACCCCAATGATAAGTCTTTATTACTTTTTGATATCATATCACTTGACCCTGAAAATTTCTATCGGCCACCAACTCATCAATTTGTTTTTCGTTTTCACGAATCTGCTTTCTGGTTTTTGAAAATAACCAGCTGAGCTTATTTATTTCGTTTTTTTGATCTCTTCTCAGGAAAAGGTTTCTCCAGTTAAACAAGTTTTGATCATTCAGGTATTTTGAAATTTTAACAATAAAGACATTTATTTTGCCTTTTTTGATTAATTCACCGAGTTCTTCGGCCGGTGTTAATGAAGAAACGCATACAATAGCTTCTGCATTTTGTATATGAAGTTCATTTATTGAGGTTTCTGTTTGCCATCTTGCACAACTCAGTTGATAGGCCAGCATATCAGCTTTTTCAACGGCTATGCCATTTAAAACAGGTTGGTCCAATCGGAACATTATCTTTCTGTCTGATCTTTCAACTGACAGGCAGATGTTATAGACGATGTCTTTGTAATAGTTTAGAATTCCTGTGGAGTAATTCCCATCCTCGGCTAGTCTTATACCATTATGAAAGCTGGCATAGAACAAAACATGTGAAGCAAAAGGATTGATTATCTCAGGTATTCGAACCACCAGTTCATGGTTTTTAGCAAATATCTTCCAAACAATCCTTCGTACATCATCGCCCGATTCAAAATCTTTGTAGTTAAAGAAATCACCTTCAACACGTTTGGAGGTTTTTATTCGCTCTGCTTCTTCATAGGATTTTGAAGGAGGCACTTCTTCCAGCGGAAGATCAGCTTTTACTGGGGGCAGATAAAAGCTCTTCTTGTGTGGTATAAACATTGAGAACCTGAAAAACTCCATAAAATCTTCAAAACTGATCAAAAATCCTTTAACAGTGTATTGTTTTCGATCGGTTAACCAAATATTTGCTGTACCTTCTTTGGGTAATAGGTCTTTCCATCCCTTAGAATACCGATTCAGGACAACAGGCCCGGATAAAAAGTCTTCTTTAAAAACCATACGAGCTTTTACAAAACCCAATATTGGCATCCATAACCTCGAGATGGATAAGTGAGTGGGTATCTTACCTACTTCTCCTTTTTGACCGTCTTCCAGGCCAATATTTAAATTTACCTTGGTTTTATTTCTTTTTATCAGAAAGTATAAATAACACACTAAAGCGTAAATCCAGCCAAGTGCCAGCACTATTAATACAAAAGCCCCCCCCAACCATGCAAAAAATTCTAAATAGGACTGATTGAGAGAATCATCCGGGCTGTATTGATCTCTGATAATCAGTATCAACACACCCAGCATAAGCAGAAAAAGTATTCCGTTCACCTGAATAGGAAAGAACAGCCAAATATATTTTAATCGTCTTTTTAGGTAAGCTAATTTCATGGACATCAATCCCTAAAAAACGACAAACCTAACGCATGGTTTAAAAAGATTTATTAATTAACAAGATTTAATATTTATAAGTAACGGTATCAAATAAAAGACAATACCAGGAGCTGTGTCTTTAAACATATAAGCGTAAACAGTAAGAGCGAATTATGATTTTTGATCTAATGCTTCTTGAACCAATTCTTTTTTAAAGAACTGCTGTGTTTAATCGTAATAGCGTCAGACAGCCTGTTATTTTTGGACAACATTGAAAGTCCTATTTGTCTAACTTTTCAAATAACCAAAAACATTACTACTAATTGTTTTTAATCAAGTTTTAATGGAATACCCTCTACCTTCACATTATCCAACAGGATATCTTCAGTATAGGCTAACTTTTCATTGCTACCACTTTCCATCACTTCAATGTCCGAAAGAAAAATCCTGGTGATCGGCTCTGATTCCACGCCCACAATCTTGAAGGGTTTTTTATCAACTGAATAGCATTTGATTCCCTCTACGTAGAAATCATTAAATTTTGTCGGGAAATTGTTTCCTCTATAGCCATGATAGTCCATTCGAAAGATGAACATGGCATCCTGGCAATGTTCTATGGTGGTATTCCGTATATAGATGTTTTGTACCTGGCCGCCGCGATCCAAATTACATTTAAAATTTAACGCATGCTGACCATCAACAAGGTAATTATTCAATGCGAAAACATTTTCTACTCCGCCGGACATTTCCGAGCCAATACAAAGGCCGTTCGACCCGGCTTTCAATCTGTTGTTACGTATAACAATATTCTTACTTCCGGGCCTGTTCCAGGCATCCTGGTCTCGTCCGGCTTTTATGGAAATTGCATCATCCCTGGTATTGATGTTGCAGCTTTCTATCAAAACATCCTCACAACTATCCGGGTCGATCCCATCATCGTTGAGAACTGATCCAAAAACATTAACAAATCGTACAGTAACGTTTTTACTGAAAACCGGATGAATAGTCCAGAAAGGGCTGTTTTTAAATGTAAGACCTTCTATCAATATATTTTCACACTCGAATAATTCTACTAACGTAGGTCGTAAGTAATGAAGTCTGCCAGTCCCGAAACCATCATCTTTTCCATCTCCATCAAGATCAAGATACCCATTACCAAAAACTCGCTGCTCCAATTGTATTACATCATTTCCCATCTTCCTCAGACGTTTTTTTTCCGGTTTTTGCAATTTACGCCACTCTCTTGACCAGTCTCTTGCATTTGCATCAATTACCCCTGCACCTGTCAGTGCTATATTTTTCAATTGATTTCCATAGATAAGTGGTGAAAAATTATAGCAGAGGGTACCCTCCCACCTTACAAGAACTGGAGGCAGATAGCTTTCATAGTTGCTACTGAAATATAATCTTGCTTTTTTATTGAGATGTAGATTGATATTGCTCTTAAGATGGATAGGACCATCACAGAAGTACTGTCCGCTATCGAATACTATTCTTCCTCCTCCATGTTCTGCTAATTCTTCTATGGCTTTTTGAATAATCGGCCGATTGTCAGTACTGCTGTCGGGTATGGCACCATATTGATTCAAATAGATTGTATTTTCAGGAAAATCAGGAGGGTTGATCCGCTCTAAAATAGAAGGAACAGCTTCCCAGCCTTTTGATGCTTTTTCTCTGGCATATTCTACGTCAAATGTATTATCTCCTGAGCATGAGAAAAGCATAATACCTAGAAGAAATATGAAATTTTTTACATGTCTCATTAGTCGTTTCCTGTATTAATATGTAGTTAAGACGATTGAAATTCTCAAAAACCTTACAATCTGAAGAGCTTCCTTCTTCAAAGCTTGTAACTCTTTTTCTACTTTGTGAATCCATTGGATATGCCCATAAAATCATCGGTTTGGTAATTTATCGTTGAATTTTTTGATTATTACAAATCAGATCGATCACATCTTTTTCTTTTAGTTCCAATACATCACCGGGAGTCGAGTTTTTAAGTACAGCTGCAGCTGTTGCAAACTCTATCGTTTCCTGGTCAGTTTTATCATTATATTTACAAT
>DAXETV010000010.1:0-108789 GCA_051155775.1 Cyclobacteriaceae bacterium | reverse complement strand
TCATCGGTCTCATTGATATAAAAAACGCCATTTTCGTAATCCGAAAGACTAAACCCGGTTTCAAAATCTAATTTTTGAGACAGATTAGTTTGGAATTTCACAGACCCGTGAAGATTTTTATTAGTGTTGGCTATGAATTGATTAATGTTTAAAAAAGGATTTTGCCTTGAAAGCTCATTTAGTGTATTGAATGCCCTGTTACCACTGACGGACAAAAGAATTCGGTTGGTTGAGTTGAAATTATAACCCATTTGAATATCCGGAAATAGGAATAAGTCATCTGAGACTGTTGTATCATTGTCTGAAACTAAGGTTAGACCCGCCCGAAATGTGAAATCACTTATTGTTTTTTGATAATATGGATTTAATGAAAATTGATTTCTGTTGTACGAGGTGACCTGGTCTAACGTACTGATATTTCCCTTGAGCGTGGCATTTAACACATCAGAGTCACTGAGATAAACCTGAAATGAACCGCCTACCTGAAACCATTGTTCGCTTTCCTCAAAATCATTCTTAAAATTTTTAAATCCAACATTAAAGACATAATCAAATCCTTCAGACACCTTCTTGTAACCTAACGCGGCATCCAGCCTGTCAAAGTTCTGTTCAAAGACACCCGTGTCGGGAACCACATCCAAGCCATAAAAATTATAACTGGATAGTTGATATCCCAGTCCCCCTGAAAACACTGATGACTCATCCGAATAAGTGACATTACCATTTATCCTGGTATTTGAAGATGCACTAACATCATCCTGAACAGGCCCACTACCAAATGATAAATGATGAACATTCAAATCAGCAACCCATGGGCTTTCAGGATTTGTTGATGCAAAACCTTCTGCGAAGATTGATGAAAAGTTCCCAGCTCCTACAGCCACATGGTTTCTGTTTTGTGCATTATCTTCTTCACCACTCTTATATTCCTTTGCATTAATGGATGGAAGAGAGATAGCAGGCAAATATTTATAATCTTTTATATTAAACTTCAAGTCCTTGCTTACTGCCGTATCAGGCATTGAGGGTATCATTTCAATCCGTTTGCGTGTTAGTGGAAGGACTATTTCTTTATCCTTTTCAATGATAAACCGGGCATCTTCAATTTGGCCTTCTGCTTCCCAATCATCCTGTGCGTAACTGTTACAGCTAATGATAATCAATCCAATAAAAGATAATAATTTGAATAAGGTCATTTTTGAACGGTATCTGTTTTGATCACCTCAGACTCTTTTTGCTCTAATTTCTCCAGCATGGCCATTGCTTCTTTTGTAATCTCCTGTACCGGGGATTTTTCTATGATAGAATTTAAGGTTGCCCTGGCCTGAAATATTTCATTAATTTCAATATAGTTTTTAGCAATGAGCAGAAAAGACTTCCCCAACCAATATTCGTCCTCAGGGAAAGCTTTGTTGAACTCAAATAAGGACTCTATAGATTGTTTATGCTTATCCTCAAAAAAGAATATTTCAGAAAGATAGTACCTGGCCAATTTATGATAAGTGTCTTTAGGCCCATTTATTAGCTTTATAAATTCATCGGTTGCGTTCCCGAAATCATTGATTGCCATATAATTACGGCCCATAAAGTATATACTCTTACGCTCAGTCTCAATGCTTACACTTTCTATATCAAATATCTGCTTACAATAAAATAATGAGGAATCATATTGACCAAGGTTAAAGAAAACTTCTAACATACCGCCATAGGCATCAGCTAACTCCCTTGTATTTCGTGCCTTGTCAGAAAGCAGCCTAAATTGGCTTAGTGCTTTTTCAAATTGCTCTTGTTCGATCAAAATACGTCCTTTTCTGGTCACTGCCCTATTATAAAACCTGTAAACCGGGTTGCTTATACTATCAAAATATACTATGGCTTTTTCAGGCTTATTGTCCCTGTAATAAGCATCAGCCAAATAATAAAATGCTTCCGCCTTATTGCTAAAATTGGGATATTGCGCAAGGAACGACCTCAGGGATCCTATGGCCTGGGCATAATTCCTGTTAAAATACAAAGACCTTGCAGCCTCATACTCAATAGCAGCAATAGAGCTATCCTCTGGATTTAGTTTTTTATACTGGGTTAGGTATTCATCAAGCTCATCAATCCTATTTTGGGTAGTTAGTAATTCCTGCAAACCCAGTAAAGCACTGTTAGCAGTTGTATGATTTGGGTACTGATTCAAAATGAATTTGTAATCATTTTCTGCCAGATCATATTGCTGTTGGTTAAAATAAGATATACCTCTGTTTAAATATGCCCTTGGGGCATACGGTGAATTTTGCGTTTCCAACAATAATTCTGAGAATTCATTGATGGCTAAATCGTAGTTGCTTTGTTCAAAAAAGATTTTTCCTGTATAAAATTGGGCGTCATCCCAATAGGGTGATCCCGATTGAACGTCTTCAAGTTTGTCAAAGGCCTGATCAGGTTGATCCATCAAAGCATAAATCAAACCCATTTGAAAGATTACATAATCCTGTTGTCGCGATGAGATATTCATGGTATTTTGATAGGCTTCGATCGCCTTTTTATATTGCTTGGATGCGTATAAACAATCGGCATACCTCAGAAAAGCATCAAAATAAATAGCATCATTTTTATCGTTATAAGAACCAAGAAATGAATAGAAATATCCAGTCGCCTTAAGATATTGATTTTTGTTAAAATGGCTATATGCCAATCCATAGGTAGCTTTTTCATTGAATTCAGAAGAACGTCGAGCGCTATTATAATAATCAATAGCCTGATCAAACCGCTTACCTGTGAAATAAGCTTCACCAAGCCAATAATTGGCCGCGTAAACCAATTCCTGATCAACTGGATACTTTAAAGACTTTTTGAAATACGTTACAGCATCCCTAAAATTACGATCGTTGTATAACTGGGAAGCTTTTTTAAATGCCAACAGTTGATAACTTTCTTTAAGATTATCACTTTTGTAACTAAGCTGGTCGATATAGCGAATTGCCCGCTCATAGTTTGATGTCTTAAGATAACTTTCTCCTATTAACTCATTGATCTCATTAAAATTTTCATCCCTGGAATATTGATCGATATAGCTGTTGAATGTATTTATGGCATTTTCATAATCTTCGTTTAAAAAATGTACCTTTCCTAGCTGATAATGTGCCTGCTTCGTAATGTCTTTATTGTAACTAACCGCTGTGGCCTTGCTAAATGAGGTGATAGCGTATGGGTAATTTCCCAGTTCGAGATAAAGCTTTCCCAGAAAATAAGCACTGTATTGACCTATGGTATCTTCGGAAAGCACCGAATATTTTAAGTGCTCAATGGCCTGCTTACTGTCATCTGTTTTCAGATAGCTATATCCTAGTTTGTAGTACTGGGGGTGGCTTAAGCGTTTTTTTATTGCATTATAATAGCTTATTGAATTTTTATAATCTTCTGAATAAAAATAAGCATCAGCCAGGGCATTGTTTAATAAATCACTATTAAAACGCTGACCTCCGATCTCCATAATGATCTTATCATAGGCTTTTTCCTTTTGATAAATAGCTATTTGAAGTTCTAACGATTCTTCATAATATTCCGGATTGCTCCTGGCTATGTCAAGAAACCCGGACGCTTCGGATAGGTTTTCATTTTGGTAGGCCATATAACCCAGATAATAATTAGCTGCATAACCCTGATCTCCTGAAAAGTCTGAAATCTGTTTGAAGGCTTGCTCGGCTTCACTGAAGTGCTTGCGCTTAAAAAATGTAACCCCTTTAAGAAAATAAAATTCAGGTTCTAAAAACGGATCTACATTTTTAGCTTTATTAAAATAATATGCTGCCTCATCATATGACGACTGGTTGGTGAAATAAATGGCTAATTCTTTATAGGCCTTGTTAGCCTGAGGATCCGATGGATCTTTCTTGAGGCTGGATTCCAAGGTTGGCTTACCGTCTCGCCTACCCGCTTTTAATAATGCAATATTTTTTAGATATTCTACACTACCGATTATCTCCTCATCAGGCATATCTGAAAGATACTGTTTGAAATAATGAGAAGCAGTACTGTAATTTTCCCTTTGAAAGTTTGATAGCCCGGCAGTGAGGTTTTGATTTACGCGTTCAATGGATATATTGTCTTGACCAACTAATAGATTACTAAAAAATAATAAAAGTATTACCGAAAGCGAGTTTTTATTTAACATTTACAAGACCGGTTATAATTATTTGATGACCTAACCAAACGATAACGATAAATTACTTAATGCAATATTTTAAATATTAATTCTTTTAAAATTTCACGTTCTGGAATATTGCCCATAAATCCTTTTGATTTTAAATCAGCTTCTTTAATGTAGTAAATATTTTGTATAACCTTTGGCAATGGATATAATTTATAGGCACCAATATATTCTTTCAAAAAATACGGATTTATTTTAAGCATAGCTGCTAATTCCCGGTCACTTTTACTTTTGTTTTGATGAATAATCAGCAGTTTATTAAACAATGAAAATAAAGTCGCAAGGGTGATTACAATGGGATGGCTTTTTGGGTTTTGTCCGAAATAATTAACAATTTGATTGGCTTTAAGAATATTTTTTATTGCTAAAGCTTTCTGTAATTCAAAGGTGTTGTAATCCTTGCTGATGCCAACATAACACTGCACCAGCTCATCATTGATAGTTATTGTTTCTTCGAAATTTGAAAGGATCTTATTGACCTCATTGTTTATTCTTTCCAGGTTGTTACCGATGTTGTCCGATAATAATTGAACTGCTTTATCGGTTATTTTATGTCCTTTTGATTTAACAAACTTTAATATCCAATCAGGTATTTGATTGTCGTATAACTTTTTGGTATCCAGTAAAATGGCATAATTGTCAATGGACTTGTATAGTTTCTTTCTTTTATCAATCTTTTTGTATTTGTAGCAAAACACTAAAATTGTCGAAGGCAATGGATTGATGATATAACTTTCTAGTAGTTTTTGACCTGATTCTTTATTAATGTCTTTTAACTCCTGGGCTTCTTTCACAATCACTACCTGCTTTTCAGACATCATGGGAAATCTTCTGGCGTGTGTAAGGACTGTGGACAATTCTGTTTCTTTTCCATATACCACTACCTGGTTTAAGCTCTTTTGTCCTTCATCCAGGGCACTGGATTCTATAAATTCAGAGACCTGGTTTATAAAAAAAGGCTCTTCACCCTGCAAAAAATAAGTGGTTGCATACTTGCCCTGTTCCAGGGCCTGCATTATCGATTCATAAGACTTTGGCATCTCAAACCAATATTGATTCTTTAACTTCTTCTACTATAAAAAAACCATCATTCCCCTGGTGTTGGTAAAGTGGCATAAAAATTAATCCACTGAAGGGCGCATACACGATACCGTTTTTATCTTTAGCTAACTGCTGCCCTTTATTCACCTCCATGAAATTATGATAACCGTCATCCATTATAAATTGATCTTCATCCTCTACCCAATGCCTGTAAATAACTTTCACCTTTTTTGGTAACTCTGATGAGATCTCCTGTAAAACATCGGAATAATAATCCTCCACTTCATGGTCATGATGAGATATAGCGCCTGCAGCATCCAAAACCTCCCACAGACCCGATACATGAAGGCTAAAAGCTTTGTCTGTACCCATTAAACCACCTTCAAGTGCAAAGGAAGTAAAACCCATTTGATGTACATAAGCTAATAAAGTTCCTTCCAGGTATGTATGCAAATCAACTACCACTGGCAAATGTAGTGCTTTTACCGTGGGATGCTCACTTTCATCTTCAGGTACGACAATGAAATTTCCTTTATCTGATGAGGTTGAATGCAGGTCTACTAAAATCTTTTGTGTGTAATATTTTCCATTGTTATTATTTTCAATGATTTCCAATAATTCACTAACTTCCTGATCTTCGATCAATCGTCTTCTGCCTGCTTTAATGGATTTTATTAGTTCAGGATACCAACACCGGTTCATATCATAATCGATATATCTGGTGTTTTTTTCAATTGCAGGAATATTTCCGGCTATACCTATTAAATCTCCCTTTAACGGGATATTGTGAGATTTTATCTTTTGAAATACATTCGAAATGGCACCTAAGCCCATTGGCTCATTGCCATGAAGCGCACCAACACAAATTATCAATGGTCCCGGACTACTACCTCTTGCTGAATCTATAATTCTATCCATTCATTATGCATGGTATTAATGATCATACCCAATAATTAATAGGGCTATTTAAGGTGTGAAGTTAAAGGTATTAACCTGATTACATCAAATTTTCTGATTATAGCTTTTACTTTTTTTATTACTGAAAAAAGTAAAAAGGTTGGTAGTGATATTTAAGAAATCACCCTCACTAATAATCCCGATAAGTTTATCTTTTTTGATGACTGGCATGCAACCAATTTTGTTTTTTTTCATTGTTTTCAAAGCCTCTATAACTGTGTCATCCGGGGATATGGTGATAGGTTTTTTTATCATAATATCCTTTACCGTTTTAGTGGGGAAAGTCTTCGAATTATAACGATGGCTGAAATAATTTAGTAAAATCTGAAAATTGACCAGTCCCCTTAAATTTCCTTTCTCATCTTCTACGGGTATATATTTTAATTTTCTCCAATCCATAATATCGCCTACCAGCTCAGGAAGATCATTAGGATGAACAGTAAAGATGTCTGTCGTCATAAATTCTTCTACTAACATAGATTTTGGATCCCAGCTGTCAATAGAATTCAAACTTGCCATCTCCCATTGGTGAATGGGTAATCCTTTTTTCTGGTTTTTTATCATAGATGCAGTAATTGCTACGGAGACCTCCTCACGGGAGGTTTCTTTCATAAGTTGTGCGTGTGATTCCAATAGCCAGGTTGACCCGTTCATGCGGTTAGTGTTCCTTTCTTCGATTACTCCAAGATACCGGTCAATATCTTCAGGTTTTACGTTTTGATTCTCTAAACCGCTTCTGGCTATGGGTAATAGTTCCTTTTTGATCAATTCTGTCACCCCGATTCTATGTCCGTTAAACCAGTTCATTTCTGTATTCAATCCTCGTCGGGATGCACCTATAAAATTGTCTTTGACCTGGTCAAAATCTATGTGCTTGGTTATATCGGTATGCAAGTCGTGAAATCCTTTCATCAGGCCAATCCAAAAGGCTGAGTTGGCCACTTCATCTAACACTGAAGGGCCTGATGGTAAAACGCGATTTTCAATACGAAGGTGGGGCTTACCATTGGGACTAATGCCGTAGCAGGGCCTGTTCCACCTGTAAATAGTTGAGTTATGAATCATTAATGCGTTTAGATTAGGAGTGATTCCCTCCTCTAGCTGGTCAAACGCATCATGATCAAAGGGGGCAGTCATCATAGCCCTGAACCGCATGATATCTTCTTTGTAAATCTCAACAATGGATTTATTGAGCCAATTATTACCAAAAAATACCCTGGGGCTTCGATCTCTGAAGTGTTCGCTTGTTACCCGTGTATCAATCGATTGTTGAAAAAGAGCGACCCTGGTTTCGCTCCATAATCGCTTTCCAAATAATAAAGGCGAATTACAGGCTATAGCCATAACAGGCGCTGCCAGCACTTGCGAAATATTGTAAAGTGGAACAAACTGTTCGGGTGTTATTTGAAGGTGTACCTGATATGATGTGTTACAGGATTCTATAAGTGCCGTATCATGCTTTACATTTAGCTCATCCAGTCCGGATATCCTGAGCTCATGCTGCTTGCCCCGAAATTTACTGATGGCTTTCAAAAGTGCATCATATCGCTCAATGGGGGTTAGATTATCAATTTCAATATCAAATTTTCGAACTGTCGGGAGGATTCCAGTTAGCACAAAGTCGATATCCAGTTCATCACAGGTTTTCTGCAGTTCAGTCAGCAGGTCATTTAGCTCTAATTCCAATGTTGAAAAACAATCATCCTTAAGCTCCAGCGGATCAAGATTTGCCTCGATGTTAAACTTAGCAAGCTCGGTGGTAAACTTATCATTATTCATGCGCTTTAAGACCTCCAGATTTAAAGGTGCCGGCTTACAATGCTTATCCACCAGACAAATTTCCTGTTCAGCACCGATATGAATAGGTTCTTTGTTAAACCACTCATCTTCCAACATCCTTTCCAGGGCCTGTATGTCCTTCAAAAGGTTCTTGGTGAAATTATTCAGCTCCTTATAATTAGAAGCTAATTTTACGTTCTGACTTCCCATCTGTTATAAATTCTACTAAAGCAAAAGGAAAAATAAAGGATTTTGATAGTTTTTGTTAAATGAATATAGTGATTTAAATTATAAAATTCAATTTCTGTGAAGGAATTGCAGGATTATATTTGCCTGTAAAACATAGATAATGAATTTTTTAGAAGAACTTGAATGGCGCGGAATGGTGCACGATGCAATGCCCGGAGCAAAAGAATATTTGGAAAAGAACATGACCAGTGGCTACATAGGTTTTGATCCTACCGCAGATTCCCTACATGTTGGTAACCTGGTTCAAATCATGACACTTGTCCATTTTCAAAAGTGCGGAAATAAACCAATCGCTTTAGTTGGTGGTGCTACAGGAATGGTAGGAGATCCATCGGGTAAGTCTGCTGAAAGAAACCTGTTATCGGAAGATGTATTAAATTATAACCTTGCATGCGTAAAAAAACAACTGGAAAAGTTCCTCGATTTTGATTGTGGTAAGCAATCTGCCGAGGTTGTAAATAATTACGATTGGTTTAAAAATTACAGTTTCCTGGATTTTATACGTGATGTGGGTAAGCATATCACTGTAAACTACATGATGGCAAAAGATTCCGTCCAAAAAAGACTGGAATCGGGCTTGTCATTCACAGAGTTCAGTTATCAAATCGTTCAGGGTTTTGATTTCTATTGGTTATGGAAAAACAGAAATGTGATGATGCAAATGGGCGGCTCGGATCAATGGGGAAATATTGTAACGGGAACAGAACTGATCAGGAGAATAGGTAATGGTGAAGCATACGCCATCACCACTCCTTTAATTACCAAGGCCGACGGATCCAAATTTGGTAAAACTGAAAGTGGAAATATATGGTTGGACAAAGACAAAACCTCCCCGTATAGTTTTTATCAGTACTGGCTCAATGCTTCAGATGTGGATGTAAAGAAATATATGAAAATCTTCTCCCTGAAATCCAGAGAAGCGATTGAATTACAGATTGAAGAACATAATAAAGCACCTCATGAACGGAAATTGCAAAAATCCATCGCTGAAGAACTAACAACACGTGTTCATTCAAGTGATGATTTCAACCAGGCAGTAAAAGCCTCTCAAATACTGTTTGGTAAGTCTACAACCGATGATTTAAAGTCATTAGATGAAAATACTCTGCTGGCACTATTTGAAGGGGTGCCTCAGACCAACATTAATCGATCAACTTTAGGTAATGGCTTAACTGCTACAGATTTCCTATCAGAGATAACCAAAGGGTTAATTTTTAAATCAAAAGGGGAAGCAAGAAGAATGATTAAAGGGGGCGGGGTAAGTATCAATAAAAAGAAAGTTGATTCTGCTGATGATAAACTAGAGTTAGAACTTTTGCAAAACAAATATATACTGGCACAAAAAGGTAAAAAGAATTATTTTCTGATTAGGGTGGAATCTTGATAAATCAGTTAAAAACTTTTTTTTCTAACTTCTGGATTCTTTTCTCATGATCGAATACAAGCTCGATTCTTTCTGAAAGTTTGATCATAGATAATCTTAACTCACCAATTGCAGCTATATTTCTATTTTGGCTATGCTGAATTTCTTTGATCTCCTTTTTCATAGAAGTAATTTCTCCTTTCATAGAAGTGACTTCTTCCCTTGTTATTTGAGACTCATTAACCAATTCACTCAATAATTCGACAATTTTCTCTTCATTTTTCATTTTTTCTAATGATATAAACCTGCAACCTAAATATAAAACAGAAAACAATTAATAGATATACCAATCCATTCTTTCACTTTGTTAAATAACGCGAATAAGGTCTTCTCCAACGCATTACTGTAAAATTTTATTAATATTTATCAGATAATCACCGCAGGGATATAGATTTGTCAACAAAAACAAAAAATTACAATGACAAAAATTACAGTAGCCAAAGGTGATGGTATCGGGCCTGAAATCATGGATGCCACCTTAAAAGTTATTCAAGCCGCTGGTGCGCAACTGGAAATTGAAGAGATACAAATAGGCGAACAAGTATATCTCGACGGACATACAGCAGGCATCAAACCTGAGGCCTGGGAATCGCTGAGAAGGACCAGGGTATTCCTGAAAGCACCTATTACTACCCCACAGGGTGGCGGTTTTAAAAGTTTGAACGTAACAACCAGAAAAACATTAGGGCTCTATGCGAATGTAAGGCCATGTATATCTTACCACCCTTATGTGGCTACCAAGCATCCCATCATGGATTTAATTATTGTCAGAGAAAATGAAGAGGATTTATATGCCGGCATCGAACATCAGCAAACAGATGAAGTAACGCAAACACTAAAACTGATCACAAGACCGGGCACAGAAAAAATCATTCGTTTCGCTTTTGAGTATGCCAAGGCATATGGCAGAAAAAAAGTTACCTGTTTTACCAAGGATAATATCATGAAGCTAACAGATGGTTTGTTTCACAAAATTTTCGATGAGATATCCAAAGATTATCCTGACCTGGAGGCAGAACACTGGATTGTAGACATTGGTGCAGCTAAACTTGCAGATACCCCGGAAAAATTTGATGTGATCGTTATGCCAAACCTCTATGGTGATATACTTTCGGATGTGGCTGCACAGATCACCGGTTCTGTGGGTCTTGGAGGTAGTGCCAATATCGGAAGTGAATATGCGATGTTTGAAGCCATTCATGGATCAGCGCCAAGAAGAGCAGGACAGGATCTTGCTAATCCTTCCGGTTTATTATTGGGTGCAGTACAAATGCTGGTTTATATTAATCAGCCGGACGTAGCATCTAAAGTTCAAAACGCCTGGTTGAAAACCCTCGAAGATGGTATTCATACCTATGACCTGTTCAAAGAAAATATAAGCAAACAAAAAGTTGGAACACGAGCGTTTGCCGATGCCATTATTGAAAGGCTAGGGCAAAAACCGGAGCATCTGACCCCGGTATCCTATGAACAAGCCAAGAAACATTCCATACAGGGCAGCTTCACTCCTACTGTACCCGCTAAGAAAGAACTGGTAGGTGTAGACATCTTCTTACATTGGAACGGCGAGAACCGGGATCCAAACGTTTTAGGTGATATCCTTAGCAAGTTTACATCCGGCCCATTTGAAATAAAACTAATCACTAATCGAGGGGTAAAAGTTTATCCTGAAGGAATGCCGGAGACTTTCTGTACAGACCACTGGAGGTGCCGTTTTACTACAGTCAAAATGGACCAGCCTGGCTCTTACAATGATGTACTTTCAATTAGTCAGCAAATTACCGATGCCGGTTTGGATATTATTAAAACTGAAAACCTTTGCCGTTTTGATGGCGAAATCAAATTTTCACTTGGCCAGGGACAATAACAGGCCCCTGACCTAACCATGGAAAGCTTGCACTGCTTGGTGGCAAGCTTTTCTATTTTTAAAAATCAATCACATCAGGTTCTAGATTGAAATTAGCCTACCAAACCCAACACTTTCCAGATTCGACTATCGCTATGGATTTGCCTGACGGGCGAAAATCCAAGTAAAAATCGTACGTTGTTGACTTCTTCCAAACCTGGTTCAGTATTTTTATAAATACATTTTACTCATATACAGGTTTTTAATGTAGTGGCTTTGACCCTTATGGTATGCTGACTATATCTGGCGGGATGGATATGAATATAACAATTACTTTTGTAGCGCTCTCTAAGTATCCATATAGATCCATCCGTGATGGATCTTTTGATAAACCCACATTCTGATTTTATTGTCTAAAAAAAACAGTTTTATCCAATAAACCTTCCTTAATCGACAGATCCTCCAGTTCCTTTATAGTCCTTAATAGCATATATTATTCCATAAATCAAGCGCATTTTTCGGTGGTAAATATTTTTTTAATATTGAAGCATCCACCTGGTAATTGGCTATTGCCAGTTTTCTCCATTCTACTTTTAAAAAACTCATAAATGGTCCTTGCCCGTTAATTATTAGACTAAAATAAGTGAAATGAACCTTTCTAGTGTCCTAAAATTCTTAACATCACTCATATTTTATAGCCTCTACCGGATTGGAAGCAATTACACTTAGAATCCTTGAAGTAACTGTTAATACAGAAATTAGGCTGATCGTTGTGAAAGCAATTAAAAATATATCAATGCTGATATTTATCCTGTAAGCAAAATCTAATAACCATCGATAAAATGTCCAATAAGAAACCGGAATGGATACCAACAGCGATATTACCAGTAGTATCATGTAATCTTTGAGTATTAAGGTGACGATATTAGATACTGAGGCACCCATCACTTTTCGAATGCCGATTTCCTTGGTTTTCCGCTCAGCTGTATAATTTATCAATCCAAATAAGCCGAAAGCTGAAATAATAATGGATACAATTGAGGCAATAAGGATAATTGTTTGCCTGCTTTCCTCAGCCACATAAAACCTTTGCCATTGCTGGTCGAGAAAATTGATTTCCGGGGGTGTAAGAGGATCAAATGTGGCATTCACTTTTTTAATATGCTCGATGGTTTCTTTTGGTTTATGACTGTAGCGTATGGTGAAATAATCGATAGAACGAATATGATTATTCCAACTGGTAAGAAAAACAGGTCCTACCGGCTCGTATAGAGATTCAAAATGAAAGTCTTCTACTACACCGATTACCTTCATAGGTACTTGTTCATCATCATCTTCCACCCAAATTCTTTTGCCAATGGGTGCATCTAAACCGAGCATTTTAACGGTCTGTCTATTAATAATTATGGAAAGGCTGTCAGCTTTACTTAGCCCTGAAAAATTTCTACCGCCTACAAGCTCAATACCATAAGTGTCTAACCAAAACTGATCAACACCATAATGACTGGCTTGTAATGGCTGCTTGTTTAAGTCAACATATAAATTGGCGGATGGTATATTTTTCCATTCTCCCGGCACTCTGGATGAAGTAGATGCATTAATTACATCCGGATGTGTCTTTATACCATTAATAATATTCTGAGAATTACTTCTGGCAGATCTTGAATTAATGTCTAAGACAATTAAGTTATCATTTTTAAATCCCAAGTCTTTAGATTTAACAAATTCTAGTTGACGGTAAATAATAATAGAGCCAATGATCAAAAACAATGATAGCGCGTATTGCAGCGTGACAAGGGTTTTTCTAAGGGTATCCCCTTTACCTGAAAATACATTCTTTACATTAAGTAATGAGCGTTTTAGTCTTGCATAATAAAAAGCCGGGATTAGAGCGGAGGCAATCCATATAATCGAAATAGAGAGTATATGATAACCAATAAATTCCCTGCTGAACAACAGCCCGATGGTAAAGTCTTTATTGGTTATGCTTTGGTAGTAAGGAAACACCATAACAATTATCAACAAGGCGATACCATAAGCGATGAATACTGTTATTAGGGTTTCAAAAAATAGTTGAACAATCAACTGTTGAAGACTGGCTCCATTGATTTTGCGCATACTCGCCTCTAGAGTCCTTTTAAGTACCTGTACGGAAGATAGATTGATATAATTGAGTGCCGCTATAAATAACACGAAGAATCCCATAATAAAAATGATGGAAACAAACTGCTCTGTACTTTTCGGAATGTTGAGTAATGGCGAGGGCCCTCCCCGTTCTATGTTTTTTGATCCAAGATGAATATCTGTTAATGGTTGAAGGGTGAAATCATGTCTTTTCTGTATCTCCTCAGGGTAATATTTATTGATGAATTGATCTTTTTTCCTGTAAATGTCTTGTGGCGTTGCCCCATTTTCTAAAAGTACCCAAGTCTGGGCGAAGCGTGGGTCCCAATTGCCACTGGTGAAAAAATTATACCAACCACCCTCCCATTGGTCGTAATTTGCAACATAAATCGCATCAAACTGATAGGAAGAATTTCTAGGCATCTCGCGCATTACCGCTAACACCTCGATTTTTTCAAACCTTGACCCATCCACCACCGATCCTACCACATCGGTATGTCCAAATAGCCTGGCGGCGGCATCTTCAGTCAATATCAACCCAGCTGGTCCCTGAAAATCTTTTTTTGGATCCCCAGCTATAATATCAAAATCAAGGATATTGAAAATATCTTTGGTCACAACAGCCCAATCCCGGTCAGCGATCCTGGTTTCACCTTTCACCAAAACATGTGACCCGAAGTAAGTCATATGCGCCGTCTCTTTAATACCGGGGAAATCATTTTTTAGAGCTTCCGCAAGCGGATATGGAGTAGTTTCGTATTCATGCAGTCCATCTTCTTCCAAGCTTTTTTCAATAACCCGGTAAATTCGATCTTTCTTCGAGTGGTATGCATCTGCCTGGTGTTCATCATAAACATACATTAGAATTAAAAATAGAATAGCAAAGCCCATTCCCAGGCCAATTATATTGACGAGATAGTGGGCTGTTTCTTTTCTGAATCTACGGAAATAGATCCTAGCGTAGTTGCTTAGAAGGTTCATTGTTACGTTATTTAGTTGTGCTTGTTTAATATTGATCAACCGGAATGATCGAAATACATTCCATATAAAAAATAAGTCAGCATTTTTTTTGGACTGCTTGCACCTGATGTAGTAAAATTCGAATAGATCACCTTCAATCTCGTCCAGGTAATCTTCCTTGCAATACCATCGTAAAAAATTCAAAGCCCATCTGGGCGGATTATGCTTCATTTAAAAGAAAATTGTGGTATCCGTTGATAAATATTGCTTCTAAGCGCGTAGTTGGCATCGAGGACTTTTTTCCCATAGGCTGTGATGAGGTAAAACTTTTTCCTTCTCCCACCCCGTTCTTCGGTGATACCCCCAAATTTTGATTCGACAAATCCTTTTTGTTCAAGACGTTTTAGTGTCACATGAATGGCACTGATGTTTATTTTCTTCTTTGTTTCCTTTGTAAGGAATTCATGAATAGACACACCGTAAGCATGATCATGCTGTGCAGCAACAGTCAATAATACTAACTCTTCAAATTCCCCTAATTGATATTCCATTATAAAATTATTTACTTAACAAACGTGAAAGTAATCAATTAGATTCATATTTGTTAAGTAAATAAGAAAAATGAAAGATTTCCCATCCATTTGTAAAGCTATCATTAGATTGCTGGCCTGTAATAATTAAGATTCCCTTATGTTGAAAGCAGTGATTTTTGATATGGATGGATTACTAATCGACTCTGAACCTTATTGGCAACAAGCTGAAATAGAAGTCTTCTCTTCGTTGGGAGCAAATATCACTACAGAACTTGCTGAACAGACTACGGGACTTACAACCAAAGAAGTAACCAAATTTTGGTATGATCGATATCCCTGGCAAAACAAGCCACTGCCCGAAGTTGAGCAATCTGTCATAGACCAGGTGATGCTGCAAATATCTAACGACGGTACACCTAAAAAAGGCATGGAGTACATACTGGATTTTTTTAAATCCCGTGAGTTCAAATTCGGATTGGCAACCAACTCACCTAAACGCATTATTGACGTAGTGATGGAGCGATTAAATATTCGTCATTATTTTGAGGCAACAGCCTCTATTGATGATGTGGAAAAAGGAAAGCCTTCCCCTGATGTGTATAAATATGCCGCCAAAAGTCTGGCGGTTGAATGCAAAGATTGTATAGTCTTCGAAGATTCCATCACGGGGATGACTGCGGCCAAAAAAGCCGGAATGAAAGTGGTCTTAGTCCCGGAGCCTCACACTTTGAAAAATAAAAAATCGCGAAAAGCAGACCTGATCATCAACAGTCTGGATGTTTTTAATGCGGGGCATCTGAATGCTTTGATGGGTGGGTAATACAATACATTTTTAAATTTTCCTTCGATAAGCATAATACTGAAGGACAGATTCAATAGCAAAAACAATGGCCTCATTTATAGGCAGGAAGGTAGAGCCCATTTTATAATCCACATTCATCAATCTCCTGTACCAATCAGCATAAACAGGTACTCTCATTCCTGCTTTGATACTTTTCACCGTACTTTGATATTCTAGTTGCTGGTCTTGTTTAATTATTGTACAGGTCGATAGTTCAGGCACGCCATATTTATTTCTGTAAGCTGCAAAACCAAATAGTCTGCAAACCAGCCCTCTGTATTGATAGTTGGCACAACCTGAAATAAATATTTTTGCCTTTTTATCAGGATTTTTTTGCAAATAATTAATGCATACCCCACCGGATTCTTTCAGGATTTTTAAATATTCTTCGGCTCTGTTTTCCTTAAATAAACTATAAGCAAAAGGCAGAAATTCTAATGGGGAGGCTTCAATGAAAGGCTTAGTGCAGCACCTGGCACAGCTGTTCACGCAGCGGATCCCGGATTTTCCCTTGAATCTATCTATCTCAACTTGAAGTTCATGAAAAATTCTTTCCACAGCCTTCACTTTTAGTATGATCGACATTATGCAGGTAAATTAGCTATTAATTATTTATAGCTTATTATTTATTTTATGCATCAAATAATAACCCGCTACCATTCATACTGATCTTGTTGGCTTTTATAAAAATTATTTTCCATACATACCATATATAGCACCATACTTTCATATTCTATGTATAAAGAATAACTTAGTATAATGATATCAAAGAATTTGACAGCAGCCTCTACTAAACCGATCATTCTGGGAATATTAAAACAAGGCAATAGCTACGGTTACCTGATCATCAAGAAAATTAAGGAGATTTCAGGTGGTCATTTAGAATATTCTGACGGCATGCTTTACCCTGTCCTTCATCGTATGGAGAAAGATGGCCTGATTAAATCCAACTGGACCTTGAGCCAGGGTCAGGTTAGGCCCCGGAAGTATTATTCAATCACAGATTTAGGCAAAGAAGAATTGATTGCAGAAAAAGAACAGTGGAAGCAGGTTACAGCAGTATTAAATAAACTTTGGAACATCGAACCTTCAACGAAATAATCAAATGTTTGACCTTGAGAAGTCCATAAAAGATTGGCTTAAGCAATTTCAAAGACACCGTGCCTATGATGACGCTACATTAATTGAGATGGAGCTGCACTTACGGGACCATATTGATGACCTGGTGGCTGATGGCTATGATCAAAAGGAGGCATTCGAAAAAGCAAGGAAGTCCTTTGGCAAAGTTCAGCCAGTCGCCAGAGAAGAATTCTACACTATTAAAAGAAAACCATCCATAAAATCTATGCTTTACATGACCATGATAAACAATTATTTCAAGACCTCCACGCGAGGAATGATGAAAAACCCGCTCACTACATTTATTAATATTTTTGGTATATCAGTAGCGATAGGTGTTTGCTTAGTCGTTTATTCTTTTATGGATTTTGACCTTAGTATCGATCGCTATCATGAAAATAGTGATAAAATTTTTGTTACTACTTTTTACGTAGATAGAGATGGAACTGAAGAACAATATGGTTATTCGCCCCTACCATTGGCTGAGGCTATGAAAACCGATCTTCCGGTAATAAAAAATACCTGCCGTGTGGAAGACCGTAGCCTGATCATGAAATATAAAGACAATGTATTCCATGAAAGTATTCGGTTTGTTGATCCTGAATTTTTGGAAATGTTTACTTTTCCATTGAAGCTGGGATCAAAATCCACACTATCTGATGTAAACAGTGTAATCATTAGTGAAGAAATGGCCATCAAATATTTTGGTGATCAGGATCCGGTTGGTAAATCAATTATCATGATTTACAATGAGGGACACAATAAATCATATACTGTGAGCGGAGTGGCTGAACCTTTTCAAAAAACCAGAATCATTGACTTTGATTTTTTAGTCAACTTTAAGAACCTCGTACAAATTGACCCGGAATACAACGGAAACGACTGGAGAAAGATGGTTGATGCCACACTGATTCAGGTAGAGGACCCAGATCAAATATCCACTGTTCAAAATTCTATGGAAAAATATAAAAAAATACAAAATGAAGTGGAGCATGACTGGACCATTAGCTCATTTGATTTTGTCTCTATCTGGGATTTACACTTAGCCTCCGGCGCTATAAGAAACGATATTTCCTACGATGGCTCGCTGGAAGGCCGGGTGGTTTTACCGGTTGTGGCGCTTTTTATGATAATACTGGCTTGTTTCAATTATATCAACATGGCCATTGTGTCTGTTGCAAAACGTTTAAAAGAAATTGGATTACGTAAAGTGTTGGGAGCCAGTAAGAAAAAGGTGATATTTCAATTTTTGACAGAAAATATTTTCACAACCTTTTTCGCGGGCATTATTGGTATATGCCTTGCTTTCACCATCTTTTTACCCTGGTTTAGAGATATTACAGGTCGATCTTTAGAGCTGAGCCTGCTGGATTTTGATTTACTTTTATTTTTGGTTACCATATTGCTTTTCACGGGGATCGTTTCTGGTATTTATCCTGCCTTTTACATTTCAAAATTCTCTATTAATCAAATATTCAAAGGATCCGTCAGGTTTGGCAGGAAAAACATGGTCACCAAAGTATTTCTTGTCATTCAATTAATCGTATCATGTATTGGAATTACAGGAGCAGTCATGTTTAGTCAGAATAGCGAATATCAGGCACAACGCGACTGGGGATATAATCCTAACATAGTTTTATATGCAGAGATTCCCAATAATTCTTCCTTTCAGGAAATAAAACACGAATTACTGCAAAACCCGACGATTGAATCAGTATCCGGTTCAAGGCACCACCTTGGCAAATCAAAAACCAATACGGTTATTCAGTTACCTGATCGAAAATATGAGATACAGGAAATCTCTGTAGATGCTGATTATTTGGAAACCATGGGCATGCAAATGATAAAAGGGCGATTCTTCCATCAGAACCAGGAATCTGATCATCGTGCCGTGGTTATTACGGCATTCATGGCTGAAAATTTATCATGGAAGGACCCCATCGGCAAGCTATTGAAAATTGATAGTTTGCCTCACGAAGTCATAGGGGTTGTAGAAAACTTTCACTTTTATAATTTTTATTATCCAACCCGGCCAACCATGTTTACCCTGGCTGATGAAGACCAATTCAATTATTTATCTATGCGGGTAAAACCCGGGACTGAATCCAGAAGTTACGAAACATTAAAAGGTATCTGGACTGCACAAAACCCTGAATTACCTTTTCAGGGAGGATTTCAGGAAGATGTTTGGACCGGGTTTTATGAAGACCTTGAAACACAAAAAGTATTTACCAAAGCAATCGCAATCATTTTAGTAATCCTGGCAGCGCTAGGATTATATGGATTGATCACCTATAATATAACAGGAAGGATAAGAGAATTCAGCATTCGTAAAGTGTTGGGAGCTTCTGTTAAAGACCTGGCGAATAGTATATCCAGACAATATTTAATACTGTTCCTTCTTGCCATCGTAGCAAGTGCTCCCATAAGTCATATTTTAATAAAAGCTACAATAGATATGATGTATCCGGATCCACGTCCTTTTGGTTATTCCGGGGTTATTATCGCAGAAGTAATATTGATTTTGGTCTTGTCCCTGGTCATCATAAGTCAGGTGAGAAAAGTTTCCAGGTCCAATCCAGTGGAAGGATTAAAAGTAGAAGCATAAAAAAAGGGCCACTAAATAGTGACCCTTTTCATTTAATCGATCACTTCTACATTGATCGCATTCATTCCTTTTTTTCCTCTTTCTGTGTCAAATTGAACTTTGTCGTTCTCTTTGATATCGTCAATGAGTCCGGATTCATGGACAAAAATATCCTCTGATGAATCTGATGGTTGAATAAAGCCAAACCTTTTGGCACTGTTGAAGAATTTAACTACTCCTTCTTGCATAATATAAATAATTATTGTTAAAAATGTTTCTTATTGATGTAATCATGAAAAACTAAGGTTTGCCAAGAAAGCGCAACATTTTATAATGGCAACTTAGCGCTTCTATAAAAGTTCTTTTTACATGATAAGGCATATTGTACTCTTTGGCAGTGCTTGCCACAATAGGTGCCAGTTTCCTGTAGTGAATATGACAAATATCTGGTAGCAAATGATGTTCAATCTGATAATTAAGTCCACCAATCAACCAGGTAAATAACCTGCTGTTCTGGGAAAAATTTGTAGTCGTGGATAATTGATGATGAGCCCAGTTATCTTCAATATGATTTTGCTCGTCTGGTTCAGGAAATTCCATCGCTTCATTGATATGAGCCGATTGAAAAATGGCACTCATCGAGATTCCCGAAACAGCATACATTACAAATATTCCCAAAATAATTATCCATGGGCTTTGAGGTACCATAATTATTGGCAGGGCAATAGCAAAACTAAAATAGAAAACCTTCCAAATGATCATTTTTATCAATTCACTCTGGAATTTTTTAGGTTCTTTAAAAAAACCCATACCCCTATATCTGTAGAGTCTGACAAAATCTTTCGCTATAACCCATGCAGCAGTAGAAATCCCATAAAAGAACCATATATAAAACCTTTGAAACTTATGAATCCAGTAATACTTAGCACGCGGTGTAAAACGGATAAAAAATGGAGGATTTATGTCGTCATCTGCATCTTTTATGTTTGTATAAGTATGATGCAATGCGTTGTGCTGCACTTTCCAAACGGCTTCATTGGCACCAATGATATTCATGGTATAGGCTAATAGCTTATTAAGTTTTTTATTCTTTGAATAAGACCCGTGTATGGCATCATGCATGACACCCATCCCTACGCCGGACATGCCAAAACCACTCAATGCAAATAGTAATAACAATAACCATGGACTGGATATTATTCCGAGGTTTATAAAAACTAATGGAACAAGATATAATGAAAGCATAAAAACAGTCTTAAACCACATGCTCGCATCGCCATACTTATCTATGGAATTGTTTTGGAAATATTCATTAATACGGATCCTTAGCGTTTGGCTAAAACCCGTGTCTTTCTTTATCGTGAATTTTGGGTAATCGATAACTAACCTGTTTATGAAAATCTATTCTAAGCTTGATTTTCGTTTTTAATATTTTTTGAGAATTGTATGAATTAAAAGGAAATCGTTTTGATAAGGTCTTTTTATTCTTACATATACAAGTGAAATAAATTCACTACTAATATATAAACGTAAAAGTACCTAATTGTTTAATAATATCATTAATAAAAGAAATAAATAAAATTTATGATCAATAAAATGTGAAGGAAAATAGGGTTCCTGAAACAAAAACATCGGATACGCGTTAAAGGGTTTTCATTAAACCTTGAATTTGATAACTAAAAAAAATAATAGCACAACAGTTTTTGCTTTTGTGTTTTTTTAATCTATTGCTTTATCTGCTTGTAAGAAAACCCTTCATCATCATCCCCCAATACCCTTACTTCTATGGTTTGATGGTCGACTTTACGATATTGAATTTTCTTAGGATAGTCATGGGCTTCATTTTCAAAAGATAACCACATTTTGTTTTTTGGATTAAGGACGAAAGTAATGGTACCTCCATTGTTATGATCCAATACCGTGGCTTCATATATCGTGACTCCCACAGATGTTGTCCTGATGTAAAGATATTCAGAAGTTACCTTTTTTCCATTTTCTATTTTATAACCTTCTCCCTGGAGGTGCTTATTATCTATTTCTTTCCAAACCTCATATTGCGCTCTATTTTCCCGTTTCCACTCCCCAACCAAATACTCCGGACTAATCCGCCGGCTGGCGCATGAATACAAAAATAATATACTTAACAGATAAAAAATCTTTACCATTTAAATCAATATTTCCCATAAGTTACCGCCCACAAAACTGGTACAATATTTTCATCCTGTAACCTATTCAAAATCAGTGATTAAAGCCGGAACATCTTTTACTTTGAACAAATCATTGTAAGCTTTTAATTCGTCTGCTTTAATGGATTCCATGGTGTTTCTATGACCATCCCAGATTTCCATGAGGTCATTTAGTCGTTCCCTGGCTCCTGCCGTTACCGTTGGATCATGACTATCCAGGTAGCCTTTTAAAAACATAAAATTGGAACTTAACTTATTTTCATAATTTACCACATCCTGGAAAGTCTCTTGCTTTGGTGAGATCAAACCTTGCTCCCACTCGTCGATTTGTTCGATAATTGATTTTCCCAGGCTCACTAATGTATCCATGGACTCATTTTCGAGAAGGTGCTTATTCCAATATTCAATTTGTGATTTCACTTTACGCATAAAAGCCACTGACTCATTGATATCCCTGGTAGCCCGGTAAGTTTTGGCTAGCAATTCCTGCTGCTCATCGAAACCAGACGGCTCTACATTGAGACGTGGATCGATGGTAACCATGAATTCAACGGTAGATGTATCGTTTTCGGTACTTAATCGAGCCATGTATTGACCAGGAGATACCCTATAACCCCGATAGTCCCCAAGAATAAAGACTTTAGCTATGCCCGGTAAGGTTTCATTTCTAAAATTCCAGGCAAACCGATTTAGTCCCTGCTTTGAAGGAATGACTTCCTTAGGAGGCGACCCACCCGGGAAAGATTTATACGATTCATCTTTTTGGTTAGTAAAGGATCTTATCACCACACCGGATCTATCAATAATCTCAAGCCTGACCTCCATAGAATCCATTTCTTCCGTTAAGAAATAATCGAGCACTACGCCGTTGGGAGGATTTTTTCCGACATTCCCAGGATCAATACCATCAAAAGTCACACCTTCAAACCTCACTGTCGGCTTTGGGGTAAATAGTTTGCTTTGTTCAGTATTAAAGCGGCCTTCACTTTGCTGAATAGCGCTTAGATCATCAAGAATCCAAAATCCCCTGCCTGCTGTAGCAGCTAAAAGGTCATTTTTATGAACCATAAGGTCAGTGATGGTTACCCGGGGCATATTTAACTGCCACGGATACCATTGTTGTCCATCATTGAAAGAAATGTATAAACCATGCTCACTGCCGGCATACAATAATCCATCGGTTTGGGGGTCTTCTCTTACCACCCGCATGATATCATCAGCTTCTATACCGTTGGTTAATTTCCTCCAGGATTGACCGTAGTTTTTGGTTTTGTAGATATATGGGGCGTTATCACCAAACTTATAGCGCATGGCCACCAGGTAAGCGGTTGCCGGATCATGCGGAGAAACGTCGATCGTGTTAATGATAGATTCCTGTAGACCTTTTGGTGTCACGAGCTCCCAGTTTTCACCCCCGTCTTTGGTAATATGAACAAGGCCATCGTCACTTCCCACCCAAATCACATCTTTTTCATGCTGAGAAGGCTCGATATAACTGATCGTTCCATATACTTCCCCTCCCGCCGCTTCATTGGTGAAGGGTCCGCCGCCATCTACCAGGTAAGTTGTATCGCCTTTTGTTAGGTCAGGACTTATTTCATCCCAGCTGACGCCACCATCAGATGTTTTGAGTAAAATGTTGCTTCCATAGTACATCACTTTCGGGTCTTGCGGAGACCAAACCAAAGGCGCATTCCAGTTAAACCGATACCGAACATCCCTTGGGTTAGTGCCCAAACCAAACTCGGGATAAGCATTTATGGGTTTGTTTTCATTGGTCTTGGTATTAAAACGCGTAATAAACCCCTGGATTGAAGTTCCATACACCATTTCAGGGTTATCTGGGTCAAATGCCAGATAAGCACTTTCCCCACCAGCTAC
Organism: Cyclobacteriaceae bacterium; assembly: GCA_051155775.1. Lineage (GTDB taxonomy): Bacteria > Bacteroidota > Bacteroidia > Cytophagales > Cyclobacteriaceae > CAYSCZ01. The sequence goes on along the minus strand of DAXETV010000010.1, from coordinate 85,065 downwards.
CGAATACCAATCCTTCCAACCTATTCCCACATCATTGGTTCGGCTGGCTATAGCAATGGCAGAATTATCCTGCTGCCCGGCATATAGATAATAAGGAAATCTATTATCAGCAGTTACGCGATAAAATTGTGCGGTAGGTTGATTTTTTTGAGTGGACCAGGTTGTGCCCCCATTAAAAGTTACGGTGGCTCCTCCATCATTAGCGTTAATCATAATATCAGGATCGTTCGGGTTTATCCACAGGTCATGCGTGTCGACATGCGGAATGGGAATACTGATAAAAGATTTACCCCCATCAATAGACTTCATCATTGGTGAATTCAGTACATAAACGGTATTTTCATCTACCGGATCAGCGAAAATCTCCATGTAGTACCATGCACGGGCAATATTTACCCTGTCTTTGTTGATATGCTGCCACTCTTCCCCTCCATTATCGGATCGGTATACCCCACCTTCACCATCTGCTGCTTCGATAATTGCAAATACTCGTTCAGCGTTAGCCGGGGAAACCGATATCCCAACTTTACCCATTATTTCCGGTAATCCTTCCGTCAGTCTTGTCCAGGTATCTCCTCCATCTGTTGATTTATGAATACCTGATCCTGGTCCACCGCTTTTTATAGTCCAGGGATAGCGTTGATGTTCCCACATGGCAGCATACATGATCCTTGGATTGTTGGGATCAATAGTCAATCCGGAGGCGCCGGTTTTCTCATCTATAAAAAGTATTTGCTCCCAGGTTTTACCACCGTCCACCGACCTGTAAATGCCCTTATCCTTACTGGTATTATAAAGAGCTCCCTGGGCTGCCACATAAACCACATCAGGATTATTGGGGTGAACCATGACATTGGCAATGTGTCTGGTATCTTTCAGCCCGCTTTGCATCCATGTTTTTCCCCCGTTAGTGGATTTATAGATGCCATCCCCATGGGTGGTCATTACGCCTCTGACAGGGTGTTCACCCATACCTACATAGATAACGTTCGGGTCGGAAGGTGCAATGCCAATGGCTCCAACAGAGCCTGTTTTAAAAAAATTATCTGAAATATTTTGCCAGGATATACCCCCATCCGTAGTTTTCCAGACACCACCGCCGGTAGAGCCCATGTAAAAAGTGTTGGGTTTATCCGGTATGCCTGCAACTGCCACCGCTCTTCCACCACGAAAAGGCCCGATATTACGCCATTCAAGGGCCTGATAAAGTGAATCATATAATGATTTATCATTCCCGGAACCCTGACTATGGGTGTCATAAAGGGGGATAGTGTAGAGAATGATAACTAATATGGGGAAAAGATACTGCTTCATTTAGATTAAAATAATATGGTTAAAACGTTGTGATTCTGAAAGATATCCAAAATTAGCTGCCTGAACAATTTTGATTAACCCTTCCACTCCAGGGAGCGTTATGGTAAAAATGCTAAATTGTAACTTTGATGTTGATTCTGGATATTATTGTATAATTGGTTTTATTCATTCTATTTTATCAGAAACTACTAAATCAAAAAAAATATGGACGAAACTAGACGAATTCAATTTATATCTCAAGCGATGGATTTGGACTATGAAGTAGAGCTAGCCGTTCAATCAACTGATGAAGAAAATATATTTCGCTTTTGTGAAGTATTATCGGCACAATTGGCAATGCAAGGCATCGATCTGAAAACCCACCCGGTTAAAAGGCAGATTTATTATCTAGACTGATGCGAGATACACCAAATAATAGGTTCCCCTCGCACTTTAGAGACTTTATAATTGAATTAAATAATCATAGTGTCGAATACCTCTTAATTGGTGGTTATGCTATGGGTGCATACGGACACCATAGAGGGACAGGAGATCTGGATATTTTCATCAATGCTACAAACGAAAATGCAGAAAAGCTAATGCAGGCTTGTATTCAATATGGTATCCCAAAAGAACAACTAAAGAAAGAAATGTTTATGGTACCAAAAATGGTTGGAATTGGCCAGCCCCCACTGAGAATTGAATTATTGAAAACATTGGATATCATTGATTTTAAATATGCATATCAAAGGGCTCAAATCAAGTCTGTAGATGGTTTGGAAATTAATATCATGAGTATTGATGACCTTATTTTATTGAAGCGCAATGCTCAGAAAGAAAGGTCAAAAGCCAGAGATACAGAGGATTTATACTTCTTAGAAAAATTGAAGGTCAGGTTGAAATCAAGCAAAAAGAAACCCAACCAATAGTCACTGACCTTTACCTCATTATACACAGAAAGAAAATCAAGATATATATGTTAAAGTGAGATATTTTAACTTTAACCATACTTTTTGGCATCATAACTAAAAAATGTGTGAAGAATGATAACTAATATGGGGAAAAGATACTGCTTCATTTAGAGTAAAATAATATGATTAAAACGCTGTGATTCTGAAAGATATCCAAAATTAGCTGCCTGAACAATTTTGATTAACCCCGGTAACTTTCTATTTTTATAGATATACTAAAGCACCCAACCTTATTTTAATGATGAACAGAAGAAATTGGCTTAAAAGAAGTACCGGAGCAAGTGTTTTTTCACTGGTTGCAGGACCGACCCTGGCATCGGATTTGACATCTGATGAAATCAGGAAATTCAACCCCCGGCCTTTAAAAAATCCGGTTGAACTACATTTTAATGAAAACCCGTACGGCCCCTCTGAGTCAGTACGAGAAGTTTTGACTGATTCACTTGACCTGGGGTGCCGTTATCCTTATGGGCGGTTTGATGAGCTTCAAAGTCTGCTGGCAAAAAAAGAGGGGGTTACAGAAGAACATATTGTGGTAGTGGGTGGCTCCGCAGAAGGACTAAAAGTAACAGGCATTACCTATGCGGGAAATGGCGGGGAAATTTTAGCTGGTAGGCCCACTTACCTGGCAATGTTGAACTATGCCGAAACCTGGGGTGCAAACATCCATTGGGTAGATGTGGATGAAAATAAAGTTTATGATGTAGAGGAGATAGAAAAAAGGATCTCCGATAAGACAGACCTGGTTTTTCTTTGTAATCCAAATAATCCTACCTCTACCATCCTTCCTAAAGATAAACTACTGGATTTTGTATCATCTGCTGCCCAAAAGACAGTAGTATTTAGTGATGAAGCTTATTATGATTTTATCTCAGAACCCGACTACCCTTCGATGGTAGAATTTGTGAAAAAGGATGAGCGTGTGATCGTATCACGAACTTTTTCAAAAGTTTATGGTCTGGCGGGCTTAAGGATAGGCTATCTGATAGCAAAACCGGAAATTGCCAATAAGATCAGGGAAAGGGTGGTTGCCTTCACCAACATATTTGCCATAAAAGCAGCTATTGCTGCATTGAAAGATCAATCATTCTATGATTTCAGTGTACAAAAAGTAAATGAAGGTAAGCAACTAATGGCCCAATCCATGGATGAACTCGGATTGCCATATCTTCGATCTCATACCAACTTTATGTTTTTCAAAACCGGTATGGATATCGAAAAATTCAACAAACTGATGCTCGAAAAAGGCGTAAAGGTTGGCCGGCCCTTCCCGCCGTTTAATGAATGGTGCAGGATCAGCACAGGGACCATTGATGAGGTTAAGCTATTCAACCAGACTATGAAGAAAGTGTTGGTATAAATTGGTAATTACAAAGTATTGCTCTTAAGTATGTCCCCACTTTTTAGGTTAAATGGATTGCCGGGAAAACTATAACCAGATTACTATAATTTTCGGATTTTGATATTCCTAAACCAAAGCGGGCTGTCATGATCCTGAAGGCCAATAAAACCGGTTTTAAATTTCCCGTAATGGGGACTTTTCTTCCATTTACCATCGTTTTTCTTAGCATACCATTCCCTGGACCAGGGTTTGAAAGAAAGTAGTTTTCGTCCGTTAAGCCAATATTCAGCCGTCTCTGGTGTAAAAACTATGCGGCTGCTATTCCACTCACCGGCCGGATTTAACTGCTTGTTGTCAGAATTAGCGGGATGCATGGCATAATCCGAACCTGTTTGTTGTAGTGGCTTGAGCTCACCGGGATTTTCCGTATAACCAAGACTAAGATTGTACTCAGTAAGATCATGCATACTGGCATAGTTTTCATCATCTATGAGTTGGTACTCGGGTGCCACTTCATATGGAGCGTTATATCCTTCTTTTACATGATAGAAAATGCCACTATTTCCTCCCTGAGGTATTTTCCATTCCAGGTAAAGTTCAAAATTGTCAAACGTTTCCTCCCCGTAAATAATGTCTTTCCCGCCAACATATTCTTTATCTGTCTTTCTGTCAACATCAAACATTAAAACCCCATCACGAACTACCCAACCCGGTGGCAGGGTTTTGCTATTGTACCCCCTCCATCCTTTGGTGCTGGCGCCATCAAATAGATAGGTCCAGTTATCATTATATTCGATAGGTTTTAGCTGGATATTCCTCCAACGTACTTTTATGCCACCACCATCATGTATTTGTAAAGCGATGGCCCCTTTTCCATCTCCTATTTTTTCATCCTGATATTCCACCATTTGCATTCCATTAAGCCAGGATGATACTTTAGGGCCAACCACACGTATTTTCATTTTATTCCATTTGCCCATCTTCAGTGCTTTATCTTTTTCAGGTTTAGGTTTAATAAGCCAACCCCGGCCATAAGATTCATAAATCCCTCCGGAATTATTACCCGGGGGTGCTACTTCTACCTGCCAGCCGGTGATCCTGGTACCATCCAATGTGGAACGTATGAAGACTCCGCTATTTCCATCTGCCTCCTGTTTAAACTCCAGGGTCAATTCAAAATGGTCATAGTATTGAGTTGTGGATAGATAACCATATTGAGCTTTGGGACCGCTCTCACAAACGATCTCGCCACCATCCACATACCATTTTTCTTCCCCGTGCTTTACCCAGCCATCAAGGTTCTTTCCGTTGAATAGCTTGACAGGATTATCATTTTGTGCTGTGAGATTGGTCAATGACAGGAGGATAAAAGCGATGGATAACAGAATATGGCTCATGGTTTTTTTATAAACTTATTAATTACCATTTAAAAACTAATTATTTACTACCGATTGTATTTCTTAAGTAAATCTAAAACTTTTAAGATGGGTAGTGCTTCTATTTTATGATTGGCCCGGCCGGTCATGGTTTCGGCCATGAATAGTGCGTTTAAAATGGCTTCTTCTGTAGCTTCTATGGTTGCTAAAAACAATGGAGTGATTGCACCATTTCTTAAATATCTTTTCTTATCCGACAGATCCTTACTGGAATGATCTATGAGGTTTTCTTCGGCAGTTGAGGCGGCGATTACGTAATCACCACTGCCATTACTGGCTATGCCCCCCGTTTTAGCCAACCCCAGCATTGCTCTTTTTGCCAGACGTTCAAGATTTCTGGCATCCAAAGGAGCGTTGGTGAGCACCACAATCATACAGGAACCGTCAGCGCCCGTATAATGCTTAGGTACAATATCCAGTTCTTTGGCTATGGGCACGCCTGCAATCTCCAGCACACCTCCGAAATTGGTTTGAACCAAAACACCAACTACATAGCCCCCATCAGACTTTTTTAAAACTCTTGAAGCAGTACCAATACCTCCTTTAAAACCGAAGCATATCGTTCCGGTGCCTGCCCCTACATTCCCTTCCGGAACAAAACCCCCCTTAGCATATTTTATAGCATCCAGCACATGTTGTTCCTTCACATGTCTGCCCCTTATATTATTTAAATAGCCGTCATTGGTCTCCCCAACAACTGAATTAACCGAACGTATGGTATCTTCATCTTTATTGCTTTTCAGAAAACTAAATAATCCCTTTTCTTTTGCTTCGTAGTTCAGTGTATAAGTAATCAAAGCGTTGGAAGCTGTGGGGACGCTCAAAGTATTGGTCAATACTATGGGTGTTTCAATATTCCCCAACTCCTTTACCTGTGTGTATCCTGCTAATTTTCCAAAACCATTGCCAATATAGATAGCGGCTGGCACCTTCTTCTTAAATATATTTCCTGTGTGTGGTAAGATGGCAGTTACCCCAGTCCTGATACTATCCCCCTTAATCAAGGTGGTGTGACCTACTTTTACGCCGTCTACGTCAGTAATAGAATTGTAAGGGCCTGGATCCATTACCCCAATTTCCACACCATAATCCCTGATCCTTCTATTTTGAGCGATACCAAAATGATAAATCAAAACAAACAATAATAGAAATATAATTTTTTGCATAGTATCCGATGGTTACGGGAAGACTTCCCTAAACATAAGAATTCCCACAATAAAAGCAGAATGATTTATCATTGTTCTTGATAAGTGGGGAGTGATCATCCATAGTCAAATTCCCAACAATTCTTTCCCAAGTAATTATTTTTCGATTATTAATGGACTAGAAGTGCGTGGACTGAAGTTTATCTGACAGTAACATTTGAAAATAATATTTGGGGATGAATGATCAACTATACCGGAAGGATCACTGAGAAAGTAGTATTACCTGGCTCACTTTCTACCGTTATTTTGCCGTGATGTTTTTCAATAAATCTCCGGGATATGCTCAATCCCAGGCCAGTTCCCTTACCAAAAGGTTTGGTTGTGTAAAACTCTTCGAAAATTTTCGACCTGTCTTCAGGTTTTATTCCTCTACCCGAATCATTAAAGTCAGTGATTATTTCATTATTAAATTTCTTTATCGAAATAGTGAGTCGACCTTTATAATCCATGGCATGGATTGCATTACTTATCAGGTTTCCCCAAACATGTGTCAGATAGTCGGGAAATCCTTCGTAAATAATATTATGTTCATAATTCTTAACTAGTTCAATCCCTTTTTTCAGTTCATGCTTGTAAAGGGTTAAGGCAAGATCAATATTTTTACCCAGATCAACTTTTTCCGGAATATTTTTAACATCATTATGTGTGTAAGCTTTTAATGCATTCATCAGGTTTGATACTCTTTTAATACCGAGGCTGCAATTATCTAATCCTGAAAAAGCTTCTTTTATTAATTTTATTGATATTAAAATTTCGTAGTGTTTGTCATGCTTCAAAATAAAACGTACGTCATCATTAAGTTCAAAAATTCCTATATCACATAATATATCTGCTATTGTTCTGGGTTGATTTATATTTATTTCATCAAGCGATAGGGTAAGTTTTTTAGTAAGAGCCCTTAATTCTATTGTACCAAGGTCATGCTTTTCAGTAATGGCCCTTGCCATTACACGCTGAAATATGGTAAACTGGAGGTCATCAAATGCGTGCGATAACTCAACTACTTCCAGTAGTGCTTTTTTCTTTAACTGGTTGACTACTTCAATGTTGGATTTGATGGCGGATAAAGGTGAGTTCATTTCATGTGAAATCCCGGATAACAGCCTGCCCAAAGAAGCCATTCTTTCTGATTCAATTAGCTGCTTTTGTGTGCTGGTGAGCTCATCAATCTTATCTTTTAAGGTTTTATTGGAAATTTTTAATATTTCTTCATACTCAACATTAATATTCCTAAATAGAATTAGCGCAAGATGTAAAAAAATAAATATCACCAGTGGGATCATCTTGTAATAGATTCTAAAATAACTGAGCATTTCCATCATAGATTTTTCTGAAACCACAAAGAATACCATCAGATCATCCAGAATGAACATCAGGATCAGAAAAATGAACAACGATGAATAATACCAGAAGCGATTCTGGTTAGGAACAAAAACAACCTGGGGTATCAGCGAGAACCCGATAACAACCACATGATAATAGAAAAAACTTGAGGTCTGTACATATCTCAAAAGTATCGGTATGATTATGATGACCATCACAGGCCCTAAAGAGGTTATGACTTGCATCAATTTTATTTTGCCTGAATAACTTAGAAATAATGCCAGAATATTAAAACCGGCAAGTATCAATAGCCTGGAAGTATAGAAGTTTATAGATTGGTCATTACTTATGGTTATAATAGTGGTGACACCAAACAATGTGAGGGATAACAAACCGAGGATGAAATTAATCCGGTTGGCCATCTTAATTGATTTGGCAAGCAGTTTGTCTTTAGAGTATTTTATACCAAGTGATGAAATGTAAAACCAGATCTTTCTCATTGTCTGCTTACCGTGATGTTGTTGAGCGAAGCCGATATCAAAAATAAACCAATAATATTTCTTATTTAATTTAAAAAATGATCATCATTTAAGCTTTAAGTAAAAATCATAAAGGCAGGCTTACTGTAAAGGCGGTGTTTCCTGGTTGGCTTTGAACATCAATGCTTCCATTATGTCTCTTGATGGATTTCAACGCTATATTTAAGCCTAAACCGCTTCCTTTTCCAATTTCTTTAGTGCTGTAGAAAGCTTCAAATATCTTATCCTTCTCATCAGGTTTAATTCCTTTTCCCGTATCATTAAAGCTTACCTTTACTTCATTTTTTGAATTTTGAAGGCTGATTATTAATGTGCCATTATAATCCATAGCATGAATGGCATTGCTTATTAAATTTCCCCAAACGTGTTTTAGCTCATCTGGTATTCCATAATATAGAACACCCTTTTGATAATCTTTGATGAGCTTAACGCCTTTTTTTAGTTCATGATTGTACAGGGTAAGAGCTAATTCAACATTCTCTGCCACATCAATCCATTCTTTAGTATTAACCGAATCATTATGGGTATAGGCTTTCAAGGCCCCCATCATATTCACAGCCCTGTTTACTCCCGTTGATGTATCCTCCAATCCAAAATAGATCTGTTTAAAGGATTTAATGGAATTTAGAATCTCCAGGTGATTGTTTAATGATAAAATCAGCTTTAAATCATTATTTATTGTATCTATACCGATATCTATGAGGGTCGTTATGGTATCTCTACAGTCATTAATAGCCAATTCAGCAATTGCTTTTTCAAGGGATTTTCTAACTGCTCTGTTTTTAATGTGATGGGTTCTGTTTTCCTGCAGCGACCAAATTAAAATGCTGCTGTAAGCCTTAAACTGTTCAGGGTTTAGCACTCTGATTATACTAATAAAGTTTAAAGCATATCTTTTTTTAAAGTCATTAACAAGCTCAATGTTGGCTTTTATTGCTGATAGCGGATTATTCATCTCATGGGATATTCCGGCAAGTAAGCGACCCAGTGCGGCCATTTTTTCCGATTGAATAAGCTGATTTTGTGTGCTCTTTAGTTGTTCATTAGTTATTTGAAGGCTATCTCTTTGATTTTCTATTTCTTTATTCAGCTTACCGCGTTCTTTAATGGCTTTTTCCCGCGACCTGTACAAATAAAGGATGGTGCCTGACAAAATTAAAGAAATCACAAGCATCACTGCCGTTACATTTTGAACAAGCTTTCTTCCTTGTATATCTGCCTGAAATGCCAGCCGTTCCTTTTCCTGAGCGAATAAAACAGAATCCTTTTCTTTTTGAAATTCAAATGCTGCTTTAGCCCTGGTCAGTTTTTTGATGATTTCGAAGCTCCGAAGGCTATCCAACATGTTCTTGTGAATGAGAAGCGCCTGATATGCCTCTTCATAATTTCCTAGCTCACTTTCCACCCTGGATAATCTTTCAGAGCCATACCTAACCCCTAAAGGATTATTAATTTCCTGGGCAAGGCTTGTCCCTTTAGAAATCAATTTTTTAGCCTTATTTAAATTTCCAAGATAAAAATACGTATCCCCGAGCAAAATATTGGCCAGTGCAATTTTTTGCTTGTTATTAACTTCTTCACTTAATCTCAACCCAATTTCTAAGTGTTCTAATGCTTTATCATAAAGACCTTTGCCCAAATTGGCCTTACCCAGGTTATTGTAGCAGCTCGCAAGGCCTCTTTTATCTTCGTATTCCCCATAGATGGACAATGCCTTCTTATAGAATTCTATAGCTTTGTCAAATTCTTCGGTCGCATAATGGATATTACCAATATTATTGTAGGTGTTAGCCATCCCTCTTTTATAATTCAATTCCTTTTTAAGCTCAAGAGACTGTTTATAATAGTTTAGTGCTTCCTTATAATCCTGACGAACATTGAAAATAAAGCCGATATTGTTTAAGCTGGATGACATACCCTTTTTATCGCCCAGTTCTTTCTTTATTTTCAGTGAATTGAAATGATAGTCGAGGGATTTCTGAAAATTTCCAATTCTTCGGTTGATCACACCAAGGCCATTATAAGCATTTGCCAAACCTTTTTTGAAATTCAAGGAATCAGCAAGTGTGAGTGCTTTTTTGCAAACTTCTTCGGCCTGGTAATAATGACCCGTTCTGATTAGGGCCCAACTTAAGTGGTAATAAGCATCAGAAATCGCTTCATAATAATTTATTTCCCTGGCTAATGTGATAACTTTATCTACATAAAATGCTGTTTTTGCGGAATCTGAGCCATCATATTCATCGGCCATTAAGTTCCATACTACGACCTTTACCGAATCAGAAATATCAGATTTAAGAATTTTCGACAATGAGTCTATCTTAGTTTGACTTTGACCTTTAATAACCAATGCAAATGAGAAAAATAAGAGAATGAATACAGGTCGAATCATATTAATAAAATTATAACATATGAATCTATTTGCTTTACCTAACAATTTATTGAACTATTTGTATTTGTATAATATTCTTTACTAAGAATTAAAGGTACAACATTTCAATACCTTCATTCCATGAAACATTAATATATGAACGTTAGCGAATATATTGTTTCAAATCCAACCTATATAATGGTCGTATTAGTATGTATTTTCTTTGTCTATCGTGTTATCAGGGCGATCATGAAAGATGATAAGGATGACGATGACAACGACAATGGTGGGATTATTGTCAATGATCCGGAATTAGACCTTCCTCCCGGCGTATCATTACCCGTCGAACAGGAATCAGATTTAGTTTCTTAATAGCTACTACTAAAATATTTAGTTTTGTTGAATCGATAATTTAAAAGAGGTGACACAATGTCACTATTCCTCTACAGCTGACCCAGGTTTGGTTGCTAATTTTATGAGCGGGTTTTAATTGGGATTATATTAGAATATGTAGATTAAAGTATTAAACCATTAAATTAAAATACAGCTGTAAATAAATGATTATCAGAATTATAAATTAAATTATTTCAATAATTATTTATTGTGTTATTTCAAGTATCCTATATTGTTTGAATAATTAACGCATGCATTTTGTTTACCTCAATATATTTAGGCATTAACATATGAAATTTATTCCCCCTGCCCTTCTATTACTACTTTGCCTTCTTAATAATGATTTATTGAGTCAGAAGCAGAAAATTGGAACGGATAGTCTCAACAAAAAGGAAAACACCGCTTTTATTTTGCCTATTTTAACTTCTGCACCTGAAACCGGATTTAGGTTTGGGGTGATTGGAATTTATCTATTTAGATTTAAAAATGCCACAAAACGAACCCAACCATCTACCATCAAAATACCCATTAGTTATACTTTTAAAAATCAGATTCAGACAAGATTATCTTATGAAATCTTCTTTAATGATAACAAGCACTATCTGGAAGGCGAACTGACCTGGAGAAAGTTTCCATTGTTGTTTTATGGACTGGGTAGTCTCACAGAAGCCTCAGATGAAGAGGTGTTTACTACCAGGAGCAGCATTATTGAAATCAATTATTTAGCAAAGATTAAGAACAATCTTTTTCTTGGGGTCCGATATGATGGCCTGATCAGCGACATCATTGAAAATGAAGAAGAAGGATTGCTGGCATCAGATAATTCTATTAGAGGACGAAAAGGTGCCACTACATCCGGTCTTGGAATGATTATACGCTTCGATAAAAGGGATAATATTTTCAACCCAACCTCCGGCCCTTTTTTACAATCAAGGATGACCTTTTATGGTGAAGGACTTGGTGGTGAATATAATTTTACCAAATTCGAATTTGATGTGAGGCATTTTCTTGAAATCAAGAAACGTTATGTCTTGGCTTTTCAGGCGAGGGCAGAGCAGAACTGGGGGAATCCGCCCTTTGAAAAAACCGCGCTTTTCGGTAATGATGAAATAATGCGGGGACATGTGGAAGGAAGGTTTAGATGGCAGGGACTTTGGGCCATTCAATCTGAATTCCGTTTTCCTTTAGGTAGAAAAAGCTGGATTGTTGATCCGGATAGTGACCTGAGTTTTTGGAACCGGTGGGGTATGGTTGCATTTGCTGGTGTAGGTAATGTGACCAGAACACTTTCAAATTTTTCAATAAATAATATGAAGCACTCACTTGGTATCGGGTTTAGATATTTGGCAAAAGCAAGTGAACAGGTAAATATCAGGATAGATTTTGGCTTTGGAACCAGCAATCCTGCATTTTACATAGATGTCCGGGAAGCCTTTTAATTTCATATTGCTAACAGGCCCTTCAAATGAAAAGTATCATTCCAGGTATCTAATGAATACATAGATCCTGTATAGGTAAGCTTATAAACACCCATATTGGTATGCTTAAAGATATCCATATATTTAAGCGGGTAACTCAAAGCCCAGCATAATAAAATCCTCATAGCACGACCATGCATGCATATCAGTATTAAATCTTCATTTTCACGAGAGATAATATATTCCATAGCTGGTTTTAATCTACACAAAACATCTGTGGGCGTCTCCCCTCCTTCTACTTTTTTAGTAAGATCACCCTTTTGCCATGCCTCCAACATATCTGCATACTGACTATGGGATTCAGGGCTAAAATGCAACCCTTCTTTTATTCCCCAGCATATTTCACGTAGACCTTCAATGACTTCGTGTTTGATACCCTTATCAATAAATCTTTGAATACTCTGGGTGGTTCTTTGGAGGTTTGATGTGTAAACCTTATCGAACGCTACGTCCTTATAGGCATGCCAGAATGCTTCAGCCTGTTGCCAGCCTAATTCATTGAGTGGTGCGTCAATTCCTGATCCCTGAACACGTTTGGTTTTATTGTAATCAGTCTCCCCATGCCTGACAATAACTATTTTTTTGCTTTTCAAAAGAAATTCATATTGGTTTGTCAAAAGCGAAACTAGGAATAATCTTTATGCTATTCAATCCGGGAACAACTAAAGAAAGCATTAATAAATTTTGCAAGGGCTGCATGATTGAATATGTTGGTATTGAAATCACGGACGTGGGCAGTGATTACTTAAAAGCCAAAATGCCGGTAAATGAGAGAACCAGGCAACCGCTTGGTTTATTGCATGGAGGCGCCTCAGTGGTACTTTCAGAAAGTTTGGGTAGCATTGCTGCATCCTGCACCCTGGACCCAACAAAACAATTCTGCGTTGGTTTAGAAATAAATGCTAACCATATTAAATCTGTTAAAGAAGGTTATGTGTTTGGAGTAGTTCAATCAATTCATATAGGAAAAAAAACACAGATCTGGCAAACTAAAATAACCAATGAAAAAAATGAATTGGTTAGCATAAGCCGATTGACGATGGCCGTTATTGATAAAAAATGACCCGAAAAGAGAATATTTTCTTAAATGTAGCCCCTGGTTTTGATGGTTTGTACGATCTATTAAATACAGCTTTTTTTGCTGAGGTTCCGGTTTCTATCTGGCGGTTGCCCAACAGCAGGGAAGTTAACCTAATTACAGACTTTTCTTTTAACAACGTTCCTAAAAAAATCATAATTCATCAGGAAAATCCGGGCTTTGTAATCAGTCCATTTAACAATCTGGATAATAGTAAAAACTATTTTATAAAATCTGACCTCCATTTTTCTACTGAACATGGCATCACCACAGACCCTTCATTATCAGGTGAGAACAAAGTATTCAATAATTTCATCGCCAGCCTTCATACCAAAAACACCTATGTGCCCAAGCTATCTGCAGTTTTTCAAGATGAAGCGACCAACCAAAATCATTTCAAGGCACTTGTTTCCCGATGCATAGCTAAAATTAAATCATCTGGTATTTTAAAAATTGTCCCTTCCCGGCATCTGGATGTTGATATTCCTTCCGGGTTTGATGCGCTTGAGATATTTCTAACTTTGAACCACAAGTACGCTCGGTCTTTTAATTACTTATTTCACATCCCTAACGTAGGCATGTGGATCGGTGCAACACCTGAATTGCTGATAGAAGAAGATCCTAATGGGATTTTTAAGACTGTTGCCCTTGCGGGAACAAAAATACTGCCTGGTGAGGAAGCTAATCTCTCTTCTATTCCATGGACTCAAAAAGAAATCGAAGAGCAAGCCATTGTTAGCAGGTTTATCATCAATTGCTTCAAAAAAATCAGGTTAAGGGAGTTCGAAGAATATGGACCAAAAACTATAAGGGCAGGGCATCTGGCGCACCTTAAAACTATTTTCCAGATCAATTTGAATGCGGTTAACTTTCCGGAGTTAAGCACAACCATGCTAGAGTTACTTCACCCAACATCAGCGATATGCGGCATGCCAAGGCGTGAAGCTTATGAGTTTTTGAGCCGATATGAAGATTATTCCAGGGAATTTTACGGCGGATTCCTTGGCCCTGTGAATATCAATAATCATACCCACATTTTTGTGAACTTAAGATGTCTTCAGGTAATGAAAAATAATCTCAGGTTTTATGCCGGCGCAGGCGTAACAGAGGATTCCGACCCTCAATCGGAATTTGATGAGACCGAACAGAAAATGCATACATTAAGGGGATTGATTGAATAATTGTGGAATTACAACCAATCTTTGATGTTGCGGAGCTATGCTACAGAAAAGGCATTACCCATGCGATAATATCCCCTGGCTCCAGAAATGCTCCTTTAATCACCGGTTTTGCCAGGCACCCAAAAATCATTACCCGGGTTATTTTTGATGAAAGAACGGCTGGTTTTATAGGCTTGGGGATGGCCTTAAAAAGTAAAAAGCCAGTAGTTTTAATCTGTACCTCAGGTACAGCAGCAGCCAATTATTATCCTTCAGTAGCAGAAGCCTTTTTCCAGGAAATACCATTATTGGTTTTAACAGCTGATCGTCCACCCGAGTGGATTGGCCAGCAGGATGGACAAACCATTAACCAGCAGGATATGTATGGGGGTCATGTAAAAAAAAGTTATCATCTGCCGGTGTCCGATGGATCAACAGCTATTACCTGGCACATCCATCGATCAATCAATGAAGCCATCAACCTTTCAATATCAGATACTAGAGGTCCCGTACATGTTAATTTTCCTTTTAGGGAGCCTTTCTACACAAAGGAAGCCTTTAATTATTCAACAGATGTCAGGCTAATTGATAAGAAAACTTACGATTACAGCATCGATTTTTATGATTTGGTTGATCGATTCATAAAATCAGAAAAAAGAATGATCCTGGTTGGCCAATGTGACTATAACAAAGAAATCGTTGATCAACTAAATCAGCTTGGTTCAGGCGCTGTGGTAATTGGGGATGTGGTTTCAAATGTGCATGATGCTAAAAAGGCAATCATTCATCATGAATTGTTTTTAAAAACCCTTAAAAATAAACCGGGATTCTCTCCGGATTTTCTAATATCTTTTGGGAAATCAGTAGTCTCCAAACCACTAAAAAAATTCCTTAGAGTTCATCCTCCTGCTTCACATGCCCATATCTCATCCAATGTCGTACAGGCAGATACATTCCAGTCCCTGACAGAAATAATAGATGGCGATCCCCTGGAATTTCTAAAACAATTAAATGCCTTATTACCACATGAAAACAATCGCTTTTTTGAACAGTGGCAAAAACTGGAAGCTTCTTTGGTAAGCTATTTATCCGATAAAAAATATAATAGCTTCAGTGAATTTGAGGTCTATAAAAAGATTTTGGATTATCTGCCGGGGCCATGTGATTTACATCTGGCCAATAGCATGGCCGTGCGTTATGCCAATATGATCGGCCTTAAGAAACAAGGCATCGAAGTATTTTGCAACCGGGGCACCAGCGGGATAGATGGCACCAATGGTACCACAATAGGTGCTGCTTCCTTAAGCAACATGCAATCAGTATTGCTTACCGGTGATCTGTCATTCTTCTATGATCGAAATGCTTTTTATCTCCATCCTTTCCCTCAGCATCTTAAGGTTTTTATCATCAACAACCAGGGAGGTGGTATCTTCAGGCTGATTGAAGGCCCTTCTCAACAACCAGAACTGGAGGAATTTTTTGAAGCCCGAACCAACTTATCAGCCAAACATCTGGCGGAAGAAATTGGTGTAGCCTATTTGCCTGTGTACAGTTCGGAAAGATTGAATGAATTTTTACAAAAAATGTTTTCAGTGGATAAGCCTTTCATTGTTGAATGCTTCACCAAACCGGATGACAATAAAAATTATTTTGAAGACTTAAACAAGGCGTTGGATAGGGTGTACAGATCGATATAAAAAATGATTATATCTATGTTCAGGCAAAAAGTAAATGTATACATCATTCTCGCCGGCTTACCGGGTTCGTTGTATAAGTTTTTGACCTATTCATTCCATAACTCTAACAGCCTGTTAATCAAAAGTTTTCATAGCATTAACTATTTGTAAAAAATACATACCATTCTTCATCTAAACTTCAACCACTAATAACCTGGATTTCAGGACGCATGCTTTGTCACTGTAGTAATTTTGAAATAAAAATTGCTTTTATGAGACATAGCTTTACTTTATTATTTGCTTCACTGATTTCTTTTTCTATATTGAGTCAAAGCCTTAGCCCAACCTCCGGGATCAACATGACTCGTGTGGATAGGACTTACAGAACCAATCAGGAACTGCCTTTTGATGCTTCACTGGAGCCTTTCTTTCACGGAGTGGCCTCAGGAGATCCATTATCTGACCGGGTGATCATCTGGACCAGGGTGACGCCCGGTGATGACTTCACAGGCTCAGATATTGAGGTGGAGTGGTTTGTGGCTACTGACCCTGGAATGTCGGACATCGTTAGCTCCGGAACATTCACCACCAATGCAGAGCGGGACTATACTGTAAAAGTAGATGTGGAAGGTTTAAATGCCGCCACTACTTATTATTATGCATTCTCCGCTTTAGAAGGGAATTCACTGATTGGTAGAACACGGACAACACCTACTGCTGCGGCCGATCAACTAAGATTCGCCGTTGTTTCCTGTAGTAATCTTCAGCATGGGTATTTCAATGGTTTTGGTCGTATAGCAGATCGGGAAGATCTGGATGCTGTGATCCATCTTGGCGATTACATCTACGAATACGGAACCGGGCCGGGCACCTATGGCTTTGATTCCTCAAGGTTAGACAGGAGCCACATTCCGGATACAGAGATCCTCGCGCTGGCTGACTACAGAACACGTTATTCGTTGTACAGGCTGGACGCAGACCTGAGAAGGGCACATCAGCAGCATCCATTCATCGCTGTGTGGGATGATCATGAATCCGCCAATGATGCTTACAAAGATGGGGCTGAAAACCATAACGATGGTGAAGGTGATTGGGAAACAAGGAAAGCAATCTCCAGGCAAGTATACTTTGAATGGATGCCGATAAGGGAATCTGAGGACGCGTCAATCTACAGAACCATTAGCTATGGGGACCTTGCTGATCTAATCATGCTGGACACCCGAATAGAAGGTCGTGAAGAACAAATACTGGACATCACCAATGAAGCACTTTATGCCCCCACAAGAACACTATTGGGCCAGGAACAAAAAACATGGTTTTTCAATGAATTAAGAAACTCAACCGCTAAATGGAAGGTAATCGGCAACCAGGTGATATTTTCAGAATTTCATGTGGGATGGGCAGCAGACCCTAACCTCGGTCAGACTTTCGAAAGTGTGGAAAGTGATTTTCTTGATATCTGGGATGGTTATCCTTTTGAGCGAAACAGCATTATCGACAGTATTGCCTTAAACCAGATTGATAATGTGATCATACTAACCGGTGATTTTCACTCTACTTTTGCATTTGACGTAGCTAAATTCCCGTCCATTTTCAGCCTGTCCGATCCATTATATTTAGCGGACCCATTGGCTGACACCGGATTGCCAGGTTATGATCCAGCCTCCCAAACCGGTTCATTTGCAGTGGAGTTTGCTACCCCCAGTATCACATCAGCTAATTTTGATGAAAATTTTACTTTAATTTTGGGCGGAGATGAAGTGTTAGCCGCTCAAACCACCGCTTTCCTAGAATTGCAGATCAATACACCGCTAGCGGACACCATTCCGGGTGTTGGTGGATTTATCCCAAATCCTCACATGAAATTCAATGACCTGGACAGACATGGATACTTCCTGCTTGATTTAAAAGAAGGACAGGCCCAGGCCGATTGGTATTATGTTGATATCCTCAACCCGGATGACGACTCAGAAACTTTTGCACAGGGATGGTTCACTGAAGATGGCGCTAACCGATTAACGCAAAACCTTAGCGCGAGTGCAGAAAAAACCAGCGCTCCTGACCTGGCACCGGATGAACCATTCGAAGGAGTGGTTACTTCTGTTGGTGAACCTGAAAATGTTTCTGTTTTTAGCATCTACCCTAACCCTGTTACTTCCGGCACTACAAGTTTTATCCAATTTGGCCTTTTGGAAAATAGCAATTTGGAAATCAGTCTTTTATCTATAGACGGCCGGTTAATTAAAAAAGAATTTCAAGGTGATCGGTTTAAAGGAAACTATAACCTGGCCTTTGACATTCCGGTGGTTGATCCCGGACTATATTTATTAAATTTTAAAACAAATAATAAGACTACATCAAGAAAAATCGTGATTAAATAAACCACCACTTATTTTATAGAGCAGGCCTGGGTAAGCATTATTCAGGCCTTTACTTTTTAAGGATCTGCCAGTATCCAACATCTAGCCACTGATCAAACTTATAACCGACTTCCCTGAAAATACCTATCGGTTGAAAGCCAAGTTTTTCATGTAACCGAACACTGGCATCATTTGGAAGTGTAACACCACCGATGATACAATGGTAGCCCATCGCAAAAGATTCCTCCAATAAATAACAATATAAGGCTGTTCCATATCCGTAGCCAAGTTTTTCATTTTTCAAATAAATGGTGCTCTCTACAGAATTTTTATAAGCATGACGTGCCTTCCATGGACAGATGCTAGCGTACCCAATAATCTCATTATTAATTTCATAAACCAAATACAATGGAAATGATTGCATTTTCATCAATATTGGCGCTTCACTAATTTCCTCTACTTCAAAAGTGTAAGTGGTGTTTATTATGTAATAATTATAAATCGAAGCAATGTTTTTAGCGTCTTCTTTTTTTGCTAACCTAATCATGCTTTTGTTGTTAATAATCTATGCGTTAAGTACTGAAAAATAGCTATAATTGATAACTACTTAAATTTCATCTGTGAATAAACGAGACCTTACCAAAGGGCCTATCCATAAAAAGCTTACAGGACTCACCTTACCTATGTTGATTGGCATCTTAAGTATGGTAGCTTTCAATTTAGTAGACACTTATTTCGTTGGCCAACTTGGCGCAAAGCAGCTGGCTGCTTTAAGTTTTACTTTTCCTGTTATTTTGGTGGTATTCAGTATTATGCAAGGACTCGGCATTGGTGCTACAGCCTTGATTTCCAGATCAATAGGAAGGAATGATTTTGAAAAAGCAGCCAGGGAAACAACGGACAGTCTGGTGTTATCCATCATAATCGCAGGGTTATTTATAATTCTTGGCATTTTTTTGGTTAGGCCTATTTTCATTCTTCTGGGTGCAAGCGATGAGATATTGCCCTATGTGATCGACTACATGACCATCTGGTTTTATGCTTTGTTCTTTGTCATTGTGCCTTTTGTTGGAAACAGTGCCATAAGGGCAACAGGAGATGCGAAAACACCCACCATGATCATGCTATTTGCGGTTATTATAAATGCCATATTAGATCCTTTGCTCATTTTTGGTTACGGGCCTGTGCCTGCACTTGGGATAAAAGGAGCAGCAATAGCGACCGCTATATCAAGGGCTCTGACTATGGTATTATCGCTTTACGTACTCATATTCAGAGAAAAACTTATAACATTTGTAATGCCCAGCAAGTCCGTTGTTATGGGTTGTTGGAAAGCAATTTTATATATCGGCCTTCCTTCTGGCGCTTCTAAAATGATAAACCCAATTGCAGCCGGCTTTTTTACTGCGTTGTTAGCCAAGCAGAGTGAGTTGGCAGTGGCAGCCTTTGGCGTAGGCACGAGATTGGAGTTTTTAGCTTCCGCAATACTATTTGCTTTATCAGCATCACTGGGGCCATTCACCGGTCAGAATCTAGGCGCAACCCGTTTTGACCGTATTAGAAAAGGATTGGATATGAGCAATATTTTTTCTTTAGGTTGGGGGTTATTAATGGCAATTATTTTTTGGTTGTTGGGAAAATCAATTGCACAAATATTTACGGATAATGATACGGTACAGGAGATAATAGTTGATTTTCTAATTTATGTTCCGCTGAGCTTAGGTTTTCAAGGTATTGTGCAAAACGTTAATGCAGCTTTGAACACGCTCAACAATCCTATACAGGCATCACTATTGATTATGGTCCAGATGGTATTATTTGGTGTTCCCCTGGCTTATTTTGGCTCAGTACTACTCCAGGAAAAAGGTGTTTTCTTAGCTATAGCGATTATGTATGTATTTGGCGGGATTATTTCATTTCTTTACGACAGAAAAATATATAAAACAATAAAAGGCAAATACGTTGCCACCGCATGATGTACAATATCTTGATATATTTAAGCCTGTTGATACCTAGTCAAAGTGACTTTTTAGATCAGTACCAATGGGAAAATCGTTTATTACTCATTTACCCCGGAAGCAATAAACAAGATTTGGTAAATCAACAAATCCGGAAGATCGCAGATACTGATTCTGATTTTATTGACCGGGACATGGTTTACATCGTGCTCAATGATGACCCCTTTGCATCTGACGGCCAGAAACTAACTTCTAAAGATTATCAACAATTAATTAATAAGTATGATCTACAAAATGAATATACCGTGATTCTTATCGGAAAAGATGGCGGTGTAAAGCATTCTGAAAGTAATATTGTGGACATGGAAAAAATTTATGCATTAATTGATCGTATGCCTATGCGAAGAAATGAAATGCGTAGAAGGAATTAGTATGCTAGCTAAATAATTCATTAATAGCCTTCTCCAGATCTTTGGCTTCTTTGAGATCTAGTTTATTCATGAAGTAATCGACGCTTATTTCTTTATCCTCGGGGATTGAATTATGACCGGAAATCACCATAATTTTAGGTTTTTTGTCCAGCATTTCCAGGGTTTCAAATCCATTTAAATATGGCATTTCATAGTCAAGCAAAACCAGATCAGGCTTTAATTTTACAATGGCCTGCGCTCCATCTACAGGACTTTCAAACTTGTCTAATAGTTCTACATTAGGTATTTTGTCAATGAACGCTTCTAATGTTATTAGGAATAATGAATCATCGTCAATGGCTATGCATGTTATCATCTGGCAAGAAGATAAAAGTAATGGTTGAATTATTAGTTATTAAATGTAAAGTAAAATCGAAATATTTATGTAAAATATCATTGCTTGTTTTATATTAACCTAAAATAGCTTCAACTCAAATAATCCTGAATGACCGATACCCTGCTTAATATCGCAAAAAAAGGAAAAGTAAACCCAGATGCTTCCCTGCATGACCAGCAAGAGATAATCATTTATGCACCTATAGATAAAGTATGGAAGATATTAACCAACGTCAATGAGTGGCCTCAATGGAATAAAGATATTTCTGATACTAAACCTGGCCAATTGAAGGTTGGAGAAAGGTTTAAATGGAAGATAAACAACATAACGGTCAATTCGGAGATTGCACTGGTTGAAGAACCTCATACCTGGAGTTGGAAGGGTGAAATGTTATGGCATAAAGCAATCCATCTCTGGAAATTAATAAAATTAGATGAATCCCAAACCGCTGTGATGGTTGAAGAGTCCATGCAGGGGTTTATGGTAACCCTATTTATGTCTCATTACAAATTGCATAAAGTGCTCATCGATTGGTTGGAACGATTAAAAACTAAAGCCGAAAAAGGTTAGCCCAAATCATTTAATTCATCTTGAGCCAATTCAAAATCACTATTAATCTGAAGTGCCTGATTGTAGTATTTTTTTGCCTGCTCTGTATTGCCCCGTTCCTTTTCAATCATACCTTTTAAACGAAAGGCTGCCGCCCGCATAGACACTTGCTGTTGGGTATTGTCTTTTTTACCAAATACCAATTGAATACCTTCGGCTTTTTTATTCTCGAGGATCACGTCACAATTGGTAAGGCTTTCTTCAAACCGCTTTAATTCATATTGCAAAAAAGAAATCTTATAAAGCGTAGACAGACTATTGTTTTTAAGGTAAAGGGTTTCATAATTATCTATTGCCCTGTTTTTTACACCGAGATTCTCAAATGACACCGCTGAAATCTGAAGTGCCACAGGATCGTTGTTATTAATTTTTAATACATCCTGTGATACCAGTGCCGCCGATGCCCAAACGCTATTTTGAGCATACAAAACTGCTAATGAATCCAGGACCTGAATATTTCCGGGATTTTCCGCTAGTATATTGTAAAGTGCCATTCTGGCAATGAATGGATCGTTATAATTTGTGGCTTTCTTAAAAATGAATTTTTGCTTATCAATTTCATCCGTCGACTGGGCAAAAACGTTTCCAAAGCAAATTGCTGCTAAGCAAGTGATTATGATCTTGTTCATTATTTTAAAATTTTAATGTACAAAGCTATATAAGCTATTTCTTTCTAACCAAACCTTTTTCTTCACCCATTTTTAGCATGTAATCATAGGCCTCCTCATAATTGTTTGAAATCGACCCCTCCAGGATTGCTTCTTTGATTGCCTCTTTAATTTCACCAACAAGGTAAGAAGGCTTTAATTGAAATGTTTCCATGATCAGCTCGCCTTTTATAGGTGGCTGAAAATTTTTTAAATGATCTTTTTCCTCTACTTCGATGATCTTCTTTTCTACTTTCTCAAAATTAGAAAGGTATCTTTTTGCTTTTTCAGGATTCTTGGTGGTTACATCTGCTTTACAAAGTATTATTAAATCATCAAAAGCATCCCCTGCTTCAAATAGCAGCCGGCGAAGTGCGGAGTCGGTAATATTTTCGTTTACCAATGCAATGGGTCGCAAATGTAGACGCACCAACTTCCGGACGTATTTCATTTTCTCATTCATTGGTAGCTTTAACATCTTAAATATGGAGGGGACCATACGTGCACCTTTATCTTCATGTCCATGAAAGGTCCATCCACTTTTTTCATCAAATCGCTTGGTGGCTGGCTTCGCTATATCATGCAATAAGGCGGCCCAACGCAGCCATAAATTATCCGACATATCCGCTACATTATCGAGGACCTGTAAGGTGTGAAAGAAATTATCTTTATGAGCCCTGTTATCAATGATCTCCACACCTTTAAGCTCCTCTAAATCAGGGAAAATAAACTTTAACAAACCTGAGTAATAAAGTAGTTTAAACCCATAGGATGGTTTTTTAGATAATATTATTTTATTGAGTTCTTCTGTGGTCCTTTCTGCGGATACAATTTCAATTCTTTCAGCTTGCTGGATGATACCTTCAAAAGTTTCCGGGTCGATGTCAAAATTCAATTGACTTGCTAACCGGATGGCACGCATCATTCTTAAGGGGTCGTCTGAAAATGTCTTTTCCGCTGCTAAAGGGGTTTTGATGATTTTAGCTTTCAAATCTTTTAATCCATCAAAAGGATCGATCAGGTTTCCGTAACTAGCAGCATTTAATTGAATAGCCATCGCATTGATGGTAAAGTCTCGTCTTAGCTGATCGTCTTCTAAGGTTCCATCTTCCACAATTGGTTTCCTGGAATTGTTGCGGTAAGATTCTTTTCTGGCGCCAACGAACTCAAGTTCATAGGACCCAAATTTTACGTGGGCTGTTCCAAAATTTTTAAAAACTGAAAGACTGGACTCGCCATTCAATTCCTGAGCTACAGCCTTTGCCAAAGTAATCCCACTGCCAATGGTAACGAAATCAATATCTTTTGATTTTCTTTTAAGAAATATATCCCTGACAAAGCCACCAACCACATAAACGTCCGTTTTAAGCTTATCAGCTTTTGATCCTACTTTCCTGAATATATCCTCCGGAATCAGTTTATCAGCACAATTCATCAATGCATTGATTATTTAACGTTCAAAATTAACATCATTCATTAGTTAAGCTCATAAGACCTGTGAAATACTTTACGGGGTTGCGCTTATAATTAACCATTTAACCCCTTTATTGAAAAGTTTAACTTAACTTTGTGCCCCGTAAATAAAGATTTTATGCCTGCTAAATACATCTTTGTTACGGGAGGAGTAACCTCGTCACTTGGAAAAGGAATAATTTCCGCCTCTCTGGGCAAATTACTCCAGGGAAGAGGCTTAAGGGTGACCATTCAAAAGTTTGATCCTTACATCAATATCGATCCGGGTACTTTAAATCCATATGAACATGGTGAGTGTTTTGTGACTGATGATGGTGCAGAAACTGATCTTGATCTCGGACATTATGAGCGATTTTTGAACATATCTACCAGTCAGGCTAATAATCTTACCACCGGCAGGATTTATTACAATGTCATAAAAAAGGAGCGTGAAGGGGAGTTTTTAGGTAAAACAGTCCAGGTTGTGCCTCACATCACTGATGAAATCAAAAACAATATTTACTTGCTCGGGGAAACCGGCGAATACGATGTAGTAATTACCGAGATAGGCGGTTGCATAGGTGATATTGAGTCACTGCCATTCGTGGAAGCTGTAAGACAGGCGCGTTTGGAGCTTGGTATGGAGAATGTTGTTGCAATTCATTTAACGCTGGTCCCATACATTGCAACAGCCGGGGAATTAAAAACAAAGCCCACCCAGCATTCTGTCAAACAACTTTTGGAGGCAGGTATACAACCTGATATACTGGTATGCCGGTCAGAATACCATCTACCGAAAGACATAAGAAGAAAGATTGCGCTTTTTTGCAATGTTCCGATTAATTCGGTCATTGAAGCCATTGATGCGGAAACAATTTATGATGTGCCTGTCTTGATGAGAAGAGAGAAGCTTGATGAAAGGGTTTTACAAAAATTGAACTTACCATTTAAAGAAGAGCCAATACTGGAACAGTGGAAAGAATTTTTGGGGCGGTTAAAAAATCCAACAGATGATATAAAAATTGGATTGGTCGGTAAATATGTTGAGTTAAAAGATGCTTATAAATCAATAGCAGAATCCTTTACCCACGCGGGCACTTATAATGATTGTAGTGTCGATCTGAAACTAATTCCTGCGGAAAAAGTTACCCCAGAAATGTCTGATGAACTATTTGGTGAGTTAGATGGTATTCTGGTTGCGCCAGGGTTTGGAGAAAGAGGGATTGAAGGTAAAATAACTGCTATTAAATATGCCCGTGTAAATAGGATTCCGTTTTTTGGAATTTGTCTAGGTTTGCAGTGCGCTACAGTGGAAATTGCAAGGAATTTACTCCATTTACCTGAAGCGGCTTCAACAGAAATTAATCCTAACACACCTGATCCGGTTATTGATCTAATGGAAGAACAAAAAAAAGTTAAAAATTATGGAGGTACAATGAGGTTGGGATCATATGAGTGTAAACTGGAAAAAGGTACACTGACCTATCAATCATACAAGACCGAAAACATTAAGGAAAGACATAGGCATCGCTATGAATTCAACGATGAATATCTTGAAAAATTTAAAGAAGTAGGTTTTATAGCCAGCGGAAGAAATCCGAAAACCAATCTCGTTGAAATTATGGAATTAAAAGATCACCCCTGGTTTATTGGATCACAATTTCACCCGGAACTAAAAAGTACAGTCTTAAATCCACACCCTTTATTTATCAGTTTTGTTAAAGCAGCGCTGGTACATAAAAAAGAAATAGTTACAGCTTAAAAAATTATTACCAAAGAATGGATAGAAATCAAGTGATAGGTTTGGTACTTATGTTGTTGATGGTAACCCTTTACTTTCAATTCTTTGCACCTGAGCCACCTGTTAATGAAGAGATTGTCAATGAACAAGTCCAAGAGGAAAAGACCAAACCCGCACGGGACACCATCAGTCAGTTACCTGATTCTGCTGAAGCAGATAAAATCGTAACCATTGACAGCCTGCCGCTACAAAAGAAAGAACAAGAATACCTCACTATTGAAAATGAGGATATTGTAATCACTTTTGGTAATCTTGGTGGGGTTGTGACGGATGTGGTACTAAAAAAACATAAAAACTTCGATAAGGAGCCGCTGCAGCTCATTCATCGGGAGGATAATAGTTTTGCATTAATTGCCGGCCAAACAGATCTGAATAATCTATTTTTTGAAACCACTGGTAAATCCGGGACTATAAAAAAAGATGATACCGTAAGATTGGTCTTCGAAAGTACTGTGAATGGTGTCAGTATCCAGAAGTCTTACACGATTCCGGGAAAGGGATATCAAATAAAAAGTACGATTAAGACTTCCGGTATCAATCGTTTGACTAATGAGCCTTATTTGAAGTACCAGTGGTCCAATAAATTGGCGCGTTTAGAGCGTGACCTGAAAGATGCTCGAAACAGAACTACCATTAAGTATAGAACCCTGGATGATGGTATTGATGAATTGAGCAAGACAAGCGTTGGCCTGGAAGAAGAAAATATCGAGCAGTCGATAAATTGGGTTACTTTCAAACAGAAGTTTTTTTCCAGTGGCATTATAGCCAAAACATCTTTTCCATCCGGTTACATATCTACCAATTTCAATGAAGGAGATGAATCGTATAATAAGAATGCTTTTGCTCGTTTAACGGTCCCCGTCAATGAAGTCGAAGCCCCTGAAGGATTTCAACTGGAATATTACTATGGCCCAAATAATTACCAGATCATAAAAAAAGTAGCCCCCGATTTCTCCGAAAATGTTTACCTGGGATGGGGTATATTTAGTTGGGTCAATAAATTTTTAATTATTCCGATATTCCAGTTCCTGGAAAACTATATAGGAAACTATGGGGTCATAATAATGATTATGGTCATCATCATCAGGATTATCCTAGCTCCTCTTACATTCAAATCACACATGTCCATGGCTAAGATGAAGGTCTTGAAACCGGAATTAGATGTGATCAAAGAAAAACATGGAGATGATATGCAAAAAGCCCAAAGTGAGCAGATGCAACTTTATCAAAAAGTTGGCATTAATCCGCTAAGTGGTTGTATACCAATGGTTTTACAAATACCTATCCTATTAGCCATGTTCAATTTCTTTCCTAATTCCATTGAGCTAAGACAACAATCATTTCTTTGGGCAGACGACCTATCAACGTACGATAGTATACTGGATTTACCCTTTACGATCCCGTTTTATGGAGATCATGTTAGTCTGTTTACTTTATTGATGGCAGCGTCAACGATTTTATACACCTGGTCAAATAGTCAGGTTACCTCTATTCAGGGACCGATGAAGACCATGCAATACATCATGCCGGTTATGTTATTATTCTTTCTTAATAATTATTCATCAGGCTTAACTTTTTACTATTTCGTTTCAAACATTTCATCGTTCGGACTGATCGCACTATTCAAGAAATTTGTTGATGAAGATAAGATCAAGAAGGCTTTGGATGAGAATAGAAAGAAAAACGCAAATAAAAAGAAATCATCATTCCAGCAAAGACTAGAAGAAGCAATGAAGACAAGAGAGGAACAGAAGAAAAAGGTTAAGAAGAAATAAATCCAAAAAATTTAACATTACAGGTTCAGAAAGTATAATTCACTGACTGATAAGCATTTTCATGGATCACTTCATTTAATTATTAAGGATTACATTTTTTGAATGCTGTCTATGTGAAATAAATGTTACGGTTTATAACCTATATTTGTCTTTCTTGTTTTGTGTAAACCCACTAGATTTTTAATTTGTAACATGGGAAAAATTATTTGTATTGCTAATCAAAAAGGCGGAGTTGGAAAGACCACCACAGCTATAAATTTATCAGCCAGCTTAGCGGCGCTTGACTATAATACCCTGGTGATTGATGCAGACCCCCAGGCAAATGCAACCTCAGGAGTGGGCGTTGATCCCAAATCCATAGAAAAAAGTATTTATGAGTGCATGGTTAATGATATCAGGCCAAATGATTGCATTATGGAAACGGAGGTAGATTTTTTACATCTTCTCCCCTCTCATATTGACCTGGTTGGAGCCGAAGTGGAGATGGTGAATATTGAACACCGGGAAGAGAAAATGCGGAATGCCATCCAGGAAATAAAGGATGATTATGATTACATATTAATTGATTGCTCTCCTTCTCTGGGTTTAATAACCATAAATGCCCTGACAGCCTCTGATTCTGTAATAATTCCTGTTCAGTGTGAATATTTTGCCCTTGAAGGATTAGGTAAGCTCTTAAACACCATCAAAATCATTCAAACCAGACTTAATGCTGGCCTGGAAATAGAAGGGATTTTGCTTACCATGTATGATGTAAGACTTAACCTCTCTAATCAAGTGGTTAATGAGGTGAAAATGCATTTTAAAGATATGGTTTTCAATACCCTAATCCCTAGAAATATAAAATTAAGTGAGTCCCCCAGCTATGGTTTGCCAGTTGTGGCCCATGATGCTGAAAGCAAAGGTGCTGTTAGTTACCTGAATTTGGCACGGGAAATATTAGAAAAAAATGAGGTAAAGGCTTAATAACAGTTTTGTTCTTATGAAGAAGAAGACCGGGTTAGGTAGAGGCTTGGGAGCATTATTAGAAGATACTCCCCCAAAAGAACGAATAAGCGGCGAAGGTGCAGCCCCCAGAGATGGAATCAATGAAATTGACATCAATATCATTGAGGTTAACCCCTTTCAGCCAAGGACAGATTTTAACCAGGAGGCCCTGAATGAATTGGCTGAATCCATCAAAGCACAAGGCATTATTCAACCCATAACCGTCAGGAAACTAAATGATAATGCTTTCCAGCTTATATCGGGTGAAAGAAGATTGCAAGCCTCAAAAATTGCAGGCCTTGAGAAGATTCCTTCTTTTATCAGAAAAGCAGATGACCAGCAAATGCTGGAAATGGCCCTGATTGAAAATATACAGCGAGAAAATCTAAACTCCATTGAGGTTGCATTGAGTTATCAGCGATTAATCGCTGAATGCGATTTAAAACAAGAGGAACTAGCAAAAAGAGTGGGCAAAAATAGAGCTACAGTAAATAATTATCTAAGACTACTAAAACTTCCTCCGGATATACAAATCGCATTGAGGGATGGCAAATTATCGATGGGCCATGCAAGGACATTGATCAACATTGAAAACGTAGACCTTCAACTTGATATCTTCAACAAAATAGTTGCGGAAGAATTATCAGTCAGGAAAGCAGAGGAGTTGGTTCGAGAAAGCGCAAAGCCTAAACCACAGAAGAAAGAATCCCAAAAATCAGAAATACAGTCCAGTCCTGAAATGAAACAATTACAGGATAAGCTATCAAGTCATTTTGGCACTAAAATTAAAGTTGCTACCAACAGCAAGGATAAAGGTGAAATAAAGATACCTTATTATTCAGTAGAGGATCTTAATCGTATACTGGAGATACTTGAGGTTTAATGTTTATAATGGAACGAATTTTTTGCGTTTCGATCTTATTTTTTGCGTCTATAAACGCCCTCATTGCACAGGATAAAGACTTCAAAATCACCAGGGATACAACCTACATTTCTGATGATGCGAAAGAATTAAGTGCCCCATCAATTGATAATCCTCAGGAAGACACAATCATTTTCACAGAACAATCAACACTGGACCCCAACAAATCCGTGGTTTTATCGGCTGTCATACCAGGCCTGGGTCAAATCTACAACAAGCAATACTGGAAGGTGCCAATTATCTGGGGTATTGGTATTGGACTGGGTTATGGCGTAAACAGACAACATCGCTTGTACAATTCCCTTCGAAATGCACTCATTGCTGAAAGAGATGATGATGCTGAAACCAGCAATCCTTTTAGTTTTAGATTTAATGAAAGCTCATTGGATGCTAACGTTCAAAGAATTAGACGTGACCGGGATTTTCTTATAATCATTTCGGCAGTCGCTTATATTTTAAATCTGGTTGATGCGCACGTATCAGCCCACTTAAATGAATTTGAAGTGAATGATGACCTAACCATAGACATCAAGCCATCAAATCAAATGATTGGTCCTATGCGTGTGCCTGGATTAACCCTGACATTGAATTTTTAGTATGAGAGTTTTACTGATTGGTTATGGAAAAATGGGTAGAACCATCGAAGGAATATGCCATGAAAAAGGGCATGATATTGCAGGCATAATTGACTGGAAAAACCAGGACAATCTGAAGAAATTTAATGATGGCAATGTTGATGTAGCCATCGAATTCACAGAGCCTGAAGCAGCTTTTAACAACATAAAGACATGTTTAAAGAACGGAATAAAAACAATCAGCGGCACAACCGGTTGGTTGGATCAGTTGGATGAAATTAAACAATTGTCTATGCAAAGGGGGGCTTTTCTTCATGCCTCAAATTTCAGCATAGGTGTAAATATTTTTTTAAAGGTCAATCAATTGCTAGCAAGACTATCCGACCGTTTACTAGATCATGATATAAAAATTGAAGAAACACACCATTTCAATAAGAAAGATTCTCCAAGCGGTACGGCAATCACCGTTGCCCAGCATATCATTAAAGTGAATCAACAAAAAAATAAATGGATTGAAGCAACATCCGATAAAGAGAATGAGCTTTCAATCAAATCTCACCGAATAGAAAATGTGTTTGGCATTCATGAAGTAATTGTAAGTGCGGAAGACGATTTAATAAACCTTAAACATACTGCTTTAAGCAGAAAGGGATTTGCAAAAGGTGCAGTTTCTGTGGCTGAATGGATTTCTGATAAAAATGGGTTTTATACATTGGATGATTTTCTGGGAGAAAAATAAATGGTTCTTACATAAAATATTTGTTGCCCTGCTATTAGCTTTTATAATAAAATGGGCATTTATCGATATTAATGTAGTTCTCGATGCAGAGATGGTCGGGACGATTGATTACAGGGATATAATTATTTTAAGTAAAATTCATTACGGCCCCCGAACTACCGCCACCCCTCTTAAAATACCATTTACACACAACACGCTGTGGGAAACTGAAATCCCCTCCTATTCAACTTTGATACAAACACCTATATTAAGAATTCCGGGCATAAGCGAAATAAAAAGAAATGATGTCATTGTATTCAATCATCCCCGCCAGTTGGATAAACCTGTAGACAGTAAAGATACCAAGATTAGCCGCATCTTAGGCCTTCCAGGGGATACGATCTCAATCGAATACGGAGACGTGTATGTGAATCATAAGAAAATTAATGATATCGGAAATCTTTCCCGCTTATACAAGATTAAATCATCCGGTGAATTGAGAAATGAAATAATAACAAAAAACAACCTAATAAAGATCGGTAAAGGCCACTTCATAGCAAATATGGATGGTCAACAGCTCAAAGCATTGAATAAATTAGACCTTACAATAGAAGAGGTAATACTGGATAGTTTAAGTCCGGATCCTGGTATTTTCCCTGATCACCTTTATTTTCCGTGGAATAGAGACCAATTCGGGCCTATCATGGTACCCGGGAAAAATATGTCAATCGATGTGAATGAATACAGACTGGTTGAATACGGGGATGTGATAAAATATTTTGAGGGCCACGATGAAGTGGTCATAGCTATTGATGAATTAAAAATCAATGGAAAAAACATTTCAAAATACACATTCATTCACGATTATTACTTCGTAATCAGTGATAACAGGCCAATTGCTGAAGACTCAAGAATTTGGGGGTTCCTGCCTGAAAATCATATTGTTGGTAAGGTCATTTATCATTTCTAATACTACCAATGAATGGGTTCTATATTGTGCTTCCTAAGATAGGCATTAGCTTTGCTAAAATGCCTGTTGCCGAAAAAGCCTCGATGGGCAGAGAACGGAGAAGGATGGGCTGATTTAAGCACTAAATGCCTGGACTGATCTATAACAGCTCCTTTTCTTTGAGCGTATGATCCCCATAATAAAAAGACAAGATTTTCCCTGTTTTCTGCTAATGATCGGATAGCGGCATCCGTAAAAGTTTCCCAGCCTTTGTTTTGATGCGAACCTGGTTGCCGGGCTTTTACCGTCAGGGTAGCGTTTAATAACAGTACACCTTGCTTTGCCCAATTCTCCAAATTACCATGTAAGGGAGCCTCTACACCAAGGTCATCTTTTATCTCCTTGAAAATATTGACCAGAGAAGGTGGCATCTTTATATTTTCATTTACTGAAAAGCACAATCCATGGGCCTGTCCTTTTCCATGATATGGATCCTGACCAATGATTACAACTTTTACTTTTTCATATGGACATTGATCAAATGCATTAAAAATTTCTTTCCCCGGAGGATATACGACATGGTATTTATATTCATCTCTCACGAAGGCAATAAGCCTTTCAAAATATGGTTTTTCAAATTCTTTTTTTAACTTTTCTTTCCATTGCTCTTCAATTTTTACGTTCATATATTCACATAATTTTATTCAAAAGTTTTTATGTTTTCTTAAATTAAAAAATATATTAGCATTTAATAGCTACCCGGGATTTTACAACTGAGTATTAATGGTAACAGAAATAACAAAGGGAATCAAAGTGAGCGTGGAAACGGAATATCAACCGGAATATTCCAGTCCTGGTCAATGGCACTATGTATTTACTTATAAGATTTCCATAGAGAATCAAAGCGAGCACACCATCCAGTTACTGAGGAGGCACTGGCTTATTTATGATGCCACCCATGAAATAAGGGAAGTTGAGGGTGATGGTGTTGTTGGTAAACAACCTACACTGGAACCAAAACAAATCCATCAATATGTTTCCGGATGCAACCTCAAGTCAGGCATTGGTAAAATGGTCGGGAGATTTTTGATGAATAGGATTATGGACGGTAAGCAATTTGAAGCTTATGTACCCGAGTTCACGATGATAGCCCCGCACCTCTTAAATTAACATTGAATAATTTATTTTTTAGAACCTCCTCCTTTATTAGCCATAAGTTGCATGCAGTAGATGAATATTCTATTCACTCACCATTTTTGTATAATTTATTCACAATCTGCTTAAAAAGACCTCACCACTCTGACTATTTAGATAAGGTTGAAGCCATTAGAAAATCATATCTGAAAAATCAAAATATCGTTGAGGTAAGTGATTTAGGGACGGGATTATCTGATAAAAGAAAGATCGCTTCAGTAGCAAAAAGGAGTCTTAGCTCAAAAAAATTTTCAATAGCCCTTAATCGTATTATTGACCATTTAGCATACCATAATATACTAGAATTGGGCACATCTCTTGGCATCAACACACTTTACATGGCTGAAAATGAACAGGTAAGCGTGATAACTGTGGAAGGAAGCCCTAACATAGCGGCATTGGCCGGCAAGCAATTTGAAAGCTTAAACAAAAAAAATATCCATTTGATAATAGCAAATATCGATGATGCATTAGACGATATTTTAATTGATCATCCTGCCCCTGAGTTGGTCTATATCGATGCAAACCACAAATACGAACCCACAACCAAATATTTCAATAAAATACTTCCTTATTTGGATGAGCAAGGAATAATTATAATTGATGACATTTATTGGTCAAAAGACATGAATAATGCATGGGAAAAGGTTCGCAGGCATCCGGACATAACCATGTCAGCAGATTTTTTTCATTTTGGAATTTTATTTAAAAGTAAGCGTTTTAGTAATGAGTACTTTATACTTGATTATTAAAAACTTATGTAATTACATTAAACCACTTAAATTTGAGCAAACAATAAAATAATGGAAGACCACGAACAGTCCATGAACCAGGAGCCGGTGTCTGATAACAAAAAAAACAACACATTTAAAATTGTAGCCATTGTATTGGCAGTATTGATTGCTGGGTTAGGTGTGTTTTTTTATTTCCAAAATGAGAAAGTAAAAGCTGAAAGGGCTCAACGAGAAGCAGAGTTGAATAAGGCTTATGAGCAGTTGGATTCAATCAGCACAGAATTGAACAACAAAATACTTACCATTTCTCAATTAGGTGGAGAAATTGATACCCTTATTCAGGTACGAGATCGCCTCGAACAGGAAAAGAAAGAATTAAGAAATGAAGGGATCAGGAAAAATAAAAAAATATACACGCTCCAGGAAAAAGTAGACGGCTATCAGGAGCTGTTGCTTGCCCAGGACAAAGAAATTGACCGGCTAAAGGAAATTACAGAGCAACTAATGGTTGAAAACACGGAGCTGAAAACAGAAAAAGAGGAACTATCCCAGTCTTTACAAAATCTTAATCAGGATAAAGAAAAGCTGGAAAGTAAGATAAAAACTGCCTCCCAACTAAAAGCAGAAGGCGTAAAAATCTTTGCCGTTAACCGAAGAGGAAAAGAGCGGGAATATGATTTCAGGAACAGGCACATAGAAAAATTAAAAATAGAATTCTACATCGCCGAGAATAAAGTAGCACCTATTGAAGGAAAAGAGGTGATGATCAGGATTCTTGACCCATTGAAAAAAGTACTTTTTGATGTAACTACTGGTTCAGGAACTTTTAAATTTAAAGGACGAGAGATGTTTTATACTGCCAGCAAAGAAATTCTATATGACCGTTCAAGGCAAAAAGTCACCTTTTATTATACCCAAAATAGTGACTATGCTGACGGGGAACACACCGTGGAGATCTATACTGACGACTATTTAATGGGAAGTGGGGAATTTTTTATTAAGTAGATAGCTTATTCTACATGATTTATTATAATTTTGCACCTCAATTTTAATTAATACTAATTTACTATGCTTAAAAATTACGAAACGGTATTCATTTTAACTCCCGTTTTATCTGAAGCTCAGATGAAGGATGCCGTTGAGAAGTTTAGAAACATCCTTAAGGAAAATAATTCTAAATTTCTTAATGACGAAAATTGGGGATTAAGAAAACTCGCCTACCCTATTCAGGGAAAATCAACCGGATTTTATCATTTATTTGAATATGAGACAGACCCTCAGGTTATCGATATCCTGGAGACTGAGTTCAGAAGAGATGAAACAGTGATGAGGTTTCTAACGGTATCATTAGATAAACATGCGCTCGTTTATAATGAAAGAAGAAGAAAAGGTGAATTCAAAAAGAAAAAAGAAAACAAAGAGGAGGTGATTATATGACATTAATGAATGAACCCATCAACAGGGATCAGATAAAGAAAAAATACTGCCGTTTTAAGAAAAACGGCATTAAGTATATTGACTATAAAGATGCTGATTTCCTTTTGAAATTTGTAAATGACCAGGGTAAAATTCTTCCAAGAAGAATAACAGGTACCAGCCTGAAATATCAAAAGAAAGTCTCTCAGGCAGTAAAAAGAGCACGTCACCTGGCTTTATTACCTTATGTTGCTGATTCTTTAAAATAATTTTGCATTATGTCATCAAACATGGAAGTCATCCTCAAAGAGGATATTAAAGGATTGGGATATAAAAACGACGTAGTAAGCGTAAGGGGCGGCTACGGAAGAAATTTTCTTATACCTAAAAGATTAGCAATCATTGCTAATAAGTCGAATAAAAAACACATTGAAGAAACCATCAAACAAATGGCCCATAAAGCCGAAAAACAAAAGGCTGATGCTGAAGATATGGCGAATTCAATGGAAGATGTAACACTTAAAATCCTCACAAAAGCAGGTGAGACTGGAAAAATTTTTGGTGCAATAACAGCTTTACAAGTATCGGATGCACTCAGGGATAAAGGATTTTTTGTGGATAGAAAAAAAATCTCATTTAAAGAGCCTATAAAAACTCTGGGCCAACACCACGCCATCCTTGACCTTCATAAAGAGGTAAAAAAAGAAATAGCGATTGAAGTGGAAGCAGAGTAATGACAATTAAAAAAATTTATAAATACCTTCAAAAGGCCTCTTAGTAATTAAGAGGCCTTTTTTATTTTACAGGTCTCATGAAGTTTAGGACTGAAATAAGCATCCCTCCATTTATTAAAAGTATCAATATAAACGACCAGCTAATTACTGTTGGTTCTTGCTTCTCGACAGTTATTGGGGAAAAATTAGTTGAGAATAAATTTCAGGTGCTAAACAACCACTTTGGTACCACCTACAACCCCTATTCCATTATAAAACTGTTCAAATATGCATTGGGATCTGAACAAACCAATCCTGAGGATATCATTAAAGTCAATGATATCTATCTGCATCCTGATTTTCATTCCTGCTACGCCAGCACTGATAGCCTAGATCTGATCCGCATGTTAGAAAAGGCAATCGATGAATTCAAAAAGACACTAAAAATATGTGACTGGATCATTATCACATTGGGGACAGCTTTTGTTTACCGTCGGTTAGAGAACAATGCCTTGGTGAACAATTGCCATAAACAACCATCAAAATATTTTAACAAGGAGGTGCTCAGGGTTAAAGATATTATTGATGATTATCATTGGTTAATTAATAATGTTGATTCAAATATTATACTGACCGTCAGCCCCGTAAGACATTTAAAAGACAGCCTCATTGAAAATAGCTATAGCAAGTCTGTTTTACGCTTTGTAACCAGACAGATTGTTGAAATCGCCCCTCAAAAAGTATTTTATTTCCCTTCCTTTGAGATCATGATGGATGATTTAAGGGATTACCGGTATTATAAAGAGGATCTGATACACCCTACGGCATTTGCCGAGGATTATATTTTTCAAAAATTTATATCCACAGCTATCGACAATGAAACGATTGACTTTATAAGCCAGTGGGGAGACATAAAAAAAGCCTTGGCGCACAAACCCTTCAACCCGGGTAGTGATTATCACAAACAATTTATTTTAAAAACCATTAAAATATTAGAAAGCCTTTCGAAAAAAGTAAACGTTGAGGCAGAGATCGAAAAATTAAAAACATCATTGAAATGAGACCTAATCACCTGATCAATAGCACCAGCCCCTATCTATTACAACACGCCTACAACCCCGTAGAATGGTACCCATGGGAAAAGGAAGCTTTAGATAAAGCAAAGGACGAAGACAAACCCATCATTCTAAGCATCGGATACTCTGCCTGCCACTGGTGCCATGTTATGGAGCACGAATCTTTTGAAAAAGAAGAAGTGGCGGAAATCATGAACAAGCATTTTGTAAACATTAAAGTTGACCGGGAAGAGCGGCCGGATGTAGACCAGGTTTACATGGAAGCGGTGCATGCGATGGGACTGCATGGAGGGTGGCCACTGAATGTCATGCTTACACCAGATCAAAAACCCTTCTACGGAGGAACTTACTTTCGCAAGGAGGTTTGGATGAAACTGCTTTTAAATGTTGCTGACGCATTTAAAAAACATCGTAATCAACTTGAGGAATCAGCTTTAAAATTCACACAATCACTCAACTTAAACGACTCTAAAAAATTTGGATTGGAGGATACTGATCTGCCACTTTCCATGGAAAAACTAAACATTATTTTTGGTAAACTATCTTCATCCTTTGATTCTAAAGCGGGCGGTATGAATAAAGCCCCAAAATTTCCATTGCCTGCTATATGGAAATTTGTAGCCAGGTATTATGACCTGACAAATGATGAGCCAGCCCGCCAACAATTAATCATAACACTAAACAAAATGTCCAGTGGTGGCATCTACGATCATCTGAAAGGAGGATTCTCAAGATATTCAGTTGACGAAGAATGGTTTGCGCCCCACTTTGAAAAAATGCTTTATGACAATGGACAATTGCTAAGCGTTTATGCTGAAGCTTATCAAATTAGTGGCAATGAGCAATATAAAGATGTAGTCTATCAAACCGTTGAATGGCTTCAGGATGAAATGATGAATGAAGAAGGTGGCTTTTATTCGGCCCTGGACGCCGACAGCGAAGGTGAAGAAGGAAAATTTTATGTGTGGAAGAATAGTGAATTGGATAAAATTCAGTGTGATCATTTAGATATAATTAAAAAATATTATGGCGTAACTGAAGATGGAAACTGGGAAAATGGAAATAACATTCTACATGTTAAGGATACACTTGATGAATACGCCGAAAAACATGATGTAAATATTTCTACACTAAAGCAGGCTTTACAGGCTTTTAATCATCAAGCCCTTGATATGAGGAATAAAAGGGTAAGGCCGGGTCTTGATGATAAAATCATTACAGGGTGGAACGCTTTAGTTTTAAGTGGTTTAATAGATGCTTACAATGCCTTTAATGAGCCAAGGTTTCTACAGCTGGCAGAAGAAAATTATTATTTTTTGAATAATCGATTAATTGACGGGAATAGAGTAAAGAGGACTTTTAAAAATGGCGAATCGAAAATTGATGCTTATCTGGAAGATTATGCGCTCGTCATCGAAGCGTTGATTAAACTTTATCAGGCTACACTCCAAAAAGGTATCATCATGCAAGCAAAGTCACTTTTGGATTATGTCTTAGGGTCATTCTTTGATCCGGATGAAAACCTTTTCTTCTTTACCAACACTGAGTCTGAAAAACTTATCGCAAGAAAGAAGGAAATATTTGATAATGTAATTCCGGCATCAAACTCCATTATGGCCCATAATCTTTACCTCATCGGCCATATGTTCAGTGAAAATAAATATATTGATATCTCGGCTAAAATGGTTGAAAAGGTATTTGCATTGATAGAACGTGCGCCTGACAGCTTATCCAACTGGGCATCTTTGTATACCTTATTGATTGAGCCAACAGCTGAGGTAGCAGTCATTGGGGTAAGCGCTAAAAAATTCTCCAGGGAATTTTCAAAAAAGTTCAATCCCAACAAAATCATCATAGGAAGTGAAACGCCCTCGGAAGAATTTAGACTGCTATCTGGAAAAGATAAAATAAATGATAAGACAACAATTTTTGTTTGTTATGATAAAACATGTCAGAAACCGGTTAATACAGTTGATGAAGCGCTGGATCTGGTTATTTAGCCCGCATCCGTTAAGCATATATGAAACACATTATTGGATAACGGAAAAATTCTATCCTTTACGGAACTCCTTGAAGAAGTATATGCCACAACCGGGGATACTTACATATTGAAGAACGCCACCATAGCATATAATCCTTACAGCGAAGATTCCCGATTTATTAGGATACCGCGCTCACCATCCGACAACCCGTAACTATTGAGAAATCCTTTTTCGAAGGTCTATTTTTTATGCGCGGCACTTTCAAGTCCGGTATTTATAGCATAAGAAGTAAATGTTACTGTATATCAGAGATTTTCTAATGTTAATATATCAATAAATTTCCGGTTTTCTTCCGATGGTAGCTTCAAAAAAATGATGCAGCCGGTACATTTGTTTGGCGCCTAATTTTTGTCCTACCTGAGCAAATAAATAAATCATTAAAACACAAACAACCAAAACTGGCAGTAGCCATAATATTTGTGCCTCCATCCCTAAACTTAGTCGGCTAAATCCATAAAATGAGGTGAAAAACGCCAATGTTCCAATGCCTATGTACCCAAACATAAACATTGTCCAGATGGTGGAATTAGGGCCATATAATCCTCGAATTAATGAACCGTCTTTATCTTCTTCAATGGATAATGACAATTCAGGCGACCAGAAATGACGCTCACCATATGGTATTTTAATTACACAATGGCCATCTAAAAAAACACCCTCACAATCAACTGATTTATCTTTTAATTTATCTGTAAGCCGCGTCTCCAGTTCTTTGGTTGGTATTGGAACAACCATTTTAAATCTCGGTCTGAACCTAAAACTGCTCATGATTTATTAATTTAAAAAATTAATCCATAATAACCGCATGAAGGTATTAATAGCTACGGATAAATTTAAAGGTTCCTTGGATGCGGAACAAGTTTGCAGTGCTGTTGAACACGGCTTAATAAAAAAGCATAAAGATATTGAATGTATAAAAATACCTATGGCAGATGGTGGTGAAGGTTCGCTAGCGGTTATTTCTAAAAAAATGCAATTATATCCTGTTAAAACTCAGGTTCTGGATCCACTATTCAGGCCTGTTGAAGCTGTTTATTACATTCATGAGCATGCTGCATACATAGAGATGGCCAGTGCCTCAGGATTGCAGCTGCTTAACAAACAGGAAAGGAACTGCATGCTTACGACAACCTACGGTACAGGACAGCTGGTAAAAGATGCAATTACCAGAGAGATAGATCAAATATTCTTATTCATCGGAGGTAGTGCCACAAATGATGCAGGAACAGGCCTTGCAAGTGCTTTGGGTTATCATTTTTATGACAACAAAGGAGATGAATTAAAGCCCATAGGTAAAAGTCTGTTGAAGATTTCAGATTATGCCCCCCCCGAAAAGCTCCATCTACCCATGATAAATGTCATATCGGACGTAAGTAATCCGTTCTTTGGACCCAATGGCGCGTCTTATGTCTATGCACGACAAAAAGGTGCAGGTGAACAAGAAGTATTATCACTCGATGAAGGACTGAAAAATATCAGAGGTATCATTAAAAATAAATCAGGCATCGATCTTCAATCAATTGCTGGATCTGGTGCTGCCGGTGGTTTAGGAGGGGGTTGTGTCGCCTTTTTGAATGCAAAGTTACTTCCGGGGATTGATACCATTATGAAACTGGTAGGCTTTGAAGAGGCACTGGAGGACTGTGACCTGGTCATAACCGGTGAAGGGAAATTTGATCATCAAACATTACAAGGCAAGGTGATTAGCGGTATTGCCAAAACCGCTAAAAAAAATGATAAAAAAGTATATGTAATCTGTGGATTGTCCGAGGTTGAAGAAAATGAATTTAAATCCATGGGGATAGACAAAGTAATTGCATTAGTGGATGATAAAACGACAAAAGATGAAGCCATGAGAAATGCAGAAGCCTTAATAGTGCTTAAAATCATGAATCTTGATTTCCATTCAATTATTCATAACCATAAGTAAACTTAATGACTATCCTCACATTTATTCATATCATTTAACATTCCTTTAGGCCTTAAAATGGATAATTTAGCTTTTTTGGAAATTTATGTGGCCAAAAACCCTAATCGCTTTGTTTCTGTTTTTAATATTTTTTACTGATCATGCACTCAGTCAGGAAGAGGAAAAAGAAGAAATGATAGAGGAGTTTAAGCATTTCAGAATTTCACCATTAATAGGTCATACTTTTATTCAATTAAGGGAAGATGCATCCCACACGCCTGTGGCCTCCTGGGGGCTTGATTTAGAATATTGGATCAATCATACCTGGGGCATTGGTTTACACAACGATTTTGAAATTGAATCCTTTTTAGTCGAGCAGACCGATATGGAACTTATTGAAAGAAAATTTCCGTTGGTTATTACCTTAGATGCGCTATATAATCCATGGAAAGAGCTCGTCATCGTACTAGGCCCTGGGATAGAATTTGACCCAGGCAAGTCTTTTTCTGTTTTTAGAATTGGTTTGGAGTATGAGTTTCAGATGCATAACCACTGGGACTTTTCTCCAATATTTTTTTATGATACAAGGATTAATGGGTTTGATACCTGGTCAGTGGCAGTTGGTGTCGGTAAACGTTTTTAATTTCTTATCTAACTAGAATTTATCTTCTTATTATTGCATCGCATTTTATTTTTTATGGGTATAGAAGCAATAATTGTTCTGATCATCATTTTTTTGGCTATTTTCTTTTTTGCCACTGAATGGCTTTCCGTGGACCTCGTAGCCTTGTTAATCATGACATCCCTAATAATTACAGGTGTTATATCCCCTAAAGAAGGTTTACAGGGATTTAGCAACCCTGCGGTGATAACCGTGGCTTTTATGTTTGTGCTTAGCTATGCATTGCTAAGAACAGGCGCTTTACAGCGTATTGGTCCTGAGCTGAGCGCTATTTATAAACGAAATTTCAATCTTGGCCTTCTTTTGACCATTTTTTTTGTTGGTATTACCTCTGCTTTTATCAATAATACACCGGTTGTTGCCATGTTTATACCACTTATGATTAGCATTGGCACGCTATCTAATATTAATCCTTCCAAACTGCTGATACCACTTTCCTACGCATCAATAATGGGAGGCACTTGTACTTTGATCGGAACATCAACGAATATTTTAGTAAGTGGAATCGCCGAAGAAAGGGGACTGAATGCTTTTCCTATATTTATATCCACACCTATTGGATTAATGTTTCTATTCGTTGGGGCCATTTATATTTTCTTCTTTGGTAAGCGGTTATTACCTGACCGGTATAGTGATCAGGATTTAAAAGAAAAATTCAGTATTAGGAATTACCTGACTGAGATAACTATAATGGAGAATTCCGAATTTGTAGGTCAGAAAATCATGAACTCGATGATGGTGAAAGATCTTGACATTGAAATCATAGAAGTACGCCGCAATGGCTCCTCATTTCTTTTACCTCCGGGCGATTTTATAATAAAAGCTGGTGACGCTTTAAAAATTCGAGTTGATGTTGAAAAACTTAAAGCACTCAAAGACCGGTTAAAAGTAAGCTTCAACACCTCAGCCGTCAGGATCGGTGAAGGTGCTGTAGTGCGAGGCGACACCTCTATTTTGGAATTGATCATCAAAACAGGATCTGAATTTGAAGGTAAAAATCTTAGGGAGATGGACTTTCGGAATAGATACCGGGCTGCTCCATTAGCTATACTTCATCGGGATGAGGTGGTCAATGAACAACTCAATGAAGTTAAGCTTCAGGCAGGCGATATAATACTAACAGAAGTAAAATCGCACAGGCTCAATAATCTTAAGCGACAAGAGATGTCTGATTCAAGCCCATTTATTGTTCTCTCCGAAGAAGGAATAATTGATTTCAATAAAAAGAAATTTACCTATGTAATATCTGTACTTGCTGGTATCATTCTATTAGCTGCATTGAATATTTTACCAATTGTAGTAGGGACCTTAATGGGGACCTTAATATTAGTACTTACCAGGGTACTCAACATGAAAGAGGTATATAACTCCATTGAATGGAGGATCATATTTCTCCTTGCGGGCGCATTAAGTCTTGGCGTGGCAATGGAAAA
This sequence comes from Cyclobacteriaceae bacterium, assembly GCA_051155775.1. Taxonomy (GTDB): domain Bacteria; phylum Bacteroidota; class Bacteroidia; order Cytophagales; family Cyclobacteriaceae; genus CAYSCZ01. The sequence goes on along the minus strand of DAXETV010000010.1, from coordinate 42,041 downwards.
CAGTGGGTTAACCAACGTACTATCTGATATTCTGATCAATAAACTAGGACTGTATGGGCCTATAGCGATACTTTCCGGCATGTATATCATAACCTCTTTACTAACTGAGATCATGTCGAATAATGCTACAGCTGCACTAATTGCTCCGATAGCAATAAATACCGCCGATAAATTAGACCTGAGCCCCTACCCTTTTTTAATAGCTGTTATGCTGGCTGCCTCAGCAAGTTTTATGACACCCATCGGTTATCAAACCAATACCATGGTCTATACTGCCGGCAGGTACAGGTTCAGGGATTTTTTCAAGGTAGGATTTGCACTGAACATACTATTTTGGATCATTGCAACCCTATTCATACCAATAATTTATCCTTTCTAAGTTACTAATAACCAAGCATGGTTAATTGGTAGTTTATTGAAAAACCAGCACCAAACACATGATACATATCCCCAAAGTCATAGGCCATTGAAAGACCGAAACTCCATTCGTTTTTTTGGAAAGGGTATATTTCTGTGTCAAATAATAAATAAAATTGTTTTTGAGGTGGCAGGAAAAAATAATCAAAGTTTGGATCGTCAATTATTCCATCCCAATTGAAACGCCCTTCGTACAAACCAGCATAAGTGCCGAAGTTTTTGGTGTAGGTACCTGTTAGCTTATATTGAAATAGAGATGTGTTCCCGCCGATAGCGATTGTATAAGCCGCTAACCTGTTATTCACAAAAAAAACATCCTGTGGGAGTGCTGCATCAGAAAATTTCGAAAACCTATCCCTGGTTAATAACAATGGATTGCCGATACTAAACCTACGATATGACCATCCACTTCTGTAGAAAAAGTTATTATAGTAATCATCCCTGCCACCAAATTCGTTACCAAAGTTATCTTCGATGGTTATTATATCCCCGGCTGGATCAGGCAAGCCCGCTCCACCTTGATCTTTGGTATTAATAATCGAAAAAGAGAGGTTGGAAAACCATCGATCTACTTTGGATGCCCAGGAAAATGTCAGGTTGTAATCATCGATTGAATAAAAATTATCTTTTTTCAAGCTCTTGTTGTCTTCGAAGGGTAGCTCCAGGCTTGCCCTCAAATAATAATCCTTAAGCGATATTTCAAGATCCCAATCAAAAAACCCGCTATGACTCCCCAGCGCATTATTAATATCACCAGGGTTAATGCTAGCACTTTCTTCTCCACCCTGACCCAGAAAAACCCTTATGAAATCATTAAATCCCGAGGGTTGATCTCCAAAATCAGGATCAGGGTGTACGCCACTCCATATCACATAATGTCTGAAGGTACCAAAAAAATTAATTAAAGCATTTTTTCTGCCTATACGTGCCTGAAGAAATTTTTCATGAAGCCAGGCATTTTTCACAAAACGCTCCTTGCTAAGCCAACTGTGGCTGATAGCGCCCCGGAATGATAAAAAACTATTTGTTAATGGCACATCAATAAAGTCCGAATAAAACTTTAAGCCGGGGATGGGACGTGCATTATCTGACACACCCCAGGTTAAACCAGAAAACTCCTGATGGGATGAATATTGCTTCTTAGCTCCCGCTAAAAAATGAAACTTTTTAAATGATAGATCCAGGTAATATTGTTGTGTAAATAGTTCTTGATGGTATATATCACCTATTCCTTCTATACCAATATTCAATTCTATTTCTTTAAACCTTTTATGGTAATCGATGCCAAGGTCAATTAATAAATTCCCCCGTTCATCGTTAATTGTTCCATGTTGGTTAAATACATGATAGAAGGGTTGATATTTTTTTGAAGAGACATTACCAACGGTCGCAAAATAGAAAGTTGCCGAATCAGAAGGAAGTTGAGAAAATAATGGTATGCTATGGAATGTTATTAAAATAATCAATATCAACTTAGATGCCAGGACATTGGCTTTCATTAATTTAAAAATGTCGTAAAAGTTATGATTCAAAGGCAACTATTGGTGTATGAAGTTTAACTTTGTGTTTCTTAACCAAAACTTCAAATGCATTTTTTTGAATTTAATATTATTTATTTGGTTACAATTTAAGATTATTATTTAATACTCATAAAGACAATCACCAAAGGGTAGTTATAAAATTTTGTTCCTTGAGGTGGTCGTAAAACTTAAAAGTACTTTGAAATATATAGCATGGATACCGGCACGGGGTAACTCAAAGAGGCTTCCTAAGAAAAACATTATCAACTTTTGTGGACATCCATTGATCTATTACAGCATTGATATTGCTCAAAGAAGCGGTAACATTGACAAAGTAATTGTTTCCTCTGATGATGAGCAAATATTGCAGATATCTCAAGGTTTTCGTTCAGCAACCATAAAAAGACCTGCAGAACTTGCAGAGGATAATACTACTGTTGGAGCTACTGCCAGGCATCTACTGGAATCATTCAAGACTGATGAATTAAAAAACTTAAGGGGGCTAATAACCCTTCAACCAACACAACCCCTTCGGTCATTACAGCAGATCGCTGATGCTATTAATCAGTTCGAAAAACATTACAAAACCTATGATTCTGCTTTAAGCGTTTGTATCAACCGAAAAAAAATTGGCACAATTGTAAATAACACCTTTAAAACCCTTACCTATAAACCAGAACAAACATCTCAGGAATTAACCACGACTTATTTTGAAAATGGGTCGATTTATATTACCAAACCAGAATTTATATTAAATCATGAGCGGGTATTTTCCGAAGATTCCTTACCAATTATTCAGGATGATATTTACGGAATGGTTGATGTTGATACCCACGGAGATTTAAAGTTGGGAGAAGTTATTTTTAACCAGTACAAAGCATTGTTTTTTAAAAAATGAATAGTCCCTACATAAAAATCCAGGGTAGAAAAATAGGCTATGACTATGAGCCGCTTGTAATCGCTGAAATTGGAATCAATCATGATGGTAATCTTTCCATTGCAAAAGAAATGGTGGATGCTGCACATGCCGCTGGTGTGGAGGTAATAAAACATCAGACCCATATTGTTGAAGATGAGATGACCGAAGAGGCAAAGAAAATCAAGCCCGGCAATGCTGATAAGTCCATATACGCAATCATGCAGGAATGTGCACTATCTGAAGCCGATGAGTATGAACTGATGCAATACGTGACGCAAAAAGGGATGATTTTTATAAGCACCCCTTTTTCCGGTGCTGCATTGGAAAGATTAATAAAGTTTAACATACCGGCCATAAAAATTGGATCAGGTGAGTGTAATAATTTACCCTTAATCGAAAAAATAGCCCGATTTGGAAAGCCAGTGATCATGAGTACAGGCATGAATACTATTGACTCAATAAAAGCATCTGTAAAAATTCTCAATAAATTCTCTATTGATTATGCGTTGCTGCATACTACCAACCTCTATCCTACACCCAACCATCTGGTAAGACTTGGTGCATTAAGTGAGATGATACAAGCTTTCCCAGATACAGTGATTGGTCTTTCAGACCACACAACCTCAAATCATGCCTGCTTTGGTGCAGTGGCATTGGGGGCATCCGTCTTGGAACGCCACTTCACTGACTCCATGGACCGAAAGGGGCCAGATATCATCTGTTCTATGGATAAGCAAGCTTGTATAGAATTGATCGAAGGCTCTAAAATATTGTATCAGCAGAGGGGCGGAAAAAAAGGGCCCGCTAAAGAGGAGCAGGTTACTATTGACTTTGCATTTGCTTCGGTTTGTACTACCTGTACAATCAACAAAGGTGATTTCTTTTCCCGACAAAATTTATGGGTCAGACGGCCGGGTATTGGCGATTTTAAAGCATCAAGTTACGAATCGTTACTAGGCAAAAGAGCAAAGACCAACATCCCGGCGAATGTTTTATTAAAAAAAAGTGATGTGGAATGAGGCGAAAAATTGTATTTCTATCCGGCACCAGAGCTGATTTTGGTAAGTTAAAATCATTGATTGAAATCATTAATCAGTCTGACCACTTTGAGGTTCATATTTTTGCTACCGGCATGCATACCCTTTCAAAATATGGCAGTACGGTCATAGAAATAGAAAAATGCGGTTATCCTAATATTTTTAAACATATCAATCAAGTATCCGAAGATACTATGGATGTGGTATTGGCCAAAACTGTGGAAGGCTTCTCCTACTATTGCCGGGAGATAAAACCAGACTTAATTGTTGTCCATGGAGACCGTGTGGAAGCGTTAGCCGGAGCAATCGTAGGCTCATTAAACAATATCTATGTGGCACATATAGAGGGTGGTGAAGTTTCCGGTACCATTGATGAGTTAATCAGACATTCAATCAGTAAGCTATGTCATTTCCATTTCGTCTCTAATGGAAAAGCTAAAGAGCGACTTATCCAGATGGGCGAAGACCGGGAAGTTATCTTTGAGATTGGAAGCCCTGATATCGACCTGATGTTTTCAAATAATCTACCCGAATTAAGTGAAGTGAAACGATACTATGAAATATGTTTTGAAAATTATGCCATTCTAATGTTTCATCCGGTAACCACAGAGTTTGATCAGATAAGCCACCAGGCAGGTGAACTGGTTAATGCAGTCATTCACTCTAAGTGTAATTTTGTGGTAATCTATCCTAATAATGACCTGGGTTCGTCATCAATAATTGATGAGTATCAGGCATTTAAAGGGCTCACAACCATTAGAATGTTTCCTTCCATCCGGTTTGAATATTTTCTTGTCTTGTTAAAAAACGCAGATTTCATTTTAGGTAATAGTAGTGCCGGTGTAAGGGAGGCACCTTACTATGGCATCCCGACAGTCAATATTGGCACCCGACAAGTGAACAGAGTCTATAATGAAGACATAGTCAATGTAAATAACGATTTTCAATCAATATTAGATGGTATTAAGAAAGTCAAAAACCTAAAACCTGATAAAGTAAGGCTATTTGGCGACGGTCGTAGTGATGAGAGGTTTTTCAAAATCATCTCAGATTCAAACTTTTGGAAACGAAATAAGCAAAAGCAATTTTTGGATCTGGTAAATCACAGCAATTGATAAAAAAAGCATTATTCAGCGTTCCAATTGTTGGAAAAGAAATCAAAAGAATTGTTGATGAACGGGATCGGCTCCTTGAAAATCTACTAATTAGTCAATCTGAGGACAGTGCCTGGATTTTTACCATACAAAAAAGTGGCACCACCTATCTGCTTACCTTCCTGGCGAACTATCTGAACAGGCTTTTTGAGGGAAGAACAGAAAATATTAATTACACGGAGATGCACCACCGGTTTTTTATACACAGTATAGAAAACACCGTTAAAAAATCCAGCTTAACTTCCTTCTATGATAAAAAGAATGATATTGTCAAGAATAATTTACCCTATTCAAGGTTTTTGAGTACCCACATCCCAGTAAAAGGAAATTATTGGAAAAAAAATATCTCACTGCGTAGAAACCCACTGGATTACATCGTATCTATCCATCACTGGCATTATTTGAAACGAGGGAAGAAAAATAACCTTGTTAAAACCATCAAGAATGAAATCTATCCCTACATAGCGTTAGTAAATTATCAAAAAAGTTTAGTACAGTCCTACCCTGATAAAGTACTAATCATTCATTATGAAGATCTGATTGTTGACCCAATAAATAGTTTTGAAAAAATTATTGCCTTTTTGGGGATTGAGGTTGATTATGCGTCCATCAATTCATCCATTACTGCCAGTTCTATAAAAAATGTAAGGATGCATGAAAAAGAAATTGGAGGTGCCATTGTATCCGAAAGCAACCAATTCAAAGGATCCTTCATCAGAAGTGGGGCGGTTGGTGACTGGAAGAACTACTTAAAAAATTCAGAAGTAGGTAGGATTGAACAAATATTAAATGATAACGATATCCTGCTGGATGAATTTACCCTTGAATAGATTAAACACTAGACGTGCAATTTACAAAAACATTTGACCCGAATACCAGGGCTGTTTTATCAAAATCTGTATCTACTGCCATTGTAAAAATCTTAGGTGGCTTCTCAACGATTGTTGTGAGTGTGATTATAGGAAGGATGCTTGGCCCTGAAGGATTAGGGATCATTGACCTAAGCATAAAAATACTTACCGTACTCCTGATACTATCAATGTTTGGCTTACCCAATGTGATCATCAAAAAAACCGCTGTCGCTTACTTTTCTAAGAATTATCAATCGTTAGGTAATGTAGTGCATAGCTCAATGGCCTTTGTGTTTATTGTCTCGCTCTCATTGGTTTTAGTCATATTCCTGGGCATAGATTTTTTATCCATAAAAGTATTTCATAATCAAGAACTTAAGATTCCATTACTTATTTTTTTATTGGGGTTCATTCCATTGGCATTATCAAGGGTCAAGGTGGCATCACTGAAAGGCATCAGCAAAACCTGGCAAGGCAATTTATTGGAAGAATCATTGAGCATTATTATTATTCTGATGATCCTTTCCTTTTACTATGTTTCATCCCTGTCTATTGATACCCGCACAGTTGCAATTATCTACACCGCTTCAAGGTTTTTGGTATTTTTGATCATAGAAATCTATTGGAAGCTGTTTATACCGGTAAAACCAAAAAGAAGAAATGTTATAGCTACACTGCTTCCAAGTGCTTTTCCATTATTTATTGCGTCAACAGGATTTATGATAATGTCCAGTATCGATATTTTCATGATCGGAATCTTTCGAGATAGTGCAGAAGTTGGGTTCTACAGTGTAGCGGCCCGGTTAGCCATGTTCGTTAGTATTTTTCTACATATAAGCAATTCAGCAATATCGCCTAAAATTGCGGTACTTTATAATAACCGGGAGATAGAACCATTAAAAAAATTGGTTGGCCAGGTATCTTTCGCTTTGGTGGTAGTTGCCTCATTGTCGCTTTTGGGATTTTATATATTTGGAGAATATATTTTAAGCTTTTGGGGCCATGAATTTACCCAGGTATTTCCATCGTTGCTAATATTGGCTGTTGGCCAGTTTGTGAATGTCTCGACTGGTTGCTCAGCTATAGTTCTCTCAATGTGTGGCTATGAAAAGTATGTGGGAATAATCCTAGCCATTGCCACTGTTCTAAATATAATGTTAAATTATGTGCTTATACTTAATTTTGGTTACCTGGGTGCAGCTATAACAACGGCAGTGGTAGTTATAATTGAAAATGTACTAAAAGCAGTTTATGCCTATAAAAAAACGGGTATTCTTACGCTACCAACATTTTTTAAAAAATCATGACTAATAATGATATTCCCTCACAAGTGGACTTAAATATATGTGTGTTGTCCACTCCTTTTCAGTTAAAAATGCTAAAAAATATCATCTCCACTTATGGTTTAGATCGGCTAATGATTATAAAAACCGGAATGATGAAAGACTATGATCTGGATATAAAAAACCTTCATTCCACCGTTTCAATTGATACCCCGATTTGGAATCTGAAAGATTTTTTCTCCCATTTTCCTCACAGCGTACCCAGTTACAGGAAATCAACGGCCATCCTTAAAGAACAGGTGAGGAAATTGATTCATAATTTGGGTGAAAAAAAAAAGTTAACGTACTGATACCATCAGAAAAAATGGTTTTAAGCCAAATTTTATGGTTTGAACTAAAAAGAGCGTTACACCGATCCAGCTTAAACTATATTTCCTTTGATGAAGGAACCCGTTATTACGTTGCGGAGGGCATAAAAGATCTTTTACTGAAGCTTATATACCCTTTTATTACTTTTATTATGCTCAAATTTCCTCTGCGCTATTACAACCGGCTAGGAACACATAGTGAAATCGATTACTCGCTTATCAGGTTTCCTGAATATCTTCCCGGAAAACAAAAAAATACAACTTACATAAAACTAAAGGCCGGAGTTAGCCCTTCTTCTTATTCCATTCCATCAAATAATCCTGAAAATTTATTGATCATAAGCTCTCCATTTTCAGAAGACGGCATCTTATCCATAGGACAGGAGCGTATGATGTGGGAAAAAGTCATGCAATTCACAAAAAGCCTGCCCGCAACTAAAGTTTACGTTAAACTTCATCCCAGAGAAGTTGATTCAAAATTTTCCTCATTTAAAAACCTACATTTCATTGAGCGATCCATATGTATGGAGGATATTGATCCCATGTCCTTTTTATATATTATTAATTTTGGATCGTCTGCCATTATTGAATTAATCAACTATTTTGATCCCAAATGCATTTATACCGTTGAGATTGATCAATTTCCTATTAAATTTTTAAGACTTTTATTTGAAAAAACGCACCTGCTAAACTTAAATGACCTGAATGAATGAAGTTTGTTCTAACCCTTCCAGCTAAACCAACAATTTACCTCCCATATTTAAAGACCATCAACCTTGAGACCTTAACCTTTATTTATGTTTTGTCCTACCCATTTCTTGCCATGATCTTCCGGCAACTTCTTGGGATGGATGGTAAGTTTATTTGGTTTTATTACCTGCCTTTTGTGGTTCTTTCAATTATTTTGGTGGTACATCGGTTGAGCATTCAACCAATAAAAGTAAAATTACTTATTACCTTTCTAGTGTTTTTTTTAATTATCCTTACTGGAACTGTCAAAACCTACCAACCACTACCTTTTTTATACTTTGTAAGCCTCTTATTTATTTATCATGCTACAGGTAAGATTAACTCACTCGAGATATATTGGATAAAAGTCCTATTCATCCTTGTACTAATCATAAGCTTTATCCAAATACCTTTTGATTTTTTTTATACCTATGCCAACAGGTTTAAGGGTTATGGATTATCACCAACTACCTTTGGTATTTACACTATGGCATTTTATCTATTCGTCTGCAGGTATTTTACAAGATCTCAAAATGTTATTTTATACAGCTTATTATTTGTGCTAATTATTATTACCAAAACAAGGTTGAACATCCTTTTTTTTAGTATAATCCCTTTCGTTTTTATCTTTTCTCAAAATAAACTACTAAGAAAACTATTCGTTCTCTCTTTTCTGGTAGTAATAATCTTCACCTATCCGGTTTATAACTTTCTGACCAGCACCAGTATTGGTGATAAAATAATAGAATCCAGATATGAAAGTGGAGATGATGCCTCAGCCAGGTTGCGGCTGATGCTCTTTGGCACTATTGTAAATGAAGCATCAACAATGAATTTTTCAGACCACCTGATGGGTTTGGGGTCTGAGCACTCAAGGCTTTTAATTGAAAAGGAATTTCTATACGATATTCAACCACACAATGATTTTATAAGGATCTATGTTGACTTCGGGATAATTTTCACAGTAATTTTTTTATCACTTTACTACAGGTTTTCAATTACATCAAATCAGTTGGCCTTGCTTTTTTGCTTATACCTGCTTTCCTTTTTTCACAACATGATATACAACTATTACATACCCACTCTGATATTTATCTTTGACAATCTACATAGGAAAAAGCTGAGCATCTCCCAGACGAAACCATGGAAAACACTAATGAGGTAATTTATTTGCAGGGCGTAAAAATAAATAATCTTACTTCTGATCAATTAAATGAAACTGTAAAAAAACTTGTAGAAACAAGTGCCAACCGGGCTTTGATATTGAATGTAAACATTCATGCCATGAACATCGCCCATAAGCATCAATGGTTTAAAGATTTTTTAAACTGTTCGAGCATTACATTTTGTGACGGTGAGGGTGTAAGGCTTGCAGCGCGAATAATGGGTATTTTTATTAAAGAGAAAATTACCTACAATCGGTGGATCTGGAATTTATTAAAACTTATACAATCTAATGGTTACTCAATATATCTGATGGGTTCGAAGGATGCTACCATTAAGAAAGCTGTTGAAAAGATCAATGAAGACTATCCTGGAATTAATGTGGCTGGATATAGAAACGGGTTTATTGAAGATGATGAAGATTTAAAAGCCACCATTAAAACAATCAACGATGCAGAACCAAATATCCTATTATTAGGTATGGGGATGCCTGTTCAAGAGAAGTGGCTAATGCAGAATAAAGAGAAAGTAAACTTCAACATTACCCTTACTGGCGGGGCTGTATTTGAATACATTGCAGGAAACACCAGGATGACCCCTAATATTTTTTATACACTTAAACTTGAATGGCTCTATCGGTTCCTGCAAGAGCCGAGAAGATTGTTTAAAAGATATTTTGTTGGTAATCCAATTTTTATTTTTAGGGTATTGCAGCAAAAATTTAGTATCAATAAAAATAAATAAGGTTGCACTACAATTCTTTTTTTATGAATGCCTGACCAATCACAATTGCAGTGCCCACCAAAACGCCAGAAGTTAAAAACAATATAAGTATAAAGACCCTGTTTGGCTTACTCTTTTCGACAGGCACCTTAGCGGGTTCTAAAACGGTAAAAACAGGTGTCACATTATTTACTTTTATTTTAGCTTGCTCAAGTTGTTGGGCTAGTCCATTATATACATTAAAAGCCAGATTATACTCAGACTGCAACCTTTCCTCCTCAGACCTTGCCTTGGCGGTATTTATATTTTTATTATTATCCCTGAAGTTAGCCAGGGCTATCTGAGCCCTTTGAAATTCCTTTTTAGCTCTTTCATACTGTTCTTTGATAAAATTGAGATTTTGTAATTCTTTTGAAACGTAGTACTCTTTTACATATGTTGTAATATAATTCTGCGTGAATAAAGCCATTCTGGCGGTAACTTCAGGGTCCTGCATTTCAGTGGTGATAATCACAATACCTCCTCCCTCCCAATCAATTTCCAGGTCAATCCTATCCACAAGGATTTCAACTATTTCCTTTTGTTCCTCACTTAGTTTTATGATCGCTCCATCTTCGGTGTTCATCGATTCCTCAGGTTTATCAGAAAAAAAATATCTCATAAATCCAAACAGCTCGAATGGTAATCCGGCAAGTTTTTTTATCAGTGATACTTTAACATGATCATTAAAATAATCAAATAAAGTCCACGTTTTATCTGCTGTTTTGAAGTAAAAACGCTGATTCATGAGGGACAATAAAAAGGGCGTGCTATGCACTATTTTTTGGTAAAGTTCGGGATTGAATTCAGAACCACTCTGTTGTAGGGAACCAATATCCACACCTGCAAGACCGGCTAAATCACCCAGCCCACCAAAATTTGGCCCTGATTGTTTGACTTCGGGCATCAGTAAAAGTTGGGTTTCATATTCTAATGGTGTTGTAAAAGCAATGATTAGTCCAAAGAATATAAAAATCATTGATGTGATTAGAATCTTGTATCTTTTGGCCCACAGGATTTTGATCAGCTTTAGAAGATCGATTTCATAACTGTTTTTAGAATTGTTTTCGTGATCTTTAAGCATCGTTAATTTTATTGCAATAAGCGATCAACCAATAATCCAAAAGACGTGATGGCTGTTGTCAAACCAATGATTTCCTGTGCACTCAACCTGTTCCTTTCTGGCTTTTGAGGTATAATTATTTCCGAGCCCGGTTTTATTTTGGGATAAAAATTAAACCAGAGAAACTTATTGGTTTGACTGGCGGAACCATTTGGGTAAATTACGAATGCTTTTCCTTTCCTGGCATCACTTGCAAAACCACCTGCCAGCGAAATGTAATCCCTAAAAGATAAATTAGGGTCATATCTGACTTTTGAAGGGCGCAAAAGTTGTCCTCTCAATCTTACAGTTTCAATATTTCTGGGAATACTCAGCACATCGCCATCCTGGAGGATAAGATCATATTTTGATCCTGGATCGTCCATAACCTGGCCCAAATCAATGCCAACAGATTCTTCAGTTTTGAAATTTATATCTTGCCGCTGAATAGAGCTGTCCCTGGATGCTAAATCCTGTAGTTCGTCCTGTTTTATTTGGGCCGCAGTAGTTGTTTCAGTCTGGTCATCATTGTTTTCTTTTTTAGCAAATTCAGTTTTTCTGATTAAGGATGCCCCTTCAATGTACGCAAAATCAGTCAACCCACCGGCCCTATCTAATATTTCAGCTATGCGTTCATTTTTCTTTTGTAACACATATTTACCTGGTTGGTTCACCTCCCCTTCTACCTCAACGATCTTTTGTTCTTTAAAATGTGGTGATTTTCTAACAATCACAAGGTCGAAAGGCTGTAGTACCATCTCGGATGCTTTGTCAGAAATATCAAGGTTATCATCAATGGGAAAATTATATACCTGCGATTCAATGTTTGCGTCAATATTTTCATTCCTAATTCTTCTGGATAATTCTATCTGAGATTTAATTGCAGATTCTCGAAATCCCCCGGTTTGTAAAATGGCATCCTCTACGGTCATGCTATCTACATAAAGAATTTTGCCTGGTTGATTAACCTCTCCCTCCACGGTGATGAAATAATCTTCCCTCAAATCAAACCTGGAAAATATCCTGACGATATCATCTGGTCTCAAACCAACATCTGACTGGCCATTTATAACCTCAGAAACACTAAATGGGATATTAACCAAAGAATAATCTTTATTGGTTCTTAAAATCAGCCCCCTTCCTTCAAAAGCATCATCTCGTAGACCCTCTGATTTTTTTATCAGCGCGCTGAGCGTTAATTCGGGCTTAAACTCATAATCACCTGCTTTTTGTACTGCTCCCTGGAGTGTCACCTTGTTTTCAAATCGGTCCAAAATTGTTGAAATTAATACCTCATCACCATTTTTTAGCGGGGTGTCGCTGTAATCTTTGTGCTCAACTGAAACTATTTTTTTAAATAAATCACCGGATCGTCTGATGGTGATCTGATCCTGGTAGGCGTTTTCACTAAATCCTCCGGCATATTCTAATAGATTATTCACATTTTCTTTATCTACAAATTCGTATATCGCTGGTCTTTTCACATTTCCTTTTACAGAAACACGCTTGTCGTAGGGATGAACAATTATTATATCCTGGTCTTGGAGCCTAATATTTTGGGTTTGCCTCCCCTTGATGAGGTAATCATAGAAATCAACATCTTTTATTTTTTTATTATTTCTGAATACATCAATGTTTCTTAATGAACCTGTTCGGTTTGGGCCACCAGAGTAGTACAATGCATTGAAGACTGATGAAAACGATGAGAGTGTGTATGTACCGGGGTTTTCAACTTCCCCTATCACCGAAATATTGATGCTCCTTATTTGACCTAGACTAACCTGGGCGAAAGTATTAGGTGCTTCTCCATTTCCGGGAGATAAACCAGCATAAATCTGTGTCAATCTATTCAAAACGCTAGTTGAGGCTTCATCAACAGTCAAGCCTGATAAGTAAACAGGGCCTACATCCGGTATCCTTATTGATCCTTCCGGAGAAATAATTAACTGATAAGTTTGCTCAGAGGCCCCCCATATATCGATGACAATTTCATCACCAGGCCCTAATTGATAGTTTATTGGCGTTGGAATATTTAAAGATGGCTCAAAAATCAAATTCTTATTTTTGAAGTAAGACATCCCAAAAATGGTTTCTTCTTTAATGGTATCTGTACTGGCTAGATTATCAAATAAGTCAAAATCTTCTTTTTGTTCTGTAATATTTCGTTGTCTTAACATAAGATCACCTGTCGTTTGTCCGGTTTCCTGATCTTCCAAACGAACTTCATTGATCCTTTGCTTAAGTTTATTGATTTGTTGGTTAGTTAATCCTCTGGTTCTAGCTAATATTTCAAGCTGTTGATCCGATAGCCCTCTTTTATTTACTTCTACAATGAAACGCTCAATTTGAGTATCTGATAAATCATCAATATCAACCTTGGACAGGTCTGTTTCAACGTCTTGGGCTGTGAGATGAATAACAAATAGAAAAGCAAAAAATATTAGTAACTTACTTTTAGATCCCTCCATTTAAATCCGTTCAAACTTACAATTATAAGTAAGACGCGAATTTACTACCACAAAACACCAATAAAAAGAATAATTCAATCATTCCGTTCTCAGGTTCACAGCAGGATTTGCTCTGGCCACCTTTATCGACTGTATACTGACTGTGAGCCAGGCAACAGCCAATGAGAGTATAGCTGCTCCTATAAAAATAATAAAATCAAGTTTGGTGTGGTAAGCAAAATCCTGTAACCAGCCCGACATGAAAATGTAAGCAACCGGTATTCCTATACTGATAGCAATTAATATCAACTTAGTATATCCTAAAAAAAGTAACTTGAGCAAATTAAAATCAGAAGCTCCAAGAACTTTTCTAATGCCCATCTCTTTTTTCTTTTGTTCAGCGGTAAATGAAGATAGTCCAAACAATCCCAGGCAGGCAATGATAATGGCAAATACACCGAAGACTGTAAATATCCGCCCCAATCTAACTTCTTCTTTGTATTTGTTATCAAATTGCCTATCCAAAAAATTGAATTGCATGGGATGATTGGGATTAAACGCCTTCCATACCTCTTCAACCTCACCAATTATTGATTTAACATTGTCAGAACTAAACCTGACAGCAATGACTGATGATGTTGGGTCTTTATTCAGATAAAGCATAAGTGGCGATATGTTTTCTTTTAAGGATTTAAAATGGAAATCTTTTACAACACCTATGATATTAAACTTATGCATGCCGTTAACCATGAAATCACCGAATGAAGTCAGTTTTTTGCCTAAGACTTCGTCAGAGTATCCCAGTCTGTGCATAGCTGTTTCATTAATAATTACACCTGATGAGTCACTTGCCATATCTCTTGAAAAATTCCTCCCCTTCACCAGTTCCATACCCAAAGTGTTTATGTAATTATAATCAACAGACCATGTTTGCAGGCTTATGGCATCATCTTTACTATTCATACCCTCAGGCCAAAAAGTATTATCTGAACGGTAGCCATCGATCGGTAAAAATCCTGTAGCACTCACATTTTCTATGTTTGTGTTATCCATAAGCTTATTCTTGAACGAGACCATTTGATTGCCAAGAATCTGCCCATTATTAATCACCAGTATTCCATCCTTTTTAAAGCCTAACGCTTTATTCTGAATGAATTGCAATTGCTTGAATACAACCAGGGTCCCAATGATTAGTATCAAGGAAATAGAAAATTGGAATACAACTAATATACCGCGTATGGTGGTCCCAGGCTTTCCCGCTTTCATTTGGCCTTTCAGCACATTTAGCGGATTAAATCCTGATAATACGAAAGCCGGATATATACCTGCAAGTAAACCCATAAAAATGGTTCCAGATAAAATATAAACCCATAACATCTGCTCATCAAAAAGAGGATTAAGGACTTGTTTTTCTGTTAGCAGTTCATAGAATGGGGCCAATAAGTGGTATAAACCATAAGCGATAAACAATGCCAGTAAGCTGTAAATTATTGATTCTGTTAAGAATTGACTAATTAAGTCCTTTTTAACTGATCCCAGTACTTTTCTAATACCAACTTCTCTGCCCCTTACTGTTGCTCTGGCAGTGGAGATATTCATGAAATTTATACAGGCAATCAAAAGTATAAATAATCCAATATAGGAGAATAAGTATACATATTGCTCGTCTCCATTTGCTTCTATCTCATAATCCAATGATGATTTAAGATGTATATCTTCAAGGTTTGTTAAATAAAATTTCACATGATTATCTGAAGCTAGTACCTGATCCCAGTTTACGCCAACAGCCTGTTCAACCTGTGGTCCAAGGTATTTGGGGTATACGGATTCAAATTTATTTTCCAGTGCTTTGCTATCATTTGATTCATTGAGTAAGAAATAGGTATAGTAATTATTGCTCAGCCATATTTTATTTTCGCTTTGTTTATCGGATTTAATACTCAACAACAAGGAGGGATGAAAATGGGAATTTCTTGGGATATCTTTTATTACGCCATCTATTCTGTATTCTTTACCAGAAAATGTAGTTATTGTCTGACCTAAGGGATCCTTATCTTTATAGAATTTATTTGCTGTCGATACAGTGATGACTACAGTATTGGGTTCCTGTAAGGCGGTTTCTCTGTCCCCTTTTAAAAATTCGAATGAAAAAATATCCAGTATTTCAGGATCAGCATACATTACATCTTTTTGCTGGACGTACCTATCTCCTTTTATAAATATTACACTACCAACGGCTCTAAGTCTCCCTGCTTTTATTATCTCCGGAAATTCTTCTTCAAAGACTTTGGCCATTGGTGCGGGAGACATTGCCATATTCCATTTGTTATCAGCAAATTTAATATCAGTGGATACTCTGTAGATCCTTTCTGAATTTTCAAAAAACTTATCATAACTGACTTCATCAGCTATCCATATCAGTATGAAAATGCTTGCCAAAATACCAAGTGCCAAGCCAAAAATGTTAATGCTGGAATAGAACTTATATTTTAATAAGTTTCTGAATGTCATTTTAATATGAGACTGTATCATAGTGCCAATAATTGAATTATTATTAAATCGTTTCAAAGCAAATGGTCTTAAAAAATTCAAGACATGAATCCAATATGAGCGCCGGACTTGCCATGTCGTTTGTTGTTGCGATATTTTGAAGTAATATTCATGTAGATCCCCCTTTATTTCTTCAAGCAGTTCCTCTTTACAGAACCATTCCAGTAGCTTATCTGCAAACTTCGGGGGGTGTCTCATCTAAATCTTATTAAGTGCTAAATCAGGAATTTGTACCCACAAATTAACTTTTACATCTCTGGCCTTGACCAGGGCATTTTTACCATGGTTGGTTAGTTTGAATAATCGCTTTCTCCTACCTCCCCTTTCTTTGGTTGCATCACCCATGCTTGATTCGAGATAACCTTTCTTCTCCAGTCTGTTTAAGGTGGCATGAATTGCACCAATGGTGGACTTCCTACCAGTTTGTTTCTCGAATTCATCGCAGATAGATAATCCATAGGATTGATCATCATCAAGAAGCGCTATGATCAATAAAACCAATTCTTCAAATTCACCAATATATTCTTTACCCATTTGTTTTATTATGTAGAACTAATTACGATGCTAATCAGTTATTTGTTCTACAAAATAGAGTTATTATTTTTCTTTATATTCCAGGTTCGTCTTGGTAGATCGTTCCCTGGTTTTTGTTCGGTAGGTTTTGCAGCAGCACATGAGTAAAATAGGATTGAGACAATTAATAGTTTATACATAATTATTCTAATGATTTTTGAGGCCTAAGTACTTTTTTTAGATGAAAATATTGATGTGTAAGTAGTTTATAATCATCATGCTATCAAAGCTCGACAATTTCCACACTATATATCATGGGTAAATTATTACTTATGGTTTGCCAACGTTCTCCTTCATCGGATGAGTAATACAAATTGTCTGTGGTGGTACCAAAAATCAAATCTTTGTTATTGTTATCAAATGCATAGCGATAAACAATATCATAACATTGCGATTGCGGTAATCCATTGCTCTGTGCTACCCAACTTTTACCACCATCTTCTGTTTTACATACACTTAATGATTGATTGAACGCCACACGGATTTCATCACTAATTCCCGGTATTACCCACGCAATGTTTGGGTCTGATTAATGTGCTACAATTGCGAATCCAATGTTAGCGGGTCCTTCTTTTTGCGAAACATCATGCCATAGTGCTCCACCATTTTCAGTTCTTTAAATACCGCAATGATTTTGCTGCCACATAATTTTTGGATGTTCTGTACATGACACAATAAGATGCGGGTCCTGACCTACATCAGACCCGGGATCAGGAAGAAAATCAGCTTTAAGGCCTTTATTCCGTGGTTCCCAGTTTATACCGCCATCTCTTGTTTCAAACATTCCAGCCACATTAATGCCCACAAAAATATAATTGGAATCATTGGGGTCAATTATAATTGAATGTATCCCTGCATTATCTCTCCCACCTCCAAACCAATTTTTTTTTCCTTGATGAATGATTCCATAGACCTTTTACCAATTCAAAATTATCACCATTATCCACACTTTTAAATAGACCTCCAGGTTCTGTTCCAATGTAAATTGTTTCTGGAAATTCAGGGCCAGCGTTCGAAAATGACCAAAGATATTTCGTAGTGGCTGGATACTTTGGAGCATCAACCTCCTCCCAGCTATTAAGATCAATAGACCGATGTAACTTGCATCCCCAATGTCCATGATCTCACATAGCCCAAAAGGTATTGGTAACCTCATCAAACGTTACCAGTGAAACGGGAGACCCCAGGAAATGAGTATCTAAATAAACTCAATTTTTATTTTGATTTTTGGTAAATACTACCAGTCCCTTTCGGGTGGCTAAGATTAAAAAATTACTATTCATTATAATTAAAAATAAATGACTGCTAACCACCGGATAGCGCCTGCATTATATAAACTTCGTCATTGTTTTTTAAAGAATCCTTAAGTGTATTCCGGTCATTGATCATTTCCTCACCAATGAAAATATTCACATGTTTTCTTAGCGCTCCATTTTCTTCAACAATATAATCTTTCAAACCTCTATGCTTTTCATTGATTTCGTCTAAAAGTTTAGCCACGTTATCACTACTTAGATTCATAGTGTCTAAATCTGGGAAGAATCTTTTGAGGTTTGATGTAAACTTGACAGTCGCCATTGGATTGATTTTAATTGGTAATTTAACCGACTAAGAAAATAGTTAATAAACTGAATTTTTATTTTTAATAACGATTAATAAGTATCTTATTTCTTAACAAAATAAAATCCGAAAGCTGCTCCACATATACCACCGATAATATGTGCAGATTGCGATATTTGATCATCGCGATACATGTTTACAAATTCTCGTCCCAGGTATAGGGTAGCAATTAAAATAAAAGTAAGTGGTATGGTCTTTTTCTTAAAATTAACCATCGAACTCAATAAAATAAGCATAAAAACGATACCGCTAGCCCCCAATAAAGCAGTGGGAAAGACTAAAACATTCAAAATACCCGTAACAAGCCCTGTTATGAATATCATAATCAGTAACTGAGATGATCCATATTTCTCTTCCAATATTGGCCCCAAAAGCAAGATAAAAGTGAAATTACCGATTAGATGCTGCCAGTTTATATGCCCAACTACATGAGAAAACAACCTGAAATAATCCAGTGGGTTAGTAAAATCCATTGAAGCCCCCACAGTAAATAAACTTCTCACGCCGGCATTGAAATTACCTGCAAAGAACATCACCAAAATAGCTAAAAAAGTGTAAGTAAGTATAACCGGTGAATTGTAAGTAATCCGCATCTTCGTTAAATTTTAGTTGATGTGCTAAAATTAATCCATGTTTCTCCTATCCCGTATTTTTATTAAATAATTATATTTCCCAAACCTTTTTCTTTGGGTTATTAGTTATTAGTAGTATGCCTTTAAAGATCAACCCAATATCCTACTGCCCCACAAAAAAAAATTGCTATCATAATGAGCATGAAGCACTTGAGGCACTAATAAATGCTAAGATCACTTCGCAACACGCTGTAAATTACGGTGCTATCAACTTCTACAAGTGTGATTTTTGCGATGCGTACCATCTAACCTCAAAAGGAGTGATCAATCCGTCATTAAATGATCAATCCGTTATAAAGAGGATCCAAAGAGGTCGTCAGGCTAAATATTGGGAACAGAAATTCAGGTAACTAGGCGACAGCCAGTTCCACATTGTTGGAAGCCTTGAGGTCAATTTTCCTGGTCCGTAATTTCATCAAAGCAATTGCTTCTTCATCAGAAGAAAATGTATCATTGATATTGACCAGGTTTGCCACTAATTTATTGTAATCTCGCCTCATCAGATAGTACCAGATGTGTATAAAGTTAATACCCTCAAATACCAGTGCTTTATTGTCAGCATACTCATCGAGGTTTTCTAATAAGTGATTGGGATGTTCAGTCCAGTGCATGCTTGGTTTAATATGGTGACTTATGTGATAGCCATCATTCCAACATTTATGATTGTAGTTTTCATTTATAACCGTAATACTATTTTTATAACTGTTGCCCGGATCACGATAGTCAACAAATGCGTGTTGGGTAAAATTCCCTAACATCATAATATACCTGGAAATAATCCATGGAAGGATAAATACAAAAAAGGTAGCAGCAAAATTTACAAAACTCAAACCAATGCATAAGAGATAGAAAAATATTTCCCCTCGAATAACCTTATCCCTTAGTTTAAAAATCCTCCTAAAATGAAAATACTGTGCAACTTTGATAACCCCCATAGTTATGAAATCAGCAAAATACCGGTGAAAGTCCTTCATTCCATCCCTCTGATATTGCATGGTACTGCTTTCGTCTTCATTGAGGTTGTTTTCTTTATGATGCATGCCTATATGATGGCTTTTGTAGGTCTCCGGAGTCTGACCAAAAAACAATCCTGCGAACCATGGTAAGTACGAATTCATGAATTTAGTTTGTTTTTTAAACCATGGCCTGTGACTGGTACAATGAAGCATTAGTCCAAACGGACCTTTAAACATAAAATTACTTACATAAAAATGTGCAGCAGCAATACCCCACCACAACCATCCGGAAATAAATGGCATGTAAAGCAATATTGCCAACGGAATCATGATGGTGGAAATTTTAAGTGTTAAGTACACGAACGGTAAGTCTCTCTCATCCCGGATTTTGCTGATAAAAAACTTATCTAGCCTGGAATAAGATTGGTTTTTATCAAAAGTAGGATCTGTAATTTCGGCTGGGAAATCTTTCATAAGTTGTTAAAGAAAACAGGAGATTTAAATAAGTGTTTAGGTATTGTTAAATAAATATAAACCCATAGATAAAAAATCCTGGGTTAATTTCTATGAAAATGTGTTTATTTCTACTCAAATAACCTGCAAAAATCGACTTACTCCGCTATTCCTTCCGGATTATAGCGGTCTAAAAAGAACTGTGCATAAAATACATTCCACTTCGAGCCTGGCGCCATTGACTGCTGTTCATTATGAGCAAATATTAATAGATAAATGAGTTCACTACGCGTAAAATCTGCTTGCAAGAGTTTCTTCAGTTTATCAATTATGAATTCGGCGTACCATAGCGGCCACTCCGGATTTATTCCATTTGTTTTTATGTAAGCTTTATGATGGGCCTGGCCGGTTTCCATAAAGAGGTTGCTTAGTTCAGTCATTAATTCCATAATTGTAGTCTATATGATTATCAATAATGGGGCTATCTTAACTGTATTCTGTAAGATGCCCCATTTTACCAAAATCTACTTCGCTTTATCCAGTGCCTGATCGATATCTGCAAGGATATCCTCGATATGTTCAATACCCGTAGAGATTCTGATCATGCCGTCAGTTACGCCACTTTTCTGTTGTTCTGCTTCGCTCAATTGTTCATGGGTAGTGGATGCTGGATGAATAGCCAGCGTTTTAGCATCACCAACATTTGCCAGATGCGATATTAGCTCAAGCGAATCAATGAACTTTCTTCCAGCCGCTTTTCCACCTTTTATTTCAAAACTTAATACACCGCCAGCACCATTGGTTAGATATTTCTGTGCCAGTTCATAATATTTACTTGATTTTAAACCAGGATAATTTACTTTTCCAACTTGCGGATGCTGTTCGAGATGCTCTGCAACTTTTTGAGCATTTTCAACTGTTCTTTCCATCCGCAGGGAAAGTGTTTCCAGCCCCTGAAGAAATAAAAAGGCATTCATGGGGCTCATAGCAGGTCCAAAATCCCTTAGACCTTCTACCCTTGCTCTTATAGCAAAAGCAACATTAGGCATCCCTAAAGCGTTATTATCGCCAAAAGTTTCCCAAAAGTTTAGTCCATGATAGCCTTCGCTAGGCTCTGAAAACTGTGGGAACTTTCCATTACCCCAGTTAAAATTCCCTCCATCAACTATCACACCTCCGATGCTAGTGCCATGGCCACCAACCCATTTGGTGGCAGAGGCAACTACCACATTAGCGCCATGGCTTAAAGGTTTGAAAAGATAACCACCCGCTCCAAATGTATTATCAACAATTAATGGTATGCTATGCTCATGGGCTACTTCAGCTATTTTCTCGAAATCTGGTATGTTCAACTCCGGGTTGCCAATGGTTTCAAGGTAGATGGCTTTCGTTTTTTCATCAATTTGTGACCGAAAGTCTTCAGGATGATCGCCAACAGCAAATCTCGCTTCTAATCCAAGCCGCTTAAACTGGACTTTAAACTGATTGTAGGTGCCGCCATAAAGAAATGAAGTAGAAACAAAGTTATCCCCGGTACCCATGATGTTGGTCAAAGCTACTAACTGTGCTGACTGACCTGAGGCAGTGGCTAGTGCCGCCACTCCTCCCTCCAGTGCTGCCATACGCTTTTCAAAAACATCGGTGGTCGGGTTCATTATCCTGGTATAGATATTTCCGAATTCTTTTAGCCCAAAAAGATTGGCCGCATGTTCGGTATCATCAAATAAGTATGAGGTGGTCATATGTATAGGTACCGCCCTCGACTTTGAGGTGGGATCCACTTCATGGCCGGCATGCAGTTGCAAAGTTTCAAATTTCATAAGCTTGTTTTTTGTATGTTATTATTTCCTTACACAAAATAACAAGATTTCTCCACTCTAGCATCAAACTACTAATGATTGTCTGTATCTCGACGGTTGATCCTCTTCGACAAGAATTTCTGTATTGCACCCCTGTACTAAGATTTGGTCTCTATAACCATTCCTTAAGTCATTCAGATGATCTTTTGGGAAACTTATGGTGAGCTGACCACGGGAACAGGAAACCTCAAAGCTTATTCCGAGATAAATGATACAATTGAATAGTGGATTACCCAAATGAAGCTCATGTTTATGAATTTCAGTTAAATCATACTGACTCAATCTGATCCTGATTTGATTTTTGGTTATTCTTATTTTCATTTTTAAAAATTAAATGTTGTGCACAGCTATAAAAAATAGAGATATTATAAATAAAAGTCCTTATTATTTTTATACGAAATCACGATAAATTTTACTTACATTCAGTGACCATTTTTGGACAAAATTGCATAAATCAATAGATATAACATGAACAAAAGATCATATTAACATATTACAATTATCATATTTTTCCTCCTACACTAAAATTAATTTACCCAGGCTTTTAAAGGTTATAATATGAATAGCAACCGCAGAGACTTCATAAAAATATCCGCACTAGGTATTGGTGGAATGGTTACCTCCGGGACAATTTTTAACTGGATGACAGGAGCTATAGAAGAGCAAACCATTATACCGCCATTGAGCTTCACGAGAACACCCACATATTGTGAAATTTGTTTTTGGAAGTGTGCCGGTTGGGTTTATAAAAATGAAAATGGAGACATTTGGAAAATTGAAGGCCATGCTGAGGATCCACATTGCAATGGCAGGTTATGTCCAAGGGGGACCGGTGGAGTTGGGATGTATAATGATA
The DNA here is from genome assembly GCA_051155775.1 of Cyclobacteriaceae bacterium. Classification (GTDB taxonomy): domain Bacteria; phylum Bacteroidota; class Bacteroidia; order Cytophagales; family Cyclobacteriaceae; genus CAYSCZ01. The sequence continues at coordinate 18,789 of DAXETV010000010.1, read as the reverse complement.
GCGACCGGCTAAAAAATCCGCTGAAACGTGTTACAGTCCATGGAAAACAAACCTTTGTGGAAGTCGGCTGGGATGAGGCACTCGACTTCATCGCTCAAAAATTGAATATCATTAAAGAGAAGTATGGGCCGGAGTGTGTAGCATTATTCACGCATGGGTCTGGCGGTAAGTTTTTAGGTCATTTTTTAAAAGCTTATGGGTCACCACATATCACAGCGCCATCTTTTGCTCAGTGCCGGGGGCCAAGAGAAGTAGCATTTTACAATACATTTGGTGAGGGCGTACTTTCACCTGAGCGTACAGACATTCGAGATACCCGTTGCTTGGTATTGATAGGCTCACACATTGGTGAAAACATGCACAATGGCCAGGTGCAGGAAATGTCAGATGCCATTGATAATGGGGCTTCCATTATTACCGTAGACCCTCGTTTTTCTACCGCCGCCAGTAAATCAAAATTCTGGCTGCCTATAAAACCCGCTACAGACCTTGCGCTTTTGCTTGCATGGATCAATGTTATTGTTGAAGAAGAATGGTACGATAAAGATTATGTAGAGCAATATACTTATGGTTTTGACTTACTGAAGGATCATGTTGCTAAGTATACGCCAGAGTGGGCATATGGGAAAACCACCATCGAACCACAAATGATCAGGGAAACAGCACGGGAAATGGCAAATGCTTCCCCGGCAGTGATTATTCATCCAGGAAGGCATGTCACCTGGTATGGAGACGATACCCAAAGATTGCGGGCAGTGGCTATTTTGAATGCTCTACTCGGCAGTTGGGGACGCCGAGGAGGCTTTTATAATCCTGATTTTGTAAGCATGCCTTCCTATCCACATCCTGAGTATCCAAAACCAAAAAAGACCTGGAAGGATGCTTTCCCCGGTAAATACAATCTGGCCACTGAAATCCTTTCCAATGGTATTTGTGATGCGACCATACCACTACCTGACGCTGCCTGTTCGTTTAAAGGCTGGATCGTAAATGGCACTAATCTCATTCACACCATCCCTAACCAAAAGAAAACGTTGGCTGCTATACAGGAGCTGGAATTAATGGTGGTAATAGACACTATGCCGATGGAAATCACAGGCTATGCAGATATAGTACTGCCTGAATGTACCTACCTCGAGCGTTATGATGCCATCAGAACATCACCCCACCGTGAACCATACATTGCATTGAGAATGCCTGCTACGGAACCTAAATATAATTCCAGGCCCGATTGGTGGATTGCACGGGAATTGGGTATGCGTATGGGACTAGAAGATTATTTTAAATGGCAGAATATAGAAGAAATGCTGGACTGGCAGCTAAAACAGGTTGGCAGCTCTTTAAAAGAAATGCAGCGATTGGGCGTGAAAAAATTTGACAGGACGTATGATGACCTTTATATTTATGATGGACAGTCCATTGAATTCAACACCAATACAGGTAAGATTGAACTTTATTCATCGGAAATGGCTGCGGAAGGATTTGATCCTATGCCTACTTACACCGAGCATGAACAACCACCACCCGGTTTCTATCGATTGAATTATGGCAGGACACCAGCCCACACTTTCAGTCGCACTGGAAATAACCCGAACCTAACAGCGATATATGATGAAAACGACTTGTGGGTTAATCCTAAAGTTGCCAGGCGCTGGGGAATTAGGAATGGTCAGAAAGTATGGCTTAAAAATCAGGACCATATAGTATCAACCTTCCCGATCAAAGTGAGGGTTACTGAAAGAATAAGATGGGATTCCGTATACATGGTCCACGGTTTCGGTCATGATAATAAGAAGCTGAGCAGGGCTTATGGAAAAGGAGCTAGTGATACGGAGCTAATCACCCATGTGAAACTGGATCCAATTATGGGAGGCACAGGTATGCGTTCAAACTTTGTCACATTTGTACTCGAAGAACCTGTCAGAGAGGAGGTGGTATCATGAGATATGCCATGGCTGTTGATACTAACAAATGTGTAGGATGTAGCGATTGTGTGGTTGCCTGTCAAATGGAAAACAACGTCCCTGACGGGTATTGCAGAGAGTGGGTAGTGGAAGCAACCAGCGGCATTTATCCCAGCCTTGCGATGGAATTCAGGTCTGAGCGATGCCATCATTGTGATAATTCCCCATGTGTCAGGTGCTGCCCGACAGGTGCAAGTCATATTGAAGAAGGAGGCGTAGTATTGGTTACTGCAGATGCATGCATTGGTTGTGGCGCCTGCGTTGCATCTTGTCCTTATGATTCACGCTACCCCCACCCAGAAGGTCATGTGGACAAATGTACTTTTTGCATTCACAAGGTGAGAAAAGGGGAGCTGCCGGCATGTGTGGAAGTATGTCCAACAAAATGCCTCTATTTCGGCAACCTGGATGATCCCAACAGTGATGTATCCAGAAAAATTAAAGAAAGAAAGTATAAACGATTGAAGACTGAAGCCGGCACTGACCCTCAGCTTTATTTTCTAATCTAGAAATCATGAAAGAAGAATTAATCATAAGTGGAAGAATGAATGACCGGGTAGACCCGATGCTTAATATCTGGCACTGGGAGATCCCATTTTATTTGTTTGTCGGTGGCATCGCTGCGGGAATACTGTTCTTTGCTTCATTTTATTATCTGCAGGGGAAAGAAGAAAAATTTCTTGCAACGATAAAAATAGCACCGATGTTGGCGCCAATATTATTGATATTGGGATTAATCGCCTTATTTATGGACCTTAATCATAAGCCTTTCTTTTGGCGTTTATATACTACCATAAGGCTTGAATCACCAATGTCCTGGGGAGCATGGACACTTTTAATCATTACTCCCCTTTCCATTATCTGGGCAGCTACCTATATGAAGGATGTTTTCCCAAAGTGGGACTGGAAATATGAATGGCTGAAAAAGCTGACGTTAATATTTACTCATCAAAGAAAAAAATTAGCCTGGGTTATGGTGATATTTTCCGTGATTTTAGGAATTTATACGGGCATACTGCTTTCCGCCTTTAACGCTCGTCCATTGTGGAACACTTCTATCCTGGGGCCATTATTCCTTGCATCAGGATTGTCTGCAGGTGCTGCATTGATCATCATTTTCACTAAAGATAATTTTGAACGTAAATTATTCTCAAAAATTGATATTGTGATCATTGGTCTGGAATTATTCCTCATCATTCACATGTTCATGGGTTTTTTAGCCAGTACTGAAGTGCAAATAGATGCTGCAAAGATGTTTTTAGGCGGAACCTATACCCTGCCTTTTTGGATTTTTGTAGTGTTTCTGGGTATGGTGGTGCCGGCTATTCTGGAGTTTCTGGAATTAAAGGGCCAAAAAATACCCGTATATATTCCGGCATTGTTAATACTTTTTGGAAATGTAATGCTAAGGTTTATAATCGTCTATGCAGGTCAAGCCAGCAGATATCTTTATTAAATTTAAAATATGTCACATCAAAATTATATAACAGGAAGCACCAAGTATATGAACCCATACCTGGCCGGCATATTACTTGGATTGGTATTACTATTCTCTTTTTATCTTACAGGAAGGGGATTAGGTGCCAGCGGAGCCATGAAAAGCGTGGTAGTTACCAGTGTGGGTACTGTAGCCCCTACCAGATCCTCTAAGTCGAATTTTTACGCTCAGTATATCAATGATGATATAAGTCCAATGAAATCCTGGTTAGTATTTCAGGTGTTGGGGGTTTTGGTAGGTGGATTTATTTCAGGGGCACTGGCGGGAAGATTGGGCTGGAAAACAGAAAAATCTCCAAAAATTACTAATAACAAAAGATTGTTTATGGCGGCTATTGGAGGTGGCTTATTTGGATTTGGATCTCAGTTTGGTAGAGGTTGCACCAGTGGAGCCGCTTTAAGTGGCATGGCCACACTTTCTGTGGCAGGTTTTGTAACCATGATGGCCATTTTTGGCACCGCATTTTTATTTGCTTATTTCTTTAGAAAAAACTGGATATAATTATGGGACCAATAATACCTGTTTACAATATCTCACAAGAGTTTAATTTACTCATTGCTTTCCTGATCGGTCTTGGGTTTGGATTTGCCCTGGAGCAGGCTGGATTTTCATCAAGCCGTAAACTGGCCGGAATGTTCTATGGATATGACACAACCGTACTTAAAGTATTTTTCACCGCTGCCATCACTGGTATGTTGGGTTTAACATTCATGAATTATTTTGGATTGATTGATATGTCTATTGTTTATGTGAATGAATATTTCGTGGAGTCTGCCATTATTGGAGGCGTTATTATGGGCATAGGCTTCATTGTGGGTGGTTTTTGCCCCGGTACGAGTGTTTGTGCCGCAGCTATTGGTAAAAAAGACGCCCTGGCATATTTGGGAGGAAGCTTAATCGGAATTTTCCTTTTTGGGGAAACTTATAACTGGTGGAAAAACATTTACCTAAAAAATTATATGGGTGATATCAAGCTATCTACCACCCTTGGCATCAGTGATGGTTTTCTTGTTTTGTTCATTGTAATAGCTGCTGTGATGATGTTTTGGCTTGGTGAATGGGCTGAGAAAAAATTCAAAAGACCTGATATAAGTAAAGAAATATAGCTATGAACGCAAGAATAGTTTTATCAATAATTATTATAGGGTTGGGAGCTACAGCTGCCATGCTTCCTGATGCCAGGAACAATGCTCTTGAATTAAACGAAAAGGCTTTGCATCAGGAAATATTGAAGTCATCGCATTACATCACTGCTGATGAATTGGCCGGTTTATTAATAAATGAAGACCCCTCCGTGCAATTGATCGATGTCAGAACCGGTACACGCCCAGATGATTTGCTGCCGGGAGCCCTTCACATTCCAGTGGATAGCATTTTCTCCCCCAATAAGAATTTTTACTTTGATCAGATTGCGATGAAAAATATCCTCTATAGCGATGATGATCAGTTAGCGACCCAGGTATGGATGATTACCAGGCAAAAAGGCTATAAAAATAATTATATCCTTTCAGGAGGATTGGAAGCATGGAATAATCTGATAATCAATCCCAAATACCCGGATAATTCAGCGCCTAAGTCTGCTTTTGATTTATATGAAAAAAGAGCAGCGGCCAGTAGATATTTTACAGGTTCTGAAAAAACCATTAAACCCGCTAAAATAAACCCGATAATACCCATACAAAGAAAAAAGAAAAAGAAAGTTCAAGGTGGTTGTAGCTAAAACTTTATAATCATGACTAGAAATATAAAAATTCTGGGTTTCATCATTGTTTTTTTCTTTGGGATACTCATTTTGTTAACCAGTCAAATGGATAAAAGTCGGATTAAGTATTCAGGCGAAGCGATGATAAGTAAAATTAAAACCCAATCTTATGTGATAGATGATTTAAAAGGATTATCCAAACCGGTGATTATTGACCTGAAGGAGCCGCAACTATTTGTAAGTGATCATCTTCCAAAGGCTATAAACATACCATTTTCACTGCTCCTGAATAATAATTACCAATCAGTCTGGCAAGACGAGCACGCTAAAGTGCTTTATGGTGTTGATGAAATGAAACTACACCAATCATGGATGCTGCTTACGCAAATGGGGTTTGAAAATATTTATGTATTAGCCAAAAATGTTAAAAATGGTCTGGTATCATCTGATACCGGACCAAAGTAAACCTACCTTACACAAAACAATACACCTATTTCATAGTTGGATCGAAGAATCAAATGAACAGTAGATAATTTTAAGAATCAATCCCGTGATCAGGGTATTTTTTAATTAATCCTTATCTGGGACCTCTTCAATTAACATATGGATAGGCATATGGGATTTTTTGAGGGAAACGATATGGATGGCGTGGTTACTCGCAGGCTTCGGTTGAGTGAAAAATTGTCGGGCCAAAACAATGATCTTCTCATCTTCCATAAATATCTCTTCAATTCTTGCATTAACCACAATGGTTGAATCATTTTTATCCCCACTTATTCCAGACACAAATGCTATGGCCATATTCATATCAAAATCAATAGCAGAAAGGTTCAGACTATCAAATCTGTTTGAGAAAATACTTGCTTCTGCCGATGAATTAATAACCCAAAGGCTGTCCCCAGTAATTGAATTAATCAGGGGTAGCTTGTCATTAACAATAGTGGAAAATTCGATCGGATGGAAAGTACCATTGGTATTGTCATCACAACTGACCAAAAAAAATAATACTAAAGCAAGTATGGTTGAATAAAAAAAAGGTCGCATAGCCATTAATTCTTATTTTGCAATATAAATAATAACGTTTTCAAGTCTTAATTGATTTTTGAAGAATTAACAAATCCTTGAAAGAACAGGCGAACTAATCTTTTCTTTTTTTGTAAGTAAAAAACCTGACAAGTCTTTTAAAAAAATCATAGTATAAAGTCATGTAGAATAATCCGGTTATTAGCCATATGACGATGATGTTAAACCAAAGGGTGTCCACTTTTACTGAACCAACCTTTTTTACCGGAGCATAAAAATGTGCCCTGCCCAAAGGATGATCAGGCTCCATATATATTGGATCTTTTTTTTGCACTATCCGTTTTTTCGTCTCATATATCTTATCTACTCCATTCTTATTGAGGACCATATCCTCCAGCGATTTATTATGATAGTCAACCCTAATCGCCTTAATCATCTCAGGGCTATACGTTGCGAGTAACGATTCATAGCGTTGATCCTTTTTCTCTACAAATTCCTGGAAATTTCTTTGAATGATTACTCTCTTATTTTCTAAAAAATTAATTGCCCTATCTGTTACGTCAGCATTAAATCTGTTAACGTCAAAAAGTTCTGTAATCGGGTATGAATCAGAACCAAAATAGTTTGATATATCCTCAAATCCTTTCTTTATGGCGTTTAGCCTGGCTCCTAAATTTTCCGGGTCATTGCCGATTTTCCGGAGACTACTTTTTAGATATGGAATCAGGTAAGCGCTCAAGTAAGAGGCCCGGCTGATATCCTTCTCCACATCAAAGAAGTGTTTTTGATATTCATTGCGCTTGAACTGCACAACAGCCAGTGCTTCATATGACCACCTAGAAATCATCAGGTCACCAATCAGAGGGACATATATTTTGTTGGTAAAGTTTTTATGCAGATCATCAAATCGTATTAAAGCCCCTCCGAGTAATAGCTGGGGCACGAGAATGAATGGTATGAGTATGTATATGGTGATGATTGAATTTAAGGATGCTGATATATTCAACCCAATCAAATTTGCGGCGCATGATGTGGAAAATAGTATCAGCCAGTAATGGAAGAACATCCCTTTAATCTCCAGGATATAATTTCCTATTAAAACGAAGCACAGACTTTGGAAAGCCGAAAGGCAGAAAAGATAAAATATCTTTGAATTGATATAGCTTAACTTACTTAAATTAAGAAAGGATTCCCTTTCAAGAATTTTCCTGTCCTTAAATATTTCTTCAGCACTCACCGACATACCTAGAAATAAAGCGACTACCACTGCCATAAATAAAAACACCGGGATGTTCTTATTATCAGAAAATGTATAAACTTCCCCTGATGAGTACTTTGATAAAAACGAAAGTATAAGCGCCAATAATGCAGCCTCCAATAGATTGATGATAATGTATTGGCGATTGGCCAGCTTAGATAAAAAATTTCGTTTACTAAAAATGCGAAATTGATGGAGTGGTGAAGGAATATTAAAATTACTGGGTGGCAATATCTCCTCATAATAAGGCTTGGTCAGTTGGGATTCGATATTCTCTTTATACTTTTCATACCACTCCTGTGGAGATACCCTGCGCTCCTTTTTGTAGTTCCCTTTCTCATCGATCTGTTTTGCCTCTATAATTTGCAGGATTATTTCAGGAACTACATTTCCACAGTGGGGGCATTCACTTTCTGCTGCGTTTACCTGAGTACGCATGGTCTTAAAGTAAACAACAGCATCGACAGGATTACCACTATAAATCGGATAACCACCTTTGTCCAATATCCAAAGTTTGTCGAATAATTTAAAAATATCAGAATAAGGCTGATGAATAATGGCAAATACAAGCTTACCTTTTCTGGTCATCTCTTTTAGAAGCCACATCACCTTTTCGGAATCATTGGAAGATAAGCCTGAGGTGGGCTCATCAACAAACAGTATGGTAGGCTCCCTCATAAGTTCAAGCGCAATATTTAGTCGCTTTCTTTGCCCCCCACTGATTGACTTATTTAATGGATCACCAACCTTTAAATGAATGATCTCCATCAAATCAAAAGTTTCAACGATCTCATTTACCTTTCGCTCCAATCGCTCTTCCGAGAAATCGGAAAAACTAATCTTGGCGTTATAATAAAGGTTTTGGTATACGCTAAGTTCCTCAAAAAGCATATCATCCTGGGGCACGTAACCAATTACGCCTTTCTTTGCTGCAATATCTATAGGATGACCATTAAGATGTACCTTGCCATTGGTTGGTTTTATTTTTCCGTTTAAAAGGTTGATTAATGTGGATTTCCCAACACCGCTTCCGCCCATGATACCAATAAGCTGGCCCGATGTTTCCGCAAAATTGAACTTCTGGATACCATTTTTGCTGTTTTTGAAATGGAATTCCAGGTTTTCTCCGATCAGTACAGATTTATATTTTGTTTTTTCGTCAAGAAATTGGTGGGTTATCTCAGACTCATAAATCGACCGGATGTTGGGACCTTTAATGATCGATCCCGGCTTAAGTAAGTATGCCCTGTTCTTTTGGATTTTATTTCCTTCCAGATAGATGTTTAACGGTCCATTGTACTTAAATACAAACATCTCAACGCTTGGTATGTAAAGCACGAATATTTTTCCAAACAGGTTCTTGACAAACATATGTCTGAAATCTGTTGTGCCAGGAACCTTTGCATACCTCTTGCGCATCATAACCGCCACTTCTTTTGGCCATTCGGTCATCCGGCTGTCAATCAGCAGACCAAACTTCTTATCTATGCCTTTGGTGTCTTTATCCAACATGAAGGCACGTATATTTTTGACTTCACCTGAATCAAGGTTAAAATTCAGTGCAACCAGGTTGATGAATTCGTTCTCTTTTGCACTAACCTTGTTGTCTGCATTAATAAGCTCAAGAAGCTGGAGAAATACAAATATCCTGTCGTGTTTTAATAACTCATTATTTAATTGGTTGCAAATTTTAGCAACCTGCAGCATGGTTGTGGGATGTATGCTAAGATCTCCAATATCATTTTCATTGGAAAAGTCCTCATTGCGGTAAAAAAGCAGGTAATCATTGAAGAGCGCCAGGTATTCTCTGGTAAGTTCCTCATTCAGTATCCCTTTGAGATATGGTTTTACTATTAATTCTCCCGAATCCACATCTTGTGCATCCTTTCCACTTTCAATGATCGCAAATAGCTGCACAAGCGCATTTATTATGGATTCGCTCATATTAGCCTTATATGCCTGAGGCTTTTTTTGTCAAGCGGATACTAACCAACGATTTCTGATCTCATCTCTTTTACGCTTCGGTAAATATCGCCAAATTGACCTTTTGTCATTTCACCATTATCACCCAGCTGATCATAAACGATGCTAATGAATCTCAATTTTGGCAGTATCCTATTTACATTTTTATCATCTGAATAATTCTCCAGAATTTCGACCGACTTTTTAACCGTTTCTTTTTGTTTGGCCAAAACACTCATAAACTTCTCATTGTAATCACTGGAAACTATTAATTCACAAGTAATGTACAATCCTTCAATTACACTACCTGCAATGACTAATAAGGAAGTTTTTTCCTGACCATTTGTATTTAAGTATTGGTAGGTGTCATAAAACGACTCAGTGACGATAGTTATGATAGAGTCTTTATTTTCCAAATTAGATTCTACCCTATTCGCCATATCTGAATTAAAGGCCGTTTGGATACTGAGATCGTTAATTAACTGCCTGGAAGCATCAAGAAAATCTACAGTAGCCTGGCCCTGGCCATAAGTACTTGCATAGCTTAGGTCAGCACCATACACCCCAAGATTGGTTGCCATTTGAAATTGTGTTACATAATTTTCAACATTTGAGGTTGGGTTGGTGATATCACTAACGTAAGTTGCTCCTACTTCATTTAATAATGATGCTACCTCATACGCAGTTGGAACCGGATAATTAAACTCTTTCTCAACCTCTTCCACTACAGCCGGCTGCTCAAAATCAGGATCACTTGAGGTATCAGCGGTATTTTTTTTTGATTGATCACATCCAATTATGATAATACAAGATGCAATGAAAACTAGAAGATGTTGTATGTAATTTCTCATCATTTCTTAAAATTTGTTTTTAGTAAAATTAAACTAATGAAATCTCTTGAATTGTTCAAAGATTTATTTTTCAATTCTAATTAAAATTCAGTTAATATTAACGTCTGGTCTCTGAGATTATTAGCGTAAAAAAGCAAAGTTAATCATTAGAAGTTTGATAATTTAATCTTTTGTTAGTTCAATATTTATCAATGTAATTTCTATAAATAAATACGAATTGCAATTATTTAATTTTTTTATACACAAAAATATACCCATTTATTAATTGAATATATGCGCAAAACAGCATTATATCAAATTTAAAAAAGTTATCCACTTTGATATCCACACTTTTCCGGGTCATGATATCTGATTATTTGGTCAATTCATTCACCAGGGCCTTAAATTTTTTATCAAATTGTTTGTGGTAATAACCTGTGGCCGGACCATTAAAATAACTTAACACTTTCTTAACATACCCATCCCTTCCCACAAAAACAAGGGTAGGAAAAGCTACAATACGATCCATAAACGGAAATGGCATTGCTGCCTGCGTTTTGCTCAACCTACCGCCCAGCAAAACTTCGTAAGGAATATCCATATCATTTTTATATTCATTTATCCTTCTTAATCCATATGATTTAGAGTAATTCGGTTCAAATGAAGATGCCAGTATTTCCATATTTTCCGGCTTATCATTTTTATACCATTCTACGAGATAGTTAGTCTGATCATAGCTGTTAGGACACCAGGTACCAAATACTTGAATGATCAATACCTTATCAGCATATCTTGAAGTATCTATTATATTATATCCGCTGCCAATTGAAAGAATGTCATAGTAAGGTTTGTGTTTTTCACCTGATAAATCAATGATTTCAAATGGATCCTGTAGGCTGGCTGTAGAGTCATAAACTGCCTCCCATGCTTCGCTGTATTGATAATCAAAATGTAGTATTCCTTTCCATTTTGCTCCTGTTCTTTTACCATAAAACCCAAAACCATGCGTGCCGTCAAATGATGATAACTTAATAGAGTCACCCTCAAGAATTCCTTCAAAATATCTGAAATCACTAACCTCTGTCATTATAGTTCCTCTTACCTTTCCATCTTTTTCTTGAAATAAGCCAATTCCGGGGTAAGGATCGCCATCGGTCGGCTTGAAGGTGATGCTCCAGACAGAGTCAATAGCTGAGGATACTGTTTGGTTCTTTTTAAATCTGGCTTGATTATGAAATGCTTCAAATTTTATTGAATAATCTTTATAATGCTTTACCCACCTTCCATTGATATAATCATTTGAATATTTGCCATAAAGGTTTGCATCAAATACTCCAAGTGGAATGTTAACACTGTCGCCATCGAATTCCATCTCATCCAGTCGACGTTCTTCCAGGCCATTGATCAATTTCATTTTTGTTTCCCGCCCTTTAGATTCTATATGGAAGGTGAAAGGCACTTTTGCATCTTTATAATGTAGCAGGCCTCGCCATTTTCCGTTATTTAGCTGGGAATATTGCGTAAAAGGGATATACAGAAATATCAGTGTCAATATGATTTTTGTAAACATCATTTGTTAAATTAACGGTATTTGAATTAGCAATTAAACATAAACCAATAGCAAGATGACATACTTACAATTTAAAAATGGCGATAAAATGCCAATAATTGGATTAGGAACCTGGAAATCAAGTCCCGGGGATATTTATAACGCCATAATGGAAGCTATAAATATTGGGTACAGACACTTTGATTGTGCAGCCATCTATGGGAATGAGCATGAAATAGGCAAGGCTTTTTCCGAAGCCATAGCCAGTAATAAAGTCAAAAGAGAAGATTTATGGGTGACATCAAAATTATGGAACAATGCGCATAAATCAGGTGATGTGTTGCCGGCCCTAAAAAAAACATTAAACGATCTTAAATTAGAATATTTAGACCTATATCTTATTCACTGGCCAGTAGCACATAAACCAGATATCGTTTTTCCTGATAGCCCGGATGGATTTCTCACCTATGATGAGGCTCCATTAATTGAAACCTGGGATGCTATGCAACAATGTGTGGATAAAGCGTTAACAAAACATATTGGAGTTAGTAATTTTAATAGCTCGAAGATTGTTCAATTAATAAATTCAGGAATTAAACCGGAAGTAAATCAGGTGGAGTTGCACCCATATCTGCCTCAATACAATTTATTGCGGTATTGTCAATCAAATCAGATTCATCTAACAGCATATTCCCCACTTGGCTCATTGGATAGACCGTCAATGTTAAAAAAAGATAATGAGCCCATCCTCTTAGAGAATGAATCGATCAAAGAGGTGGCAAAAAAACACAATGCCTCACCTGCTCAGGTTCTTATTGGGTGGTCAATAAAGCGAAATGTTGCAGTAATTCCAAAATCAACCAACCCAGACCGACTAAAGCAAAATTTTGATTCGGTAAATGTTCAACTTGATGAGGAGGATATGCAAAAAATAAATGACATCGAAAGTCAATATCGATTTGTCGATGGGTCAATATGGACATCTGAGGGTTCCCCTTATTCCCTGAGCGATCTTTGGGAGTAGGATGTAAAATTCAGTCATCATATTATTATGGTGACTGGTTTTTTTAATCAACATTTTCCAGTCGGCTAAAGCCAAAAGCAGTTCCCAGACCTACAATCACACCCAGTAAGTGTGATTCCCAACTAACGCCCTGTTGATTGGGCATCACTCCATAAGCGAGTCCACCATAAAAGATAAGGATCACGGCAGATATTATAATTGATTTAAAGTCTTTTCTAAAAAACCCAAAGGAGATTAAAAATGAAGCCAGTGAATATATCAAACCGCTGGCTCCTATGTGATAAAATGGCCTTGCAAATACCCAAACTAAAAAACCTGTGAGCAAATAGCATTGAATAAATACCCGGTTGGCTATTTTACTGTAAAAAAGATAAAGCGTGGCTCCCAAAAATATCAAAGGAGCTGTATTAGATGCAATATGCATCGTATTTCCATGTATCATCGGTGCGGTAAATATTCCAATAAGTCCGCTCAGATGACGTGGAAAAATACCAAGGAAGCCAAGATCTATGTTAAAAAATGATTCAAAACTAAAAACGGCCCACATAAAGAATGTGAGTCTAAGGGGTGGAACTATGCTGTTATTATAAAAAGGCATAAAAAAAGCCCAATATATGGGCTTTATAAAAAATTCCTATGAACTCATTTATTTTTTGACTGCCGGATCCATTATCATCTTAAGGTCCATGAGCTTTGCTTCTTCATAACTGACTGATAAATAACCCAAGACACCCCCGGAAGATTCTGCAATTTTTTTTGCAAGTTCTTTTAAACTGGCATAAAATTTAACAGCAAAATTATTATCAAGCTTGGGTAAAATCCTATTGAGCCTTCTTAGTTCTTTTGTGATCAATGGATTTCTGTCCTCCGGTTTATTAGGAAATTCTTTAACCATTTCCTGGAATCTTTTATCAAAATCTTTACCAACAAGCTTATAATAGTCTACTAATTGTTCCCTGGCCCTGCTCTGTTTAGATCTGGCAGTAGCAATTGCTTCTTTCATTTCTCTTTTATCGATGTTTCCATCTGCACCGGCAATTAAAATCGAAACCAAAACAGGTGCTCTTAACATAATTTCAACCTCTTCAGGTCGTAAATTTTCAAATTCGGGTATCATAATCTTTCCTCAACAATTTTTTTACGTCCGAAATTATCAAATTTCGTTTAACCGTTTATAGAATTTCAACTAAAAAATATCAGAAGTATCCGCTTAACTAAGTTTTTGTTCAATCAAATGAATCTGATCAGGTGTACAAATATTTGAATCCTTAAGCAAATAAATAATGTATCTAAAAAAACCCTTGTCAATAATAAACCTATCCAGTTTGCTTACCTCCTGCAGGATTACATCTTTGTCTTCCTCTATATTTTTGCTAAATCCTAATACTCTTGGAATGTGCCATTGAATTGCCATCCTTAAAAACCTTATATCAATATTATATGGGTCTGATTCTATAGCGTCTTTAAGGCTATTGTCAAAATTCTTTATCCTTAAATATTTTTTGACCGGGTTCCAGGTGACTCCTGCCATTAGTGCTTCTGAGGCGCCTTGATAGGCTAGTTCAACCGGAGATGGATTTTTGATCTTTTTAACCATCATATGGTACGATTCCACTTTTGAACTATCTAATACTGCTTCATGAAAAGCTTTTCTTAACACCGAAAGCTCAACCGATTGCGCCGAAATATTAAAACTTACAGCAATGTGAAAAATTAATAGGGCAGTCTGTTTCATTTAAAAACTATTGACGTATTAAATATATGTAATGTTATTATATACCAGATAAGTGGATGTTTATTTTTTTACCTTTAACTACTTTTATAAATCTATTATTAAAAATATACGAACCAATTAGATGTTATCAGTAAAAGATCAATTAAGCATCCTTGTAGAGTTGTCCAAAGCAGATAATGAAGTATCACCTAAGGAATTGGAAATGATTCGGGAAATAGGACATTTAAATGGCCTTTCGGATAAAGAAATTGAAAACATTATAAAAAGCCCTGCTAAAACGATAGATTTAAAGAAACTACCTCCAGAACAAAAATTTTATTATTTATTCAATGTTGTTCAATTAATGAAAGTTGACGGTAAAGTATTCAGAAGTGAGATAAGTTTTGGTGAAAATGTAGCTGTCAATTTAGGATACAAACCTGGGGTTATTATTGAACTTTCATCCTACATGAGCGGAGACCCCAGCCTGGCATCCGATGAAGTATTACTTAAAAATATAGCAAATAAACATTTGGATTAGTTTTTAAATAGCCTTTTTAATACCCTGCTATCATTGAAAAATATTTCTACCAAATATAAACCATGCTTTAGGGAGGAAATGTCTAATGTTGTTTGGTTATTTTCAATTTCCCTTTGCACATTGTATTCCTTTATTACTCGACCAGATGCATCATATAACCGCACAAATATTACTTGACTGTCTTCAAGAATATTTAAATTAAGTGTATTATCTGCTGGTACAGGATAAATCTGAACTTTATTTTCATCTGACGGGTCAATCCCAAAAACTTCTTTTCCAATTAAGGTGAGTGTATTAGAATATGATTGCCCAAACTCATTAAACGCTCTTATTCTATAAACATAATCAAACCCAGGAATTAAAGTATTATCATTAAAAACGGTATCATTTTGACCAAGGGTAGCAATTCTTGAAAACAATCCATTGAGAAAAAGTGAACGCTCTATATCAAATCCTTCTTCTACCATAGAATTATCTTTCCATCGCAAAATAATGGAAGACCTTAGGGTGTCCGATATATTTAAAGCCGAGGGAGGTTCTGGAATAAAGGGTAAAGTTATAAATGATGCATTAGCGTTATCATTTGATTCACCATTACTATTTACTGCGTTCACTTCAAATTGATATTCAGTATTTTGCACTAATCCATCAATAGTAACCGAAGTTTCGTTTGCTGGAATATCAATAGTTCCATTCAGATCATTTGAATTGGAGGTTTTAAAACTTACAATAAATTTATCTTCATTGTTAGAATTATCCCTCCATAAAAGTTCTATTGATTCCTGGGATAACCCAATGGCCCTTAGATCGGTAGGAGACTTTGGTGGCATATCTTTATTTAACATGGTCATATAAACACCATTACCATGCGTAGCAACAGTTACCAATCCATCCGCTCTGGCTTTCACCATGGTTACAACGGCATTGCCTATTGACCCAACGCCTTCTTTGATCCAGACGGTATTAGACCCTCTCATGGAATCAGTCGAAAAAAGACCGATACTGGTTCCTAAATAGAACCTTCTGGCCCCTTGATAATGCAGAGACTCTACCCATCTGAATGAAGGACCTTCTGTTTCTAGGGATGCAAGATTACCTTCCACATCTTGCCAGGTTTGTCCACCATCAATTGAATGAAATATGCTTGGAATACCATAATTTGAATATACCACGGTCACGGTCTGTGGATTACGGTCATCAATTTCAATACAGCTAACATACCCTACTGGCAAAACATCAGTATCTGTGATGTTTTCTGGTTGAGCTACCTCCAAACCTGAATCCTTGATATTGATCTTATAAACCATTCCTTTGGTGGTCCCATAATAAACCAAACCTTTTTGCTGCTGTGAAACATCCAGGGCAGAAATTTTACCGGATGGAATTTCAGATGAATCAATTCTTCTCCAGTTCACACTGGTTTTATTATTTGAAAAAATTGGTATCTCGTTCAAGTTAGTATTTCTCCAAAGATATTTTCCTGCCGGTAAATACATAATTCTGTCATCAACTTTATCAATCACAAATGGATTTATGAATAAAAATCCTGTCGCTAATGATGGCGTTACGTTGGTAAAGGATTCAAAGAAATTATTCTCAGGATCGCTGTAGTTTAGGCGAAATATAAATCCTGTTTGTGATGACACATACCGTACAAATCCATCATTGGCAAATGAACAAAATGATCCGTCTCCTGAGATTATTTCCAGAAATGGGGTACTAACCGTATCAGATTGAGTAAACCATGTCCCATTATCCTGAAATCCAACAATTATCTTGTTATCAGAGGTGTTTTGTGCGTCAATGGCTATGGTATTGGCCTGAGAAGTCTGATAACCATTATTTAGTGATATCCAGTTTACTGGTGTGCCATCTGGTTCGTTCTTTAAATTATCTTCAGTAAAAGATATCCCTCCATCGTGTGCAGAAATCATTTTTCTCGGATCAGACGATAAAAAAACCAAAGCATGCTGATCCGGGTGATGCTGTGAATATTTGCTTAAATCATTGGATAAACTGTAACCTCCAATCCAAACCGTATTATTGCGGGTAGAAAATCCATCTGTAGACCTGTAAAGGTTCGTGCCACCCAGAAAAACAATGTCCTCATCGATGGGACTTACTTCAATAAAAAGGTCATATGACTGCTGTGAATCATAATCACCAACAGCCCCTCCAAAAGAAGGAATATTTTCACTTCTGTCTTCATAAGATGTCACCAGCTGACCGGCGGAATCCTGATATACAGTCATCCTGAATATTGAGTGATCAAGCGTTGAAAAACCGGGAGCTTCGGAGAATAAGTAAATAATACTATCGTTTTCACCGGAGATGCTGATATCGGTCTTTCTATGTGTTTTTGGATACTCTAAAGGTGTAATATTCATCCATTCATCTCCATCCTCAGACCAAAAGAGTCCTTGATTTAATTCATTATTCGATAAGAATGCATATTTATTTCCATTAGCATCGATGGCTATATCTGTAAATAAGCAGCTATCACCATCAATTACCTCATGAAAGGTTTCTCCAAAATCCATCGAACGTTTAATACCACCAAATGTAGCCGCATATAAATGACCGGATACCGGATCAACTTTTAAGGAATGACAGTAATCGAAATCGGAGTCAAGTAAGCCCGGTGTGTTAGAATTTGTGGATTCCAGTGGCTTCCATGACTTACCATTATCCTCAGATTTAAAGAGACCATTTCCAATAAATGGTGCGCCCCCACCAGAAGCAGAATTTCTTACTAATTCACCCGTACCGTAATACCAAATATGCGTATATCCTTCTCTTGTATCCTGAATAACTGTGGTGACGTTTGGAATGTCTGAACTAACTTTTTCCCAGGAAACACCAAAGTCTTCTGATCTCCATAAACCTCCTGACACACCTCCTGCAATAATTACATTTTCATTCATTACATCAGCAGTGATAGCTCTTGTCCTTCCTCCGAGGTTGTTAGGACCGCGATATTTCCAGGTTGATGCCTTTATTCTTTTATTGGCACTATATTCAGAGAGTTTATCCGAAAATTGCAATTCTTTTATCCTAATGTCTTGAGGTATTAAGCCTGTATTAGGATTTGATAATAGAATTTTCAGGTATTCTGCTCTGGATTGAGGATCATCAGTGTTTCGTGAAGGGATGGTATCTGTGTAGGCGCTTTTAGAAAGTTGATTGATATTATTGTGATAACCAATCTGACTAAAAGATAAAAAATATTGTATAGTTAATATTATAATTGCTACTGATCTGACCAACATTTATTATTTCTGCTACATTACTTTTAATATATCAAAATCTTATCATATAACAGGATAAGACAGCAGAAAATATCAGACAGCAGATAAAAAAATTCCTAAAAAGTAATAAACTCCTTTTAGGAATGAATTATTTAATGATCTGTATAAACAGATCATTACATTTATGAATTTATATAGAAATTAAGCTACTCTGGCTTTTATCGCTTTGTCTAAACTTTCGATGAGCTTTTTAGAGACAGCTCTCGGGTTTTTGTCTTTGTATTTGCTTAAAGCTTTTAAGGCTTTTTCTCCGATTTCATACAGGCCTACCGGATTACCATCATGACGATAACTCCCTAATACAAATTCAAGTTCAGAGACTACTTTCTCTTCAATATCTAATTTTTCCAGTTTTTCTTTAGCTTCTTCGCAAGCTTTTTCAATTCTATCGTTTGGCGTTGGTGTTGACATGATAT
>DAXETV010000009.1:0-80405 GCA_051155775.1 Cyclobacteriaceae bacterium | reverse complement strand
AGCCGTTGGATACCACCGCACTTGACCCGGATAATTATCTTATCAATAACGACATCTTCAGACCTGATTCCATTCTAATGATTGGTTCTGATCAGATCCTCCTGACATTTCCCAATTCTTTTACCAGCGGCCTTGAAAACACCCTTACCATCAATGGCATCCGAGACCTATTTGGAAATGCGGTTGCCGGCCTTCAGGTGGATTTCACTTACTTTCGTACGGAAACTGCTGAAGCAAGGGATCTGATCATTAATGAAATTATGGCAGATCCAACACCTATTGTTGGGTTACCTGAAGCAGAGTACGTTGAGATACTCAATAGGAGTACAAAAAATATTGATTTACAAGGTTTTACATTGAATTCCAGGGTTATAACCAATTCTAGAGCTGTGGTCACTCCGGGGGCATATTTGGTGCTAACTGATGACTCTAATGCCCAACTGTTTTATGATTCAGTGGACATCATTCCTTTAAATTCCTTTGATGCCCTCACCAATAGCGGTGAATTTTTAAAATTAGAGAATGCACTGGGAAATGTGATAGATTCGGTAGAGTATAATTTAGCATGGTATAGAGACGCGATCAAAGATAATGGCGGCTATAGTTTAGAGTTAATCAATCCTGCCATTGAAAACAATGGTGCTTCGAATTGGATAGCGTCAGAAGATGATTCGGGAGGTACGCCAGGCATTCAAAACTCTGTATTTAGCGATGTTGCAGATTTGTCCGAACCTGGAATTAAAAATATCACTGTGATATCCAATACCTCAATAACCATAACTTTTACTGAAGAAATATTGCAAAATCTTCAGCCTAACGACATAAGTGTTAATAATGGGATTGGAAGTCCAATTACAATAGTTTTTTCTTCAAATTCTTTATCACTCGATTTGACTTTTCCAATATTTTTTATGGGAAATCTTGAATTGACTGTTTTGATAAATAATTTGGAAGACCTCAATGGCAATGTTAATTCACTGGCCTCCGGTAGCTTTACCTTCTTCGATACAGAAGAACCGGACTTTCGTGATGTTGTAATCAACGAGTTACTTCCAAAAGAAAGTCCGGTCGTGGCTTTACCAAATGCCGAATTTCTTGAGTTATATAATTCAAGCGAAAAGAACATACAACTTGAAAACTGGATAATAAGTGATGCTTCAAATTCTGAAACTAGTCTCAATAATTATATCCTAAAACCTAATGGCTATCTAATTCTCACCTCAAACAGCAATGTGATTGCTTTTCAAGCATTTGGCGATGTGATGGGATTAACAAGCTTCCCATCTTTAAATAATAATGGTGATGATTTAAGTCTGAGGGATGCAAAGGGAAATATTATCGATTTTGTGAATTACTCCATAAATTGGTATGAAGATGAAAGGGATCAAGGTGGCTATACATTGGAACAAATTAATCCGGAAGCTACCTGTAGTGGTGCGTCAAATTGGGCTGCATCCAATAATAATAATGGAGGGACCCCGGGTAGTCAGAATTCAGTGTTTGATATTTCACCAGATGTAACAGCTCCATTGATCAGCAGCACAAATATTTTGCGAAACCAACTAATCATCCAGTTCAATGAATCTATAGATCCCGGATCAGTTGCTGAAGATGATTTTATTTTCAGTCCTGAAATCTCAATCGAGTCCATAAATTATAATGAGCCTGTAAATAATCAGATCATCTTAACTACGCAATCAGAATTTCCGGAAGGCAGAATAGTTGATTTAGCGATTAAGTCTATAAGCGATTGTGAAGCAAACGTAATTTCGGATACAGCTATACAAATTGGAATAGGTGATAACCCTTTATTTAATGAAATAATATTCACTGAGCTTATGGTTGATCCTAACCCGGTGAAAGAAAGTCTTCCGGATGCCGAGTATATAGAATTATATAATCGAACAGATCGTGTTCTAAGTTTGGGTGGATTAATCATTTCTGATGGATCAACCGACAGAGTGCTTGAAGAAAACATCATCCTTCCTGATCAATACCTGCTGGTAATAGATGATGATGATCTGGATGATTTTCGTGAGGTTGCTCAAACAGCCACGGTATCCAGTTTATCTTTTTTAAATGTTACTGCGGATGATCTAGTACTTTCTGATTCGCTGGGAAATATAATCTTCACATTAAGCTATGACGAAGATTGGTACGATGATAATTCTATAGACGGTGGTGTTTCACTGGAAATGATAGATATTTCCAATCCATGTGCAGGGGACAGGAACTGGACTGCCTCTCTTGATGCTGTTGGAGGCACTCCGGGTAGCATAAACGCTGTTGCAACTGACAACCCGGATAATTTTGGCCCTGAATTGCAACAGGCAGTTCCTCAATCTGAAGATAAGTTGCTGATATATTTTAATGAAAAACTTAAAATACCTGATATTTCAACTTTTCAATTTTCAATTTCAAATGGCTTATCAGTTGTACAACAGGCATTGGTTCAGCCAACGTTTGACAGGATTCTTATAGCAACCAATGGGAATTTTGAAGAGAACATAGAATATACGCTTACAGCCAATAACGTGATTGATTGTAATGGGAATGTCATAAACAGTCAGGCTAATTCTGTGAATTTCACAATTCCTGATCAAGGAGATTCACTGGATGTAATCATCAATGAAGTCCTTTTCAATCCTAGATCGACCGGGGTTGATTATGTAGAAATTTACAACAACAGTGATAAAAACATCAACTTGAAAAATTGGCAGTTGGCACGAAGAAGTACATCTGGATTAATAGATGATTTTGATAAGATAATTACCCAGGATATTATCATACCATCCAGAACTTTTAAATTATTGACAACTGAGCCTGAGACAATACAAATAGAATACCCTAATAATGATGGTGATGTAATGATAGCGCTGGAAGCGATGCCATCGTATCCAAATACCGAAGGGACGGTTGTATTACTTGATTCACTAAATAACATTATTGATTTATTTGATTATGAGGAGGACTTTCACAGCTCATTATTAGAAAGTGTTGATGGTGTTTCCCTCGAAAGGATAACATTTGATGGCCCAACCGATGATCAAGACAACTGGATATCCGCTGCAAGCAATGCTGGATTTGGTACACCTGGTATCATGAATTCTCAATCTCGGGAAAGTTTTGACAGCCGAGCAGCAACAGCTGAAATTTCATTAGACAAGGAAGTGTTCGTTCCTGGTGATGATTTTGTGACTATTCAGTTTAATTTTTCCCAAAGTGGTAATTTTGGAAACATAAATATTTTTGACCCAGCAGGTCGTCTGATCAGAAATTTAGCAAATGGTGAGTCTTTACCAACCGAAGGGTTTATTCAGTGGGACGGTACAGATAATAACGGCAATAAGGTAAGAATTGGGTACTACCTGGTATTTTTTGAAATATTTAATGGCAATGGGGATAAAAAAACATTGAAAGAGAAGATAGCTGTTGGGTCTAGGTTTTAACGTTTCAACCTTAAAATTCTTTTTCGAAATAATCGATGATGTGTGTTTTAAGTAGTATTTCTTGTTCTAATAAATCAAAGTGAGGTAATTTTTTAGTA
Organism: Cyclobacteriaceae bacterium; assembly: GCA_051155775.1. Taxonomy (GTDB): domain Bacteria; phylum Bacteroidota; class Bacteroidia; order Cytophagales; family Cyclobacteriaceae; genus CAYSCZ01. Next base: position 76,858 of record DAXETV010000009.1, on the reverse strand, counting down.
TTTACCCAGTGTGGCCAACCATCTTCATCCAATCCTTCAAGTTGGTAATAACCTGAATAACTTAGCACCTTGCAGATTGCAATATGCATCAGATCTTGTTTTTCTTCTTTCGAAAAATTTTTTCGCCCTTGCCCTAATTCCTGTACACCAATTAAAAATAAGACACCGTTAAGGTCTTTTGGTTTCTTTCCAATTAACTGCTCTATTTTTATTAATAGCAATTGCCATTTTCTTTCTAATTCAAGATCTTTCTTGTACATAAATTAATAACTGTAAATGACTTTCTTCAATCATTTTATTCAATTGATATTTCCTGAGGTCTGTCTTAATTGTGGCAGAAAATTAACTACTGACGAATTATATGTATGCCTTCACTGTAAAGAGTGCTTACCAAAAATAAAGCGATCCCTATCCCCTGACCTCAAAGAAAGATTAGCATATATTCCAAAGCTAAAGCATGCCATCGGTTTTCTTTCATTTATTTCGAAAGGTATTACTCAAAAACTAATTCACAATATAAAATACAATAACAGGCCCAAATTGGCTGAATTATTAGGTTATTGGTTTGGAGAGGAAATATCAGCTTACAGAAACGACTTTGACTACATAATTCCAGTTCCATTGCATAAAAGTAAGCTCGCAAAGCGAGGATATAATCAAAGTGAACATATAGCAAATGGACTTTCAAAGAAATTAGAAATAGAAGTGAAAAAATCCTCTGTTGAAAAAGTCATCAACACCAGCACTCAAACTAAAATTCAAAAGCTGGACAGGTTTCAAAATGTAAAGAATAGCTTTGTGATAGGCGATCAAAAAGAGCTAGCCGGAAAAAATATATTGATTGTCGATGATGTTATTACTACCGGCGCTACCATAGAATCCCTGGTTTATGCTATTGGTGTGGATCAAATAAAATCCGTAAGTGTTGCTTGTATTGCGTATAAATAATAAAGCTCCAAAAATGGAGCTTTATTTATCCGGGAAAAGAATTTTGATAATTTAGTAATTGGTACCGGCTCTAATCATTGCACACCTAAAACCTATTGTTGCGGTTGCAGAGTCTTCGCCTAAAAACCTTCTGGTACCAGGAGACAACCAATAAGCATTATCTTTCCATGACCCCCCTTTGTAAACCCTTGACCTGTCATTAATGAGTGAATTGAAATTTTCCCAATCATAACCGGATTCTTCATCAAGATAACCATCTCTTCTTACCGGGTTCATATCTTCCATTTGCTGAAATGATAAAGGCCTGTAAACATCCTGTACCCATTCGTTAACGTTTCCAGCCATGTTATATAGGCCAAAATCATTAGGAGGATATTCATATATATAAGTGGTAATCATTGCTCCATCATTTAATTTACCTGCAATACCAGCATAATCACCTCTTCCTCTTTTAAAATTAGCCAGAAAAGAACCCATTCTTTTACCATAAGGATTTCTGAGTGAATGCCCATCCCACGGATATAATCTCTGGTGCGTTTGATTTTCATCCAGCCACTGTGTTCCAATTAATGCCTGAGCAGCGTATTCCCATTCCGCTTCCGTTGGTAATCTGTAATTTGGCAGCACCACACCACTTTCTAAAGGTATTCTACCGCCGGATTCTTGCTCTGCTCCTCCAGACAATCCTGCTAGCTCAGCCAATCCAGCATTTACTTTTCTTGTTCTCCATACACAATAATCATTAGCTTGTTTCCAAGTTACACCCACAACCGGAAAATATCTAAAACCTGGATATCTTAAATAATGATCAACATATGGATCGTTATAAGCTAATTTTCTGGCCCATACAGCTGTATCAGGAAGGGCCGATTCATAAAATTCTCTGGATGAATCAAGTTTCACATAATGTAAATACTCCAGCCAGTGTATGTTAGCAACTTCCGTTTCATCCATGTAAAATGAAGCTACAGTAACGGTTCGCTCAAGATTATCTCTTTTATGTAGAACATCTTCCTCGAATGATCCAAGCACAGCTCTTCCTCCTTCGATAAATACCAGGTTAGGCCCTTGAGGCTGGCCTCGATAATCACTTACTTCAAAACCTCCGTCCTCATTATATGATATACCTGTGGCCGTACTATAGTTACCTGGGCTATCACTGGTTGGGGTCGGTTCTCCTGTTATTTTGTAAATAAAATTACATGAGGAGATTAAGATAGGCATTATTAAAATTAATGCGCATGACAATAACAAACTTTTCATTTTTCTCATTACCTGTTTAAGTTAATTCACATTGATTATGAATAAATACAAATATTTCAAATATAATAATTTATTGCAATAATTAAATGAATAATGTATTGAGGAAACGCGGGATGATTAAACTATATTATAGCATACTAGGCAACAACTTCTATATTTTTAACTTCTTCAAGCAATTCATTTGCAATATCAATATTTTTTACATCGTTAAAAATCAATATCAGTTTGTTCTTGTATTCTTTGAGTCTGCAATATTTACCGTTTTGTTTGACGTATTCTAATATGTTAGTAAAAATTTCAGAATTATAATAATCTTCATCTTTAGAATATTTAAAGTAACATTTCATAATGTTATTTTTTATTATAAGTTTCTCAAAACCTATCTCTATCGCATTCCATCTGAGCGGTATAGTTTTTATTAATTCTTTCACTTCATTTGGTAAAGGCCCAAAACGATCAGCAAGGGATTTTTTATAGGATTCTAAGTCATTTTCATCTTTCAGATTATCTAGTTCATTGTACAGGCTTAGTCTTTCGGATATATTACTTATATAAGTATCTGGAAAAAGAATTTCAAAATCTGTTTCAATTGAACACTCATTTTTGATCACCTGATTTATAGAGCTTTCAGAAACATTTTTGAACAAATCTTTAAACTCTTTTTCTTTAAGTTCCTGAACAGCCTCATCAAGGATTTTGTGATACATATCATACCCTAAATCAGATATAAAACCACTTTGCTCTCCTCCGAGTAGATTACCAGCCCCTCTAATATCAAGATCTCTCATAGATACTTTTATTCCGTCCCCTAAGTCAGAAAATTCCTCAATTGTATTCAACCGTTTCTTCGCTTCCGATGTAAGGGAAGCTGTTGGGGGAGCTAATAAGTAGCAATATGCTTTCGTGTTTGATCTACCTACCCGGCCTCTCATTTGATGAATATCTGATAAGCCAAACATATGTGCCCTGTTGATAATTATCGTGTTGGCGTTGGGTATATCCAGCCCGGACTCAATAATATTGGTCGATACAAGCACATCATAATCACCATTTATAAACTTTAACATAACTTTTTCCAGCTTATCACCTTCCATTTGACCATGTGCGATACCAATTCTCGCATCTGGAACTAAGGATAGAATTACATTTGCTTCGTGCTCTATATCTTTTATTCGGTTATGTACAAAAAATACCTGACCACCCCTTTTTATTTCTTTATGAATTGCATCCCTGATAATTGTTTTCTGATATTCAAAGACTTGAGTTACCACAGGCTGCCTGTTAGGTGGAGGTGTCGAGATTATACTCAAATCTCTGGATCCCATTAAAGAAAATTGTAAGGTTCGTGGAATTGGTGTAGCTGTTAATGTCAGTGTATCAACATTAACTCTTATTTCTTTTAACTTTTCTTTAATTTTTACACCAAACTTCTGCTCCTCGTCTATAATGAGTAAACCTAATTCTTTAAAAATCACATCCTTATTTACCAATCTATGCGTGCCAATGAGAATGTCAACCTTACCCTCAGATAAATTCTTGATAACCTTTTTAATTTCTTTGGTTGACCTAAAACGATTAACAAACTCAACATTGACAGGGAAATTTGATAATCGATCTTTGAACGTATTATAATGCTGCAATGCCAGTATCGTGGTTGGAACCAAAACTGCGACTTGTTTGCCATTACTAACAGCCTTGAATGCGGCCCTGATAGCTACTTCGGTTTTTCCAAACCCTACATCACCACAAATTAGTCTATCCATAGGATGTGGCTGTTCCATGTCAGTTTTTACATCGTCGGTTGCTTTAGCCTGGTCAGGTGTATCCTGATAGATGAAAGAGGACTCTAACTCCGTTTGTAAATAATTATCTTGCGGGAATGCAAAACCAGGCGCAGCTTTTCTTTTAGCGTATAAGTTTATCAAATCCTTGGCTATGTCTTTAACCTTCTTTTTTACTTTCTTTTTTTTATTCTCCCACTCCTGAGAGCCTAACTTATTTATTGTAGGTCTTACGCCTTCATTGGCTGAATACTTTGAAATTTTATGCAATGAATGAACACCAACATATAAAAGATCATCATCTCTGTAAACTAATCTTACAGCTTCCTGACTACTTCCATTTACTTCTACTTTATCGAGTCCCGCGAACCTGCCTACCCCGTAATCAATATGCACCACATAATCCCCTGGTTGTAAGGTTTTGAGCTCCTTAAGGGTTAAGGATTTTGATTTTGAAAACTTCTCTTTGGCCTTGAATTTAAAGTAACGATTAAAGAGTTGGTGGTCAGTATAGAATACAACCCGGTTATCCTCATCTATAAATCCTCCTCTTAGTGAATAATTTAATATTTGATAGGTTAGATCAGGATCTATTTCGTCAAAAATTCTTTTTAATCGTTCATGTTGTTGTTCTGATTCGACCGAAATAATGATTTCATAGCCTTTTTCATAATATCCATTCAGGTTTTCAATAATTAAATCAAAGTTTTTGTTGAAGGATGGCTGAGGTTTAATATTAAAATCCAGGCTAAACCCGGAACCTAAATGGTATCTATTCCCAAACTCCACAATCGAAAAATCTTTTATTTTTCTCTGGAAATAGGGAAGGGATTCAAACAACTCGTTAGGCTCTAAAACAGTCTTTGTATTATTGGTTACTTTTAGAATATCTTTAAAATTTTCTTCAACTTTTTCCAGGTTTTGATTTATAGTATCTAGTGTATGCTTTAAATCTTTAAACCAAAAAATAGTGTTTGGCGAAACAAAATCCAGAAATGAATGCCTGGTCTCTTTGAATAACTTAGACTGAAGGTTAGGAATGATAAAGCACTCCGGTACCTCATCTTTTGATAGTTGGCTGTTTGGATCGAATAATCTTATAGAATCCACTGCGTCGCCAAATAACTCAATGCGATATGGATAATCGCCATTAAAAGAAAATACATCTATAATGCCTCCTCTTACTGCATACTGACCGGGCTCATATACAAAATCCGTCTTCTCAAATCCATATTCAATTAAAAACTCATCAAGAAAAGCGACATCTAAGTCATCATTCTTCTTAACCGGGTAGGTATTTTCCAGCAATGATTGCCTGTTGATGACTTTTTCCAGCAGGGATTCAGCATAGCAGGTGATAATCACTCCACGCTTTGCATGGGCCTGGTTTAAAGCACCAAGAGCTTCTGTTCTAAGCAGCACATTGGCATTTTCAATCTCTTCATAATGGTAAGGACGCTTATACGATGTTGGGAAAAGATAAACATCCGGCCTTCCAAGGAGATTTTGCAAATCATTTTGAAAGTATGTTGATTCTATTTTATCATCAAATACAAAAACATGATTTAAATGAGGTGCCTGGTTTATTACTTGCGTCGAAATTAAAGAATCATAGCTTCCACGCAGACCCTTTAAATGATAGACATCCTTTTTTTCGGTAATAGACCTGGATAGCGTCTTGAGTTGTGAATTAAATATCGTTGTAAATAAATCTTTATTCACCTAAATGAAATTTTGCCACAAAGATACTTTTCAAACTTCCTTACTACCTAATAGTTGTCTTTTAGTTTTTTGTAACAAAAAAGAAATAATTATTTAATAATTAATTAATATATAAAAATTGCATCTGCTTTTATTTCTTGAATTTTTCTATCACCAACTGAAACTTATGCTGCACATTGTAGGTTTATTACATTGACATAATTAGAGAATTAAGTTTTTCATAATTAGGTTAGGTTGGTGATTAGGGCACGTAATTCGATCTTCGAATGCGTGCCTTTTTTTATTTTAAGAATGATTTCAAATGATTGATGGATCGCCAGAATTACGAGGAATTCTAGCTATGAGTTAGGCTGCTCTAGGCTCTGTCCTAAATGAATGGATGTGGTCATTTCATAAATACCCAATTGAGCAACAAAGGGAAGCATTGAGATAACTGACAATGTGATAATAACGGTGCAGGATATCGGTATAAATGTTTTTTTTCGGGACCTAATTTGCTATTCCCGGGTTAGCCTGCTTCACCCTGTAATCTGCTGCAATTCAAACACACTTTTATAAGCACCCCTTTTCTGGAAGTGGTCTACTAGCCGGGCATAAAAATCATGCGTGCCTAAGGTGGCGGAGTCGCCAACCACTACCAACTGATGTTTTGCCCTGGTCAGGGCTACGTTCGTTCTGCGTATATCCTTCAAAAAACCAATTTCCCCGTCTTTGTTGGACCTCACCAGGGATATATAAATAATATCTTTCTCCTGCCCCTGGAATGAATCTACTGTGTTTACAGAAAACTGACTTTTTAAAGCCGGCAAAGCAGGATAACCGGGAAGGAGGCCCCTGAAGACTTCCACCTGTGCTTTATAAGGTGTGATGATGGAGACGGTAAAATCATTTGCATTACCTTCCATCGCTTCCACCTGCCGGTTTAAACGGGTCAGGACAAATTTTGCTTCTTCAAGGTTAAATGTGCTGAGATTTTTATCATAGTCTTCGGTATATCCACTGCCTGCAAGATCGATGAACATGATGGGAGGAGATGCTAAAGGCTGCCTTTCCCGGATGGTACTTGCTGCTTTCAACTGGTTGTAATAGAAATATTTACTGGAAAATGACATGATTTCCTCATGCATGCGGTATTGCTCATCGAGCATGGTAGAGCAGTTATTATTTTTTATTGCTCTTTCAAAAAGTGTGGTTGATAAGCCTTGCTTAGCTGCATCCAAGGATTTTATGGTTGGCGGCAACTGAAAGTGATCGCCGACCATGACTACCCGGTTGCTTTTAAATATTGGTATCCAGCAAGCAGGTTCCATAGCCTGGGATGCTTCATCGATGAATACAGTCTGGAATTGTTTTCCTCTCAAAAGGCCGTTATTAGCTCCGATGAGGGTACATGCAACCACCTGTGCTGACGACAAGAGTTGGTTAATGATATAGCTTTCCAACATTTCAGCTTCTATCCTTACCCTGCCCGCTTCTTCAAAGAGTAGCCTGCGTTGAGCACGTTCTTGCCTGCCGTATTTTCTTTTGTACTTAAAAGCAAGTTTTTTCAGTTCTTCCGATTTTTTCCTTCCCTTCTTCAAATCGCGGTAGCTGTCATGGTTGGCGATCTTGGAATCCAGGGTATTGTTCAATACCTCTTCAGTGACCCTTGCCGGATGGCCTATTCTAATGACCGACACGTTCTTTAAGGTCAGTTTTTCAACGATCAGGTCAACCGCGGCATTGCTTGGGGCGGTTACCAGCACTTGCTGCTGGATTTCTAAAGTTTTGATGATTGATTCTACAAGGGTGGTGGTCTTTCCGGTTCCCGGCGGTCCGTGGACGACTGCAATGTCTTGTGCTGATTGGATTAACTGCAGTGCTTCATTTTGCCTATTGTTTAGATTGTTTATCTCTAACGATATGGTTTTTTGATTGAAGGATGGCTCGGTTAGGCCAAATATTACATCTCTTAACTCCTTTATCCGGCCCTCTTGTACAGATTTCATTCTCTTAAGGCTCAACTTCATCTCCTCATAGGTGGATTCATCAAATAACAGGTTAACACCTAATTTGCCCTTATCAATCCACTCTGGTATATCGTCTTTGTTGAGGATGATTTTCATGATATCCTCCCTTAGGTAGCTGATCACACCGGCGGCATGCTGCCCGCTATCGCCTGAATTAACAAAAAGATTTACGGAAGATCCAGAGGTTAATGCATGAGGTTGTTTTCTCTTTTCGGTGCGCTCTATTTCCACCACCATTTTTTCGCCCATTCCAAGATAGGACCGTTTGACGATTACCGGGTACCAGCAAACGCCCTGGTTGACACGCTCCTTTAAGGAGGTTCTCATAACCTTGTCCTGATATTGCCTTCTATCTTCTTCCCACTCCAGGTGAAGTAAGTTTAGGACTTTGTTAAAATATTCCTGAAAGTCCAAATAAATAATTATTGTTTTATGAGATGCTCTTGAATGGTTGCTTTTAAAGAATCACGATCGGTGGAAATGTGTGGATCTCTATAGATTTTTAGCATTAATTTAAGGAGCACATCCTGGTCATAACCCAGTTTTGATGCCACCTTAGCGCAAAACATGATCTCTTCCTGATACAGTCTGCCATCAATTTTCATCAGCTTAATAATATCATACAATAAATCATATTTTTCATCGTCAGAAAGATCTTTTAAATCCCCGATAAATCCCGGGTCATCAAAGCTCTCACTAATCTCCGCTGAAGACATGCCATTTGCCTTTCCGATCTTATTGATTAGGTCAATTTCATCTTGCACTATCACCCCATCCACCCGGGCTAACTGCACCAAAACATTAAGACGTGACCTATACATATGCACCAGATAAGCTTTAAATTTTAAAATTAGCAATTTTAATATTAGAAATAAAGCGATTGTTTTAATGCGTTCTTAAGCTGATAAAGTATAAACAATTATATTACTTTCCTATGAATTATCTGGCTCACATATATTTATCCGGTGGCCGTGAGGACATTATTGTAGGAAACTTTATAGCAGATTTCGTTAGAGGAAAGGAAATTGAAAATTACGCTGAAAAAATTAAACGCGGGATTATCCTGCATCGGCGCATTGACGAATTTACTGATAAGCATCCTAATGTAATAAAAAGCAGGGGAATATTATGGATTAACCACCGGCACTATAGCCGGGTGATCCTGGATGTTTTTTACGATTACCTTCTGACTTATCATTGGCAGAGATATTCAAAAACAGACTTCATTAAATTTATTAAGAACTTTTACAGCGCTATTGATAGAAATGTTGACATACTGAACAATAAGGCATTACGGGTTTTTACTTTAATGAAAATTGATAATTGGCTCTATCATTACAGTACCTTTAGTGGAGTAGATGAATCATTAAAAGGACTTTCAAAAAGAACAAACTATGAGAATAATATGAAAGTTGCTATTAAGGACTTAGCGCATCATTTTGATGAACTGGACAATCTTTTTATTCCTTTTTTCGATGACTTAAAAGATTACTCGGACCATCAACTAAAGTTATTGTCGGATGATTAAAAATTTAATCCTTATTGGGCTGGGAGGCTTCATTGGCAGTATATTTCGATACCTTGTGCAGCTTTATATTTCTACCAGAATTATTTCTACTATACCGTATGGGACCTTAACGGTGAATGTTATTGGCTCGTTTTTATTAGGTATTCTTGTTGGGTTAACTTATAAACTACCAAAAGAATGGGTTTTTCTATTGTCCACCGGGTTTTGTGGTGGATTTACTACTTTCTCTACATTTTCCGCAGAAAGCTTTAATCTTATGTCTTCCGATGATATCTATCAATCATTTTTTTATATTTTTTTGAGTTTAGGATTTGGTATTTTTGCGACCTATCTGGGATTAATTACCTCAAAGATATTTTGATCCTGCAATTAAATATGGTAATGGATTTAAGTGTGAATTTTTTAATTGTGTTAAATATATGCTTTAATGGGTCAGCTATCCTGGATATCAACTGAAGACGGATTAGACCTTCCAATTAAGATTTATGATTCTTTATCACCCAAAGCGTTGGTCATCATAGCACCAGCCATGGGTGTTAAGCTGAGATATTATCATAAATTCTCTAAACACTTGTCCACTCAGGGATACCTGACAATACTGTTTAATTATCGTGGTATTGAGCAATCCAAACCGGATCAGACAAAAAATTTTAAACCCTATCTTCATCAATGGGGGGTTTTTGACTTAAGTGCGGTGATCAGGTATGCTAAAAACAACGCCAATGGCGCTCCTGTATACCTGGTAGCGCATAGCGTAGGAGGGCAAATGTTTGGCCTGGCCCCAAATAATCATAAAGTTGATAAAGCGTTTTTTATTGGGTCACAATCAGGTTACTGGGGGCACTGGGATGGCTTTAACCGGATGAAAGTGTTTGCTTTTTGGCACTTTCTTATTCCTCCTTTTTCAAAACTACTTGGCTATTTTCCAGCCAAATCATTTGGCTTATTTGAGGACCTGCCGGGTGGTGTTGCAGAAGAATGGGCTAAGTGGGGAAGAAGCAAAGACTACCTTTTTGGTCACATTTATATGGCCAAAGAATCTTTTTCCAAGTTTCGCTCCCAAATTATAGCATATAGTTTCGAGGATGATTTTTTTGCCCCTAAAAAAGCAGTACAAGCGCTATTAACAAGCTATGCCAATGCTGAAATATACCACTACCATTACAAGCCATCGGAATTAAATATTCCATCTGTTGGCCATTTTGCATTTTTCAAGGAGAAACATAAAGACATTTTTTGGAATAGACTGATAAACGAGTTCTCATACCATTCTATGTGAAGCGTTTCAGACAGAAGTATTGAAGGTTATGCTTTCGGCCGGTTGAAGCTGTGAACCCCCAGATTACTCTGGTTTCACCGTCGAATATTTCATTTATTATGTCTTTTTTGGCTTCATAGATTTTTGCTCCGTCAAAGTAAACGGTCATAATCATTTCTGAGGGGTCCCAGGTAAAACGAAAGCTGTGTAAGTATTCATCCTCGATATCGTAATCGTCGTTATCATTATGCCAATAGCTTTCATGAAGGTTAATACCGTTTTCCAGGTAGGCGATGTGGTCGCAACCGGGGTCATTTTGCCAGGGATTCTGGTATGTGTCAAATTCAATAGCTATGGAAGGATCAATGGAATTACCCGGTGAATACGGATTGAAACGGCCATAACCCATGCATTCCCCCCAGCTTCCGTAGGCTTCAAATTCCCTTACATCATTGTGCATAACAAAAGTGATTCCGTCAGCACCTTCATCTTTATCGCCCAGATAAATATCAAAGTCTATTTCAAAATGTTGACGTAGATCAATTCTGTCAATACTGTAGGCGATACCTTCCCGGTATTGCTCATCCGGAGTAAGCATGATGCAGCCATCGGGCATGTAATCTGCATCACCAATCAAATGAAATTGACCTGAGGACATAAGTGGATTACAAACAAAATAGATGATCAGACACCAGATGAAAATCAAAATCTTCATGTAGTGATATACTACAAGCGATTGGATTTTGTTTGGTTAAGCTTTCATTAAGGAATGCATTTGATCAAAAAATTGATTAATCGTTTCTTCAAAAGGTCCGTTTGTGTGAATACTTATTGCTTTTCCCAAACCTTTAATGTCTTTAACCGAGAGGTTATCTTTTAATTTTTCAAAATCCTGTAACCGAGCATCAGAGGCTATGTTCTTTTTGTTTTCCCTGGCCTTCAATCGTCTTTTTATTTCTTTATCGTCAGCAAATGTTTCTACAAAGATTAGATTGATATTTTTATTGCTTATTTTTTGCTTCAGAATATCCAAATAATTTAGAGAGGAGAATGTGGCATCACAAACTACCGCCCCCTTTGCACTCGCAATATTCAAGCAATCGTCTATGAGTATTTGGTAATTTTTTATCTTTTGATCTTCGCTGTAAAGATCATCTTTGGTTAAGGTGTCCCGCTCTATCATTTGTTTTCTTATCACATCTGAATTCAAATGATCAAGTAATAACTCCTTTGATAACCACCTGGCCAGCTTGGATTTTCCAGATGCAATGCGCCCAAAGATGATAAATATTGTTGGCTGACTACCGGCTGTGGCATATCTTAATGCCAGGCTATATTGTTTTTTACTTTTTTCTTTTGCCTCTTCGCGGTCTGAATGAGGCACTTCATCTTCCTCAGATTTAAGATGCTTGATCATACCAACCACCAGTGCCCTATGGCACATGTAGAAGTCTAAAATTTCGGGATCATAACCCTTTAATCTGTCAGCAAACTGCTGTTTTAGGTATTCAACATCTTCATGATGTCGGTTAAGGTCGAGGTCCATCAACATAAATCCTATGTCGCTAAGAAGGTCTACTTCCCTGATCCTCGGATTGAATTCTATACAATCATAAATGTTCAATACACCATCCTGATAATGAAAATGCTCAAGTTTTAAATCACCATGACCGTCGATTACTAATTCCTGTTCGATGCGGCTCATGATCCTGGCTTTATTTTCACGAAGAAAACCCAACTGGTATGTTTTGATGAAATCTGCACTATGATTGCTTAAGTACTGGCCAATGAAGGGGCCCCTTATCTTAATATTTTCCTTTATGGTTGCATCTATGGTCTTAAATGATTCGGCAGGTATTTTTTGAATATTAGTATCAGAAGATTGATAGAAGCGGGTCAATTTTTTGACCGCTTCATCAAGGATTTTCCGCTCGAAATCAGGTTTATTAATCAAATTGTCCAAAAAACCATTTTCATCCAGACGTCTCATTTTTACTGCAAACTCCACAATGTTACCCTTGTCAAAATTCAATATCCCATTTAATTCAAATATTGGAACCACGCCGTAGTAAACATTACGCGTTAACCTTTCATTTAGCCGCACTTCTTCATTACAATAATGCTCCCTTTTCGAAAGGGACGAAAAGTCTAAAAATTCAAACTTGACCGGTTTTTTGATTTTGTACACCACATCATCTACTATGGCAATGACAGAGATGTGAGTATGTATAATTTGGATACGGTTAGGTTTTACAGAATAAGAGTCTTTATCTGATAAGAAATGAATTATTTTACTTAGGTCTATGACTTTGCTTTTTTTCTTTTAAAAATTATTTTTGAATAAATCCTACCTTATTTCTAACGTTCGTGTATGCCAAAGCTCTCAGAGGCGCTGAGAGCTTTTTTTACTATCACTACAAACTTACTTTTTATCCTTTGTATCAATAATTATGGTCACTGGCCCGTCATTAACAAGACTGACTTTCATGTCGGCACCAAATTCACCTGTAATTATATCTTTACCAAGATTAATTGATAAATTCTCAACAAAATTATCATATATAGGTATTGCAATATCTGGTTTGGCGGCTTTTATGTAGGAAGGGCGGTTACCTTTTTTAGTACTTGCATGTAAAGTAAACTGGCTGATAACCATTAGCTCACCGTCAATCTCAAGTAAGCTCTTATTCATAACTCCATGCGCATCATTAAATATCCTTAAGTTTACTATTTTCTTACTTAACCATTTGATATCCTCTGCGCCGTCCTGGTCTTCTATTCCGATAAGTAAAACCAAACCTTCTCCGATTTCTTTCTGATACTGTCTATTGATAATTACGGAAGCTTTTGCAGCCCTTTGAATTACGGCAATCACTGGGAAATTTTTCTGATTCGGGCAGGGCGGTATACATGGATTCCTTTCAGGCCATTTTTTGCTTGATTAAACATGGCTTTTGCAACTTCTTCTGCTTTCACTAAAGCAAAATTTCTTTTCCAGCCTATGATGAAGAAAGAAAGGATTTTAGTCAATAATCTAGCCGCAATCTCCCCAGGCCTATATTCTTCTCTTGGCCCAACCAATAAAGAAGCCCTGAAAATATGTAAAGAATTTAGATTTAATTTTCTTAGTTCCTGCTCCAATTCACCTTTTACTCGATTGTATGTCGCAGCTGAGTTTGGATTAGCAGCTACGGAGGACACCAACATAAAACTTTCAAATGAGGGATGTTCTTCAGCTATGGAAGCAATTTTCAAAGGATATTCCAAATCAACTTTTCTGAATTCCTCGTGTGAACCTGCTTTCTTTAAGCTAGTGCCAAGACAACAGTAGTAGTCATTTGCTGTCAGCCAATCTTTATATTGATCGAGTAGGTCGAAGTTTTTTATAATCAGTTCCTCGAGTCTTTTTTCTTTAATGTCTATTGGCCTTCTGGTAAGCACAATGATCCGATCATAATATTTTTCCTTGAAAAGCAGGTTTAGCAATGCTTTTCCAACAAGTCCTGTAGCCCCTACAATAAATGCTGTTTTGTGTTTCATGGCAGTATGAATCGGGCTAGAAAATCGTTTATTCTATATTTAATTGATTCTGGTCGATAAAATCTGTAGAAAAGTAATTAAAATATTTCTCTAATTTCATTTTTTATAAAATTTAAAGCAATTACAACAGAATCTTCTCTACCTGCAGCTTTTTCAAAAACGATCCTTGCTAAATCGATACCTCTGGAATCTTCTTCCAGGTCATTTGCAGACTCGTTAATCAAGGTAATCACGTCTTCTTTTGCTTTTCTAACCAATCCCCACGATTCATCACTCATATAAAGTTGCTGGGATAGATTATGGTTGAATTCTTCCCTTATTTCCCTTATTAATTCAGATTGTAAGTCTCTTCCTGTAAAGTCTGGCTTGTTGACCCTGGGAATTATCTGGGTTGGGCTAATTCTTTCCAACAGCAGGCATATCCGCTCATAGGCTTGTAAGCGTATTGGTAGCACAGTTTCTCTATTATTTAGCTTGCCATCAATTTTCAATTTTTCCATTTCCCTTCCCAGAAATGACCGCATTACAAGGTACATTCCGTACAGAACTGCAAGCGCTGGAATTAATATTTTAAGAAGTTCTATAAACTGATCCATTGTGTGATTGATTTCTAATTACAAATCATTTTTAAATTTAGAAGATATTTTATACCGTTAAATAAATTGGAAAATATTATTCAAATAACAGAGAAAGCAGCAATAGAAATAAAAAAAATCATTCAAAAAAAGAATATACCCGATGATTATGGGTTGAGGGTTGGCATAAAAGGGGGTGTAGGATGCGCCGGTATTAATTATCTTCTCGGATTTGATACTAAAAAGAGTGATGATATGGAACTATTTATCAAAGACATTCAAATATATCTTTCAAAAAAGCATGTGATGTTTTTAAGTGGAGTAACACTGGACTTTTATGAAGGCAGTGAAGCATGGGGATTTGAATTCATCGCAGCCAAAGAAAGTTAGGGCAGTCAATCAAATATTTCGTAAACTCAAGATTTAATTTACTTTTGCAATTCTTTTACAATTGAGGATATGTCAAAAGACTTTTTGAAGGCCATGATTTACCTGATGATTTGTACTGTTCTAGCGGTCGGATTGTCCACAAATGCAAATGTTTTAAATTCCGAGGGGGGCCAACAAAATAAGGGCACAGAGAGCCACGAAATAAAAGTTCATAGCAACGTAGACTTTTTCTCATACGCAGCCCAGGTTTTCGTTACGCATCAATTTTTTTGGATTTTCGACATCAACCTTAATAGTGAATCCGAAGAAGTCGTTCCCTTTACGCTTAGTTCTATCGCCGATTCATTTTATAGAATTCTAATTCCCCGGATCATATCCCCCAATGCACCATAATTAAGGGCAGCTCAGGCATTTTTAAATTGACTCTATAGTAATTATTGGCTTTACTGCCAGAACATTAAAACCTATAACAAATGAAAAATAAATTAGGAGTAGTCATACTCACCGTTGTCATTACATTGTTATGTATCTATTATCTATCCTTTGTTTTTGTGTCAAAAGGTGTTGTGCAGGATGCAAATATGTATGCAGCTGATTCAACCGGAAATATTGATTACAGCAAAAAGCAAAGCTACTTAGACTCTGTCTGGAATGAACCAGTCTTTAATCTTTTGGGTATAGCTTATACTTATAAAGAAATAAAGGAAACAGAGCTAAACTTAGGACTTGATTTGCAGGGAGGTATGCATGTTACCCTGGAAGTGTCACCGGTTGAGATTGTAAAAGGACTTAGCGGAAACAATACTGATTCGATTTTTTTAAATGCGATTGAAGATGCCAATAGCGCTGTGAGGCAAAATCAATCCAATTTTGTAGATGAATTCTACACTGCATTTAAAGAAAACGCACCTAACCAAAAACTCAGTTATTATTTTGCTACCACTGGTAACAGAGGAAGGATAAGCTTAAATTCTACTGATGAAGAAGTGCTCGATGTAATCAGGACCGAGGTAGATTATGCTATAGATAGGGCATTCAATATTTTAAGGACCAGGATTGATCGTTTTGGTACTTCTCAACCCAATATTCAAAGATTACAGGGTACAGGAAGAATCCAAATTGAATTACCGGGTGTAGACAATCCTCAAAGGGTCAGGAACTTGCTTCAAGGTGTGGCAAAGCTTGAATTTTGGCAGGTTTATGAGATTAATGAAATAGCAGACATCCTTCAAAACATTAATAGTTTCCTAGTCGAAGAAGAGAAACTCAATGAACAATTAGAATTGGAAGAGGGCGCTGCTGATAATCTTGAATCATTATCGGAGGATGTGGAACCTTTGGCTAAAGATACCTTGAAGGAAAGAGATGAAGGCCTGGAAAGCTTGCTGACAGAGAACTCTGACGAACCTGATGAAACGATTGTACGTGCTGATTCAGTTCAGGATACTACAGGATCAGATTTAGCTTCGCAACTTGAAGATGAGTCTGATCTTGATTCGGCCTTCCAAACAGTGTCCCCACTGTTTTCATTATTACGTTCACAGCGGGCGTTGATTTATGAGTTAAAAGACACTGCTAAGATTAATCGAATATTAAATCGAAAAGAGGTAAGGAATCTGATACCATCAAATCTGAAATTTCTTTGGGCGGTAAAACCGAATGAGTCGGGCAGCGCAGTAGACGATACCAAATACATTGAATTATATCCAATACAAGTATCCAGGGGAGGTAAGGCACCATTGACAGGTGAAGTAATCTCTGATGCCAGACAGGATTACGACCAAAGTTCTGCTCCTGCAATTTCTATGAAAATGAATGCCAGAGGTGCTCGTATCTGGAGAAATCTCACAGCAGATAACATTAATAGGAGGATAGCCATTGTTTTAGATGGTTATGTCTATTCCGCACCGGTTGTTCAGGGTGAGATCCCAAATGGTAGTTCATCCATTACAGGAAACTTTACCATTGAGGAGGCACAGGACCTGGCCAATATTCTGAAGGCGGGAACGCTTCCCGCACCAACAACCATTGTCGAGGATGTCGTTATTGGCCCCTCATTGGGTAAACAAGCACAAGCTCAAGGTATAATATCCATATTGGCCGGGCTTGGTATTGTGATTATTTTCATGGCAGCCTATTATTCCGGTGGTGGCCTGGTAGCCATTCTTGCCTTGTTTTTTAATGTATTTTTCATACTTGGAATTTTAGCACAGCTCAGTGCATCACTTACTTTACCCGGTATAGCCGGAATAGTGCTAACCATTGGTATGTCTATAGATGCTAATGTCTTGATTTTTGAAAGGATCAAAGAAGAGCTTAGAAATGGCGCATCTCTTAAAGTGGCTATCAATAGCGGTTATAAAAAGGCTTATTGGTCCATTTTTGATGCCAATGCCACCACATTACTCGCAGCACTGATTTTATATAATTTTGGTCAGGGTCCTGTGAAAGGTTTTGCAATTACATTGATCATAGGAATTATATGCTCTTTTTTCTCAGCGGTTTTTATAACCAGGGTAGTTGTAGAATGGGTCACTAAAAATGGGGATAAGGAGAAAATCTCATTTACGACACCATTTTCTAAGAACCTGCTAACCAGTTTGAATTTTGATTTCTTAAGCAAGAAGAAGTTAGCATACACATTCTCCGCAATATTTATTGGATTAGGAATAGTAGCGATGGTGGTTAAGGGGTTAACCTTAGGTGTTGATTTTAAAGGAGGAAGGTCTTACGTTATTAATTTTACGGACCCTGTTGCTCCTTCCAAATTAGAATCCTCTTTGAAGAAAAGTTTTGATCAGTCAGGTGTGGAAGTTAAAACTTTTGGGGCTAATAATATTCTGAAAATCACTACCAGCTATCTAATAAATGATCCCTCAGATGAAGCTGATTTGGAAGTTAGAGGACAACTTATTGCTGGAATAGAGCAGTCATTGGGTTTATCATTTACAGCAAACGATGATAATTTAGGGCAAAACAACTTCAGCATCGCCAGCTCCACCAAAGTTGGGGCTACCATTGCTGATGATATCAAGAATTCCTCCTATCTATCGGGTTCACTGGCATTATTAGCTATTTTCATTTACATCCTGGCCAGGTTTAGGAAATGGCAATTTAGCACGGGGGCTGTAGTTGCTTTGTTTCATGATACTTTATTCGTGCTTTCGGCTTTTGCTATAGCAAATCTGCTGGGTATATCCTTTGAGATCGATCAGGTCTTTGTGGCTGCAATCCTTACGATCATCGGTTATTCAATAAACGATACTGTGGTAGTGTTTGACCGGATAAGAGAGAATTTGGGCATAAAAGCCGGCTCGGACATTGTTAAAGTTATTAACGAGTCTTTAAATCTAACATTGAGCAGAACACTTATCACCTCTGCCACTACTTTAATTGTTATTATTATTCTATTCATATTTGGAGGGCCTTCGCTAAAAGGATTCTCTTTTGCATTTTTAGTAGGAATTCTCATCGGTACTTATTCCTCTGTTTTCATAGCAACGCCGGTAGTTGTTGACCTTGAAACCAGTAAATCCTCCTTGAAAAAGAAGGCTGTAGCATAGATAATATTATATCATTAAGAAGCCCTTGTTTAGAGATATTCAGGGGCTTTTTTATTTGTCGACACCCTCACGCTGTAACTTTTTTTTCAGGTTATAAAAGCTAACATAAGGGCCTTGATTGCTCGCAAGGTTTACGATCCATGAAGGTAACCAACCTCCAGGATCCAATTTTACCTGATAATTAATCTCAGTAGTATTTTGGTCTATGATTCTAATTGTATACTCGCTATGGAAATAAGGTATTCTAACGCTTCCATCTGTCTCGGCTAAGTATGTATGTGTAGCCTCTCCTTTAAGCTTAACAATGGATTTGAATTCTTCAATCTCAGATTCTATGACGATATCCCTGTCTTTTACCGGCCAGGGAGCATCAAAATTCAAATAATAAACAATTTTGTTTTTAGATTCAGAGATTATTTTTGATTCATCACAAGAATATACCCACCCGGGATAATCTTCAATAGCTCTAAGCTGGTCAACCACCATTTTCATGGGGAAATCAACGACCATAACAGCCTTCAACTCGTTGAAAGGCCAGTTTTTCACCTCCCTGCTAAATACTTTTATTCCATGCTTATTTTTTCTGAGTTCCCATTCATTTGATCCTGATGATAATGGGAATATGCTAAAAACAAGTAAAAATGAAAAGGTAAGTTTCTTCAAATTCAAAACAAGACACTGTAATTAATTAACATTATATTTAATATCTTATTTTAGCTTTCTAAATTTCTTCAATGGATTATTTAAGATTATATAAGAATATTTATGATCCCACCATTTTGCTTCTGCACAAAGGAAGTATCTCTTTTGACCTGATATCCATAATTTTAGATTCTCTGGAGGAAGCCGTACAAAATCTCGAAGAAGATAAAAAAGTAAGGAAGAAGTTTAACCAAACCCTGGTAGAATCTTTTCAAAATTTAGGGCATCATGCAACCAAAGAACCACATTTATTAAATTCTGAGATGATCATGGTGGTATCTAGAAAATACTTTTATAAAATAATAACAGGGAATCTAATTGAAAATGATGCTGTGGGGGACATGCGGAAAAACCTTGAAGAAATTAACAGCATGGATGCACAGCAGTTAAGAGCATATTATAAGCAGGTGATGTCTGAAACAGGTTTTTCAGATAAAGGAACTGCCGGATTAGGGTTTATTGATATGGCAAGGAAGACAGGTCAAAAGCTCGTATATGAATTTTATAAAATGGATGATAA
This sequence comes from Cyclobacteriaceae bacterium, assembly GCA_051155775.1. Classification (GTDB taxonomy): domain Bacteria; phylum Bacteroidota; class Bacteroidia; order Cytophagales; family Cyclobacteriaceae; genus CAYSCZ01. The sequence goes on along the minus strand of DAXETV010000009.1, from coordinate 57,059 downwards.
ATACAGCTACTTTTCATTTGAAGTAAAGATTAAAAAAAATCAAAGTTAATTTTGACTCAAATCAGACCTCTTACAGGCTATTATGCTATATTTGCAGTTCTTTTTAAAAATCCAAAATCATAGTTATGGAAGATCTGATCAAAGTGGTCGAAAATGAGTTTTCTGAAGTAAGGGGAAAGATGCCCAAATTTGCACCAGGGGATACCATAAGTGTACATTATAAAATAAGAGAAGGTAATAAAGAAAGAGTTCAGCAATTTCAGGGAGTGGTTCTTCAGAGAAAAAACCCGAACTCTAATGGAGAAACATTTACCGTGAGGAAAGTTTCAAGTGGAATCGCTGTTGAAAGGATTTTCCCAATACTTTCTCCAAATATTGAAAAAATAGAAGTGTTACAACGGGGTAAGGTCAGAAGGGCTCGTCTTTTTTATCTGCGTGGTAGAAAAGGAAAAGCAGCTAAGATCAAGCAAAAAGCAAGCAAATAACATCCAACCTTCTCATATTCATGAGATTGGATTTTTTCAAATATCAGGGTGCTGGAAATGATTTTATAATCATTGATCAGAGCAGCAATGATTATCCTTCATTAAACAGCGCTTCTATTTCATATCTATGCGATAGGAATTTCGGCATCGGATCAGATGGATTGATAATAATTACCAGCCACACTAAAGCAGACTTTAATTTAGACTTTTATAACCCTGACGGTACCCGGAGCTTTTGCGGAAATGGTAGTCGATGTGCAGTCAAACACTTTTATAAAGTCATTAAACCCACAATAAATCTTATCAGTTTTTACGCCTGCGACGGATTACATCATGGTATTCAGAATGAAGATCAATCAATAAGTATTAATCTGAAAGATATAGATCATGTTCAGTGGCTTACTACATATGAGGCTTTTGTAAATACGGGATCACCGCACCATATAGTATTCTGTGAAGATATTACTTCTATAGACGTGGTGAAAACAGGCGGGGAGATTCGATATAGTGAAAAATATAGACCGGAAGGTACCAACGTTAATTTTGTTCAGCGACAGGATAATGATAGATTAGAAATCAGGACTTATGAGCGAGGGGTTGAGAATGAAACCATGTCTTGTGGTACAGGCATAACAGCTTCTGCACTGGCTTTAGGTGCGAAAACAAAATCAAATTCCATTCATGTAAAAAGTAAGGGGGGGAACCTGAAAGTGACTTTTCAACAAAAATCTAATGGAAGATTTACGAACATATGGCTTACAGGCCCGGCAGTGCAAGTTTTCAACGGGACAATTGAAATTTAAGCAATCATTTATTGTTGGTAATCGTTTTTACCAAAATCAAGATAACTTTACCATTATAAATCAAGGTTAGTTTTATGTTAAAACTCATCACCAAGGGCATTTCAAAAGTATTTGGTACAAAATCTGAACGTGATCTTAAATCGCTTTCACCCAGAGTAGAAGAGATAAACAAAGCATTTGAAAAACTCAAATCATTATCCGATCAGGAATTGCGTAATACAACGCTGGAATTAAAAGAAACAATAAGAAAAGGTTTAGAATCCATAGATAACGAAATATCTGATCTTCATAAACAAATAGAAGACCAGCCTGATCTTGAACTGGAACAGAAGGAAGCCTTGTTTAATAAAATTGATAAACTTGAAGAAGAAAGGAACGAGGTATTAGAAAAAATCCTTATGGATATCATGCCACAGGCATTTGCAGTGGTAAAAGAAACTTCACGGCGATTTGCAGAAAACAAAAAGTTAGAGGTGGAAGCAACTATGCTCGATAAGCAACTAGCTGCAACCAGGAAGAATATTGAGATTAAGGGTAGTAATGCTGTATGGCACAATAAATGGATAGCTGGTGGTGTCGAGATAGAGTGGCACATGGTTCATTATGATGTCCAATTAATCGGTGGGGTCGTTTTGCACCAGGGTAAGATTGCAGAGATGGCTACAGGGGAAGGCAAAACACTTGTTGCCACCCTACCGGCCTATTTGAATGCATTGGCGGGTAAAGGTGTCCACATAGTTACTGTTAATAATTACCTCGCAAAAAGGGATTCCGAATGGAACGCCCCAATATTCCAGTTTCATGGCTTAACGGTTGATTGTATTGATTTGTATGAGCCAAATTCAGAGGGTCGAAGACAAGCTTATCAAGCAGACATTACTTATGGGACTAATAATGAATTTGGCTTTGATTACCTCAGGGACAACATGTCCCGAAGTACTGAAGACCTTGTTCAGAGGAAACATCATTATGCTATGGTGGATGAGGTTGACTCAGTATTAATCGATGATGCCCGAACTCCCCTGATCATATCAGGGCCTGTACCAAAAGAACAGGATGAACACGAATACTATGAATTAAAACCCAGGATTTCCAAGCTGGTGGATGCCCAAAAGAAACTGGTATCTGAGTTTTTTTTAGAAGCTAAAAAGCTTATTAAAGATGGCCATGAAGCAGATGGAGGACTTCCACTATTCAGGGCCTTTCGTGGATTACCAAAACATAAACCCCTGATAAAATACTTAAGCGAAACCGGTAAAAAAGCCATTTTACAAAAAACGGAGAATTACTATCTCCAGGACAATCAAAAATATATGCCTGAGGCAGATAAACCGCTATACTTTACGATAGACGAAAAAACCAATTCCGTTGAGCTCACCGAGAAAGGGATCGATCTAATTACCAAGGAGGGAGAGGATCAGGATTTCTTTATTTTACCTGATATAAGTACAGAACTCTCAAAAATCGAAGGAGACCAATCGCTAAGTAAAAGTGAAATCCTGGAAAAAAAAGATCAACTGATTTCTGACTATACTGCCAAGGCCCAACGGATTCACTCAGTAAACCAACTATTGAAATCCTACTGTCTCTTCGAGAAAGATGTGGATTACATCGTTGTAGACGGTAAAGTACAAATTGTGGATGAGCAGACAGGAAGGGTAATGGAAGGCAGGCGATACTCTGATGGGCTCCATCAAGCCATAGAGGCAAAAGAAAATGTAAAAGTTGAAGGTGCTACCCAGACCTATGCAACAGTTACGCTACAGAACTACTTCCGAATGTATCATAAACTGGCAGGAATGACGGGTACAGCTGAAACGGAAGCATCTGAATTATGGGAAATATACAAGCTGGATGTGGTAGTGATTCCTACCAATAAACCAATCGTTCGTAAAGACATGGAAGATAAGGTTTACAAAACAGTCAGGGAAAAATTCAATGCGGTAACTGAAGAAATTAACCAGCTCATATCCCAGGGAAGACCTGTATTGTTAGGAACCACATCTGTGGAGATTTCAGAGTTGCTTAGCCGGATGCTTAATATAAGGAATATTCAACATCAGGTGCTCAACGCCAAACAGCATGCAAAAGAAGCAGATATTGTAGCCAATGCCGGAAAACCGGGAACTGTTACCATTGCAACAAACATGGCCGGCAGAGGCACCGATATAAAACTTACACCTGAATCTAAGAAAGCAGGCGGTCTTGCTATAGTAGGTACAGAAAGGCATGAATCAAGAAGAGTGGACCGTCAGTTACGAGGACGCTCGGGAAGGCAGGGGGACGTGGGATCCTCTCAATTTTTTGTGTCTTTGGAAGATAACCTTATGCGATTATTCAGCTCTGACCGGGTAATTAAAATAATGGACAAATTAGGCCTGGAAGAAGGAGAAGTTATCCAACACAGTATGATCACCAGTTCCATTGAAAGGGCACAAAGGAAAGTGGAAGAAAATAATTTCGCTATTAGAAAGCGGTTACTGGATTATGATAACGTGATGAATGCTCAACGGGAAGTGATTTATAAAAGAAGAAAGAATGCTTTGTACGGCGATCGATTGGAGCTGGATATTTTAAATATGATTTATGACAATGCCGAAAGTATTGTAAAAGGGGCAAAAGATTCGGAAGATTACGACAGCTTTAAACTTAACACCTTAACCATTTTTGGTATTGACTATTCCCTGACAAAAGAGGAATCAGAAATCACGGGTAGTCTGTTTGAAGCAGCACTTAAGAATTATAAACAAAAAAATTTAAGGATTTTAGAAGTGAATCTTCCTATCTTAAAGAACCTCCAAAAAATCAAGGGCTCTACAATAAAGGACATCGTGGTGCCTTTTTCTGATGGGAAGCGACAGATTGGTGTTGTTGCAAATCTTGAGAAGATCATTGAAACTGAGGGCAGGGAACTCATCAAATCATTGGAGAAAATGGTTGCCCTCTCTGTGATAGATCAAAACTGGAAAGAGCATCTTCGGGAAATGGACGACTTGAGACAGTCGGTTCAAAATGCTGTTTACGAACAAAAAGATCCACTCTTGATATATAAGTTTGAAGCTTTTGAGCTTTTCAAGCAATTTATTGGCAAAGTCAATGAAGAAACAGTTTCTTTCTTATTAAAAGCAGGTATCCCGATTGAAAGTGAACAACAAGTGCAGGAAGCAAGGCGACCAAGGACAAAACAGAATTACCAAGAATCAAAAGAGGAGACCAAATCTTTGCTCGAGGGAAAAGGTGGCGCAGGTACAACCACCAACAGACCACCGGTGGAAAAATCAGAGCCCGTAAAATCAACTAAGATCGCTTCCAGAAATCAAAGGGTTTCTGTTCAATACAATGACGGAACCATTAAAAAGGATGTTAAATTTAAGACCGTTGAGGAAGACATTAAAAATAATCGTTGTGTACTTATTGAAAACTAGTTCTCTTTTAATATCCATATGTTTTTTAATGGCTTGCACTAAAAAGGCCGTACCGACAACAGTGAATGATAACACCTACTCGGAAGATATTTCGATCTGGAGGCCAAAAGTAGCAGGTGATGAGCAAGTCACAGAAGTGAAACCAATCGTAACGACGGGCGAATTCGATCCAAAAAATGATATTAAAGCGGAAATGGATAGCGTAGGCAACCTTCTCAGGCTAAAGAATATTCAAAAAGGTTACATGGACGGATATACTATCCAGATTTACAGTGGCAGAAGCCGGTATGACGCCCGCGAAATTAAAAAAGAAATTCTTGAGTTTGACGATAACTATGAACCCAATCTGATTTATAAACAACCTGATTTTAGAGTAAGAGTGGGCAGTTATTTTAACAGGTTAACTGCTCATAGAGAATATGTTAAGCTAAGAAAAAATTTCCCTTCAGCTATTATCATTCCAGAAAAGATTCCTATTGACTGAATTAGTTAAAATCATAAAAGAAAAATCCGAAAGCTACCTCCCGGAAATTAGGAATGTCAGGCGACATATTCATGCAAACCCTGAATTATCATTTGAAGAGTATAATACTTCAGCTTTTATACAGCAGGTACTCACTGAAAATCAGATTGATTTTACTAACGGCTGGGTCAGGACAGGAGTCATCGCCAGTATAAAAGGGAAAAAACCGGGAAAAAGGCTTGCTCTTCGGGCAGATATGGACGCTTTACCGATAAAAGAGGCAAATAAAACAGTTTATGTGTCAAAAAATGAAGGGGTTATGCATGCCTGTGGACATGATGTACATACTGCTTCATTATTGGGGGCTTGTAAAATCCTTAATGAATTAAAAGAATATTTTTCAGGGGAAATAATCGCTGTATTCCAACCGGGAGAAGAACGAATACCAGGTGGCGCCTCTTTGATGCTTGAAGAAAAAGCACTGGGAGAACCCCTCCCTTCTAAAATACTTGCACAGCATGTTATGCCTTATATCCCCGTGGGAAAAGTGGGCTTCAAAAAAGGAATGTACATGGCCAGTGCAGATGAAATTTATCTTACCGTTACAGGTAAAGGGGGTCATGCAGCCTTGCCCGAAAGATTGATAGACCCTGTCTTGATTACCGCTCATTTGATTACTGCTATGCAACAGGTCATCAGCAGGAATAATAATCCAAAAATGCCTTCTGTCTTATCTTTCGGCAGGGTGATAGCGGACGGGGCCACCAACATTATTCCTGATGAAGTTAAAATTGAGGGTACTTTCAGGACTTTTGACGAATCATGGCGTATGGAGGCTCATGAAAAAATTAAAAACATCGCCGAAAACATCGCCAAATCCATGGGTGGGTCATGCGATGTCAATATCATGAAAGGTTATCCTGCCCTGATTAATAATGAGAGGCTCACAGGTGAGATGGTCCAATTGGCCTCGGAATATTTGGGTGAAAAAAATATTATTGAACTGGAACCGTGGATGGCTGCTGAGGATTTTTCCTATTACACATTGGAGATGGATGCTTGTTTTTACAGGTTAGGTACCGGTAATGAAGAAAAAGGCATAACCTCAGGAGTGCATACACCTACATTCGATATCGATGAAGGTGCTTTGGAAACTGGCATGGGATTGATGGCCTGGCTTGCTATAAATGCATTAAACACCAGGTAGACATAGATTTATTTACTAAGGTGATTTTCAGTCTTTCTAAGCAAAAATCCGTTAAAAAAAGTAAATTTGCACCATTTTAAAATCGAGGATAGCCATGGAAGAAAAGACAAAATATTCCCAGAAAGAATTAAAAGAATTTGAAATTCTTATCAATGAAAAATTAGATAAAGCCAAAACCCAACTCAATTTTATCAAAGAATCCCTTACAAAAAGCTCTGATGGTGGTACAGATAATACGCACAATACCATAAGAACACTTGAGGATGGAGCAGATACCGCTGAAAAGGAAAACTTAAGTCAGCTAGCGGCAAGACAACAAAAGTTTATCAGCCAGTTGGAGAATGCGCTGGTTAGAATAAAAAATGGTACGTACGGTATATGCATCGATTCGGGGAAGTTAATAAGCAAGGAAAGGCTGAAAGCTGTTCCTCATACCATGCATTCGATTGAAGCAAAGCTTAAGAAATCCTAATCATCTACATTGGATTTTCTACGCAGGCACGTTGAAGCGCTTATCTTTTGCTCTCCTTCACCCATAAGTGATAATGAGATCGCAAAATGCCTGATAGACGCTTTTGAATCAGAGATTTCCCTTGAAGATGTCCATAAAGTTTTAGGGGAGTTGGAAGCGCAGTATAACAAGGATCATTATTCCTTTCATATTATTCAATCCGGTGGAGGCTATCAATTTCTTTCAAAAGCAGAATATCATTCAACAATAGAAGTATTACTCAAGCAGCAATCAAAGAAGCGTCTTTCAAAAGCTTCATTGGAGACCCTATCAATCATAGCTTATAAGCAACCAGTTACCAAAGGAGCGATCGAGCAGATTAGAGGTGTAAATTGTGATTACGCAGTTCAAAAACTGCTTGAGAAAGAATTGATAGAGATTAAAGGTAAATCTGAATCAGTTGGAAGACCTTTGTTATACGGAACATCTCAAAAGTTTATGGACTATTTCTCAATAAATTCCCTTAACGATCTTCCCAGGCTTAAAGACCTTTCTGATGTAAGTCAGGGGGAGTTTTATAATGAGGTAAATAAGGATTCAAATGGATAGACCAAAATCCCAAAGTGAAAAAAATGTTACCGATAGTAATCAGAGTCAACCGGTTCGTTTGAATAAATTTATTTCCAATGCTGGTATTGCTTCCAGGCGTGATGCTGATAAATTAATCCAGGAGGGCAAGGTATCTGTTAATGGTAAAATAATCACAGAATTAGGAACAAAAGTACTACGCACAGATAAAGTAGTTTACATGGGGAAAACCCTTAAATCTGAAAAACCGCAATACATTTTACTTAATAAACCAAAAGATTTTATAACAACGATGGAGGATCCATTAAATCGTAAGACTGTTATGAAATTAGTATCAAATGCCTGCCGGGAACGAATTTATCCGGTTGGCAGATTGGATAGAAATACCACCGGTTTACTTTTATTTACAAACGATGGGGAACTAGCAACTAAGCTGACCCACCCTTCCCACATGATAAAAAAGGTATATCAGGTTGATCTGAATAAACCCTTATCACCACAGGATTTTCGTAGAATACAATCCGGCATAAGGTTGGAAGATGGTCTGGCATTCGTGGATGAAATAGCCATTTTGAGTGCAGATAAAAAGATTATAGGTCTGGAGATACACATTGGTAAAAACCGGGTAGTAAGAAGGATATTTGAAAAACTAGGCTATGACGTTATAAAGTTGGATAGAGTGATGTTCGGCCCATTGACTAAAAAGGATTTACCGAGAGGAAAATGGCGACATTTAGATGTGAAGGAATTGAAAATTTTACAGCGTTTGAGCTAGGTTTTTTTTATTTAAATAGTATGCATGCATACTATTTTTGAAAATTGAGTTAGATTTATGATAATAAAAAAGCCTCCCTAAGGAGGCTGTGGTGCTGAGTGGATTCGAACCACCGACTCACGGATTTTCAGTCCGATGCTCTACCAACTGAGCTACAGCACCTAAAAAGTGGGTGCAAAAGTATAGATTTATTAATAGTAACAAAAATTTTACGATAGTTTAAGATATGGTAATAGTCGCACAACTGGTTTTTTTAGCAATCGCTTTGGTGACTGGTTATATTTTGTATAAAAGAATAACCAGGATCAGGAATAATATAAAACTTGGCAAGGATCAGAAGATTGATGATAATCCTGATAAAAGGCTGAAATCCATGCTTTTAGTAGCGTTTGGCCAAAAAAAAATGTTCAAAAATTTTATCCCGGCTATCTTTCATTTTTTTATCTATATCGGGTTTATACTCATAAATATTGAAGTTCTTGAAATAATACTCGATGGTATTTTAGGAACCCACAGATTATTTGCTCCGTTTCTGGGAGACTTTTATGCTGTTATGATTAATTTTTTTGAATTCCTGGCAGCTTTAGTGCTTATCGCTTGCATCATTTTTCTGATAAGAAGAAATATTCTTGGAATAAAGCGGTTTACCCATCCAGAATTAAATGGTTGGCCATTCCTTGATGCCAATTTGATATTAGTGATTGAGATAGTACTCATGGCTGCAATTTTATCCATGAATTCAGCTGATCAAATCCTGCAATCCAGAGGCATTGATCATTATGTACAAACAGGGTCTTTGTTTTTTAGTGGTTTACTAACTCCCTTATTTGATAATTTAGAAAATGGAACATTGATTTTTGTTGAACGTGCTTCCTGGTGGTTCCATATTGTTGGGATATTTGCTTTTGCTATTTATATAACCTATTCCAAGCATTTGCATATTTTTATGGCATTTCCGAATACTTATTACAGCCGTTTAATACCTCAGGGTAAGCTTAATAATATGCCGGAAATAACTAACGAGGTGAATTCTATGCTTGGTATACCGACAGAAGGGGGTGCCACGGAACCGCCTGAGCGGTTTGGTGCAAAAGATATTAATGACCTGACCTGGAAAAATTTGATGGATGCCTATGCCTGTACAGAATGTGGTAGATGTACGGCTGAATGCCCAGCGCACATAACCGGTAAGAAATTATCTCCAAGAAAGATTATGATGGATACCAGGGACAGAATGGAAGCCGTAGGTAAGCGCATGGAAAAAGGTGAAGATGGCTTGAATGATGGAGAATCACTGTTAGGTGATTATATCACCAAAGAAGAAATCAATGCATGTACCAGTTGTAATGCTTGTGTAGAAGCTTGCCCTGTTACAATTAATCCTTTAGACATTATCATTCAGTTACGGAGGTATGTTTCGATGGAAGAATCTGCCTCACCGGCGTCCTGGAATGCTATGTTTTCCAATATTGAGAATAATTTCGCGCCCTGGAAATTTGCACCGACCGACCGATTTAACTGGGCTTCAGAGCTAAAAGAAAAATCATCATGACAAAAAAAATACAAATACCTACCATGGCAGAAATGGTAGCCGAAAATAAAGCACCCGAAATACTATTTTGGGTGGGTTGCGCAGGTTCCTTTGATGATAGATATAAAAAGGTGACAAAAGCTTTTGTTAAAATTCTCAATAAACTGAAAATAAACTTTGCCGTATTGGGTGAAGAAGAAACTTGCACCGGGGATCCTGCCAGACGGGGGGGGAATGAATTCCTTTTTCAAATGCAGGCTATATCCAATATACAAGTTCTTAATGAATACAATATCAAAAAAATAGTTACAGCCTGTCCGCATTGCTTTAATACTCTAAAAAACGAATATCCCGAATTGGGTGGTAATTTCGAAGTGGTACATCATTCTCAGTTCTTACAACAAATGATTGATGAAGGTCGGATAAAATTAAAAGACAGTGATGCTTTTAAAGGAAAACGAATAACTTTCCACGATTCCTGTTATTTGGGGAGGGCCAATACTGTTTATGAAGCACCTAGAAAAGTCCTCGAACTGCTGGATGCAGAATTGGTTGAAATGAAACGGTGCAGAACAAAAGGTCTTTGCTGCGGAGCTGGTGGGGGCCAAATGTTTAAAGATGCAGAAAAAGGGAATAAAGAAATAAATATTGAAAGGATTGAAGAAGCAATTGATACAAATGCCGATATTGTTGCATCAGCCTGCCCTTTTTGTATGACAATGATGACGGACGGTGTTAAAAATAAGGAAAAAGAAAAAGACGTGTCTGTCAGGGATATTGCTGAGTTGATAGCGACAGCAGAAGATTTAAACTAACAGATCACAATAATCGTTCATATACTATCAAATAGGAGCAAATATATGTATATACCATTTGAATCCATGCCTTCTGATGGAAGGGTTTGGATCTACCAGGCAGACAGAAAATTAACAGATCAGGAATTAGAAAATGTGAACCAGCTATGCATGGAGTTTACTGATCAATGGCAGGCACACGGTAAACCACTGAGAAGCTCTTACAAAGTTCTTCATAATTTATTTGTTATACTCTCAGTTGATGAATCTTATAATTCGGCCAGTGGTTGTTCCATTGATAGCTCTGTCGAATTGATCAGAAAGTTGGCCAATGAATTATCCGTAGATTTTTTTAACAGAACGAAAGTGGCTTATTATTTAGATGGGGAAATTTTTGTTAAACCGGTCTCTGAATTAAGCACTGGTTCTTCGAAGGGTGTTGTAAATGAAGATACATTAATTTTTAATAACCTTATTTCCAATAAATCAGAACTTGATAAATGCTGGTTACTGCCTGCAAAGGAGACCTGGGTTAGGAGGTATGTGAAATGAAAGAAAAGATACGTTTAAAGTATTTGGCATTAATTTTTTTAGGATTTATGCTTTTTTCTGGCTGTAATTCATTTAAAAAAGCAAAAAAAAGTTTTGATAAAGAAGAATATAACATAGCAATTGACAGGTTTAGAAAGGCCATCAAGAAAGAACCTGCGAAAGCAAATTTTTACATTGCAGAATCCTTCAGAAAGTCTAATCGGTTAAAAGAAGCCGCACCATTTTATGCTGCTGCTGTTCAGAACGGTATTGAGAATGATGCAGCCCACTTTTATTACGCCAAGTCATTAAAAGCAAATGAGAAGTACGGTCAGGCAGAGGAAGTGTTGGAGAATTATCTTAGAAAGGGCAAAGACAGTCTTTATTTAAAACGCACTGAAATAGAATTGTCAAACCTGGGTGATATGAAGGATATTGCTCCCAGTAAGAATTATTATGAAGTAAAAAATTTATCGGCCATAAACACCAAATATGCGGAGTACAACCCTGTTTATCGTGATGGAGTGCTGTATTTTACTTCCAATAGAAATGGGGGAAAAACCTATCATGGTAACGGAACGCCATTTACAGATATCTACCGGGTACGTTCCAAAGGCGCCCGGGTGAACTTATCTACTTTACAAAAACTCGGTCCTAATATCAATGATCCGGCTATTAATGATGGAACCCTGGCCTTATCACCAAATGGGTCAATGATGATATTTGCAAAAGCTAATACCGGAAAAGCAAGAGGAAGGGAAAATGTTGATCTATATTTTGTTCGCAATAGACGGGCAAGATGGTCTGAGCCCATTTACCTGAACCTGAATGACCGTAACGCGTGGGACTCCTCTCCTGCACTTAGCAATGATGGGAAAAGATTATATTTTTCTTCAGACCGGGATGGTGGTTATGGAGGAAGCGATCTCTATGTGGCTCAGTTTAATAGAAGAGGCAGGTGGGTAGATGTCAGAAATTTAGGTCCTGTGATCAATACACCGGGAAACGAGATGTTTCCTTATGTATCTAAGGATGGCAAGCTATACTTTGCCTCTGATGGCCACCCCGGCTATGGAAACCTGGATATTTTCGAAGCCACAAGATCAGGTGGACAAACTACTATAAAAAATATGGGCAGGCCTGTAAATTCTTCCGCTGATGATTTTGCATTTCATCAGTTTGATCTGACAAGAGGATTCTTTTCTTCTAACAGAGAAGGTGGCCTTGGAGACGATGATATCTACACTTTCGTTAACAATGACCCTGACCTGAAGATTGTAAACTATTATCTTGTAGGCACTACCCTCACAGGGGATGAGGAAGGTAACGACATGATCCTGCCAAACAGCAAAGTTATCTTAGTGGGACAAAATCAGGAGATCCTGGATGAAGCCTTTACTGGAGCCAATGGACAATTTGAATTTCGGGTTTATCCTGAGGAGGATTATGAACTGATAGCCGAAAAAATAGATTACTTTACCACAAGAAGTGATTTTAGCACAGTGGGGAAATCAGTGGATAAGTCAAAGCTTAAGGAATTCGTGACTAATGTCACTTTTGAAACTAAAATTTATTTAAACAAAATTCAGCTGGAGAAACCGATAGTGCTTAAGAATGTCTATTACGATTTTGATAAATGGGATATAAGACCGGATGCAGCCAAAGAACTGGATAATCTTGTCACCATCATGGAAGATAATCCTGAAATATCCATCGAACTAAGCTCCCACACTGATGCCAGGGCAGAAGATGATTACAATATGGAACTTTCACAAAAAAGGGCTAAATCGGCTGTCGATTATATTATTTCAAATGGCATCTCTTCCAACAGGATACAAGCTAAAGGATATGGCGAAACCAAGCTGATTATTGAAAATGCAGATACCGAACAGGAGCATCAAATCAACAGAAGAACCGAATTTAAGGTTACGGAATACGATCGGGATAACATAGAGAAAGAAATCGTAGAAGACCTTGAAATTGAGCAAACCATTGAAGGAGACGAAACAGACCGTTTTTTTGAAACTGAGTACGAAAATAATTAGGTGCTGATTTTACTGAATCAGTAGTTTTGGGGATATTTTTTAGATCATGTCAGATAAGTATTCCCAAAGAGGTGTTTCATCATCCAAGTCCGATGTGCATAAAGCCATTGAAAATCTTGATAAAGGCCTTTATCCAAAAGCGTTTTGTAAAATAGTTCCTGATATTATTGGTCAGGATGAAGATTATTGTAACATCATGCATGCAGATGGGGCAGGAACAAAGTCCTCCCTGGCATATATATATTGGAAGGAGACCGGCGATCTATCAGTATGGAAAGGTATAGCTCAGGATGCAATAGTGATGAATACTGATGACCTCCTTTGTGTTGGAGTAACCGAAAATATTCTATTATCCTCTACCATAGGCCGAAATAAGCATTTAATACCTGGTGAAGTAATTAAATCAATAATTGAAGGGACTGAGGAAGTGCTTCAAATGCTTAGGGCTAATGGTGTAAGCATCTATTCAACCGGAGGGGAAACTGCTGATATCGGGGACCTGGTAAGAACTATCGTGGTTGATAGCACGGTAACAGCCAGGATAAAAAAATCTGAAGTGATTAGCAATGATGCTATACAGCCGGGGGATGTTGTAATTGGATTATCATCATTTGGAAAGGCCACTTACGAAGATCGCTATAATGGGGGTATGGGTAGTAATGGCCTTACTTCTGCTAGACATGATATTTTTAAAAATTCATATGCCAGGGATTATCCAGAAAGCTTTGATCCTTTAATGCCACAGGATATGGTTTATTCAGGCGGGTTTAACCTCACCAGTAAACCATCTGGTTTAGGTTTGGATATGGGACAGTTGGTACTATCTCCGACGAGGACATACGCGCCTGTCATAAGTGAAATTCTCAAAGTACATAGAAGAAATATACATGGTATGATTCACTGTAGTGGCGGTGCACAGACGAAAGTGCTCAATTTTATTAAATACCTGAAGGTGGTAAAGGATAATATGTTTGATATCCCTCCATTGTTTAAGTATATACAGGAGCAGAGCAAAGCAGACTGGAGAGAAATGTATCGGGTCTTTAATATGGGCCATCGTTTAGAGTTATACATGGAAAAAAAGTATGCGCAAGAGGTTATTGACATTTCTCAATCTTTTAATGTGGAAGCAAAAATCGTCGGGCATGTTGAAGAGGCCAGGCAATCAACTGTTGAAATTATTTCCCCATACGGACATTATATTTATTTCTGATAATCCATTATAAATCAGCCATGTTAAGGGAAGAACTGAAGAAAACAGCCCGGAGCCACACCAAATTTAGATTGAGAGGCTTGGATAACACCCGGATAGAAGCTGTTAGTGATGGCGTATTTGCACTGGCAATAGCCCTTTTACTGATATCCTCAGACGTACCACAGACATTTGATCAATTAAAGGGATTTCTTAGAAATTTCTTCCCATTTGCTGCCACTATTACCTTGTTGATGCTTATCTGGTATCAACATTATGTGTTCTTTATTCGCTATGGTCTAAAAGATGCCGGCATAGTAGCGGTAAATACCTTGCTTTTATTTTTAGTGCTATTTTATGTGTATCCTCTAAAATTTTTATTTCAGGTATTATTCGACCTTTTTTATGCACTGGCCTGTCGCGATAGAGAAGTATTCGACCATCTCTACACCGTTACCATTTCTCCCCAAGATACAACCCAACTTATGACCATTTATGGTTTGGGAGGTGCTTTGGTTTTTCTTACTGTCAGTTTTATGTATTGGATTGCATTAAACAAAAAAAAATCTTTGGAACTGAATCATTTGGAAATATTTGAAACCAGGACTTATATCTATGATAATTTACTCAGTGCTACTATAACGCTCCTTTCTGCATTAATTGCCTATTTCGATGTTGGTGGGGGAGGTACCATCTCCTTCAGAATTTCCGGTATGTTTTATTTGAGTTATGCGATTGTTATGCCTTCATTTAGTGTGTTAAGAGATAAAAAACGAAAAGCCTTAATGAAAAAAATCGATATTAATTAACATCAGATAGCACTTAAACAGATTAATAGAATTATATTTTTAAATTAAAAGTCATTTTCTGAAAATGATATCTATCATTACATTGAAAAAACATATAATAGAAATTTATACACTATAAAATTTTTAATGTTATGGCTTCGGTATCTCAACCAAATCTGGAAAAAATAATTCACCAACATGAGTCAAATGCCGAGGTAGCCATTAAAGAATATAACCTTGTCAAAAACTCCTGTCAGGTTATTTTATGCCTGGATGTTTCAGAATCAATGGTGCCTTATCTCGAGTCGGGCAAAGCACAGGAATTTGCTGAGAGGTTTTTAGCGCTTGGTCACTTACTGGATATTGATAAGCAACTGGACATCTTTTTATTTGCAGAGAAAGCACATTTTCTCGGGGCTATGGACATGTCAAATGTTCGAAACTTAATTAATGAATCGATAGATATTTACAAGCTTGGTGATCACTCTAATTACCCTGAAATTATCAGGCTCATTCGAGCGCATTATTTCAAACGGGATATCGCACAAAAAGAAGTCTTTAGTTCTGACTATCCGGTTTTCGTATTGTTCGTGACCAATGGTGAAACAATTAATATAAAAGAAACTGTAGAGCAGATCGTTGAGTCATCGTATGAGCCCTGTTTTTGGCAATTCATTACCCTTGGGGTAACCGCCAAAGAAATGGGAAAAGGTTTTTGGGCCTGGCTTAAGAAACCTTTTGCAGAAGACTATTCCTTTCTTCAGAAGTTGGATTTAATGAAAAACAGGTTTGTAGATAATGCCGGATACACTAATGTCACCAACCCCAGTGATCTTACTGATAGTGAATTTTATGAATTGATTATGGACGAATACCCATATTGGTTAAAACAAGCACAATCAAATGGATTACTTAACATTAAAAATCAATAAGGAGTGAGTGCGCTTGATATTATTGCAATACTGATCTTTCTTTCAGCGTTTTTCACATTCCTTAATATACGGTTTTTAAAGCTGCCTTCTACCATCGGATTGATGATCCTTTCACTATTGATTTCCTTAAGCATTGTAGGACTGGGTTATTTTTTTCCGGCAATAAGGATAGAGGCTGCCCAAATCCTAAATAATTTCGATTTCTCCGAGGTCCTCTTAAACATCATGCTTAGTTTCTTGCTATTTGCAGGAGCTATTAATGTTAATTACTCTGCACTATTTCAGGAAAAATGGACTGTACTAGCTCTGGCAACTATGGGTACTTTGATGTCAACATTTATCGTTGGCACCATTACCTTTTATGTTCTGCCTTTGATAGGGTTGAATGTAGAATATATTTATTGCTTATTGTTTGGTGCATTAATTTCCCCGACGGATCCCATAGCAGTATTGGCTATTGTTAAAAAGATCAACTTATCTAAAAACTTACAGATCAAAATAGAGGGTGAATCATTGTTCAATGACGGTCTTGGTGTTGTTGTATTTTTAACCATATTGGAAATTTCAGAGGCGGGTGTAGAGCATGTCACACCCGGCGGCGTTGCCCTTTTGTTTGGGCAGGAGGTGATCGGTGGTATTCTTCTGGGATTGATTTTCGGATATATTGGCTTGTTAATATTAAAGTATGTTGAAAATGAACATGTAGAGCTGGAAGTATTAATTACACTGGCTTTAGTCATGGCTGGCAGCCAATTAGCCGCAGCCATACACGTTTCAGGCCCACTGGTCATGGTAGTCCTTGGCCTGGTGATCGGCAGAGAAGGAAAAGCTGAATATATGAAGAAGATCACCGGAGATTATGTTTATAAATTCTGGCATCTTTTAGACGAAGCACTTAATGCTATTTTGTTTATCTTGATAGGTTTCGAGATTTTAATTATTCCATTCAATTTAAATTATACGCTGGCGGGATTTCTAGCCATTATAATTGGTTTATCGACACGCTATGTTAGTGTCGGTACACCCATAATTTTATTTGGATTAAATAAAACCGATAACTTTGTCAAGGGAACTGCTTACATACTAACGTGGGGAGGCCTTCGTGGAGGGATATCCGTGGCGCTGGCTCTATCACTCCCATCTTTTGAATACAAAGCGCTAATTGTGACTATGACTTATATGATCGTAGTCTTTTCTATCCTGGTTCAGGGTCTGACCATAGAAAGATTGATCAAACGCCTGAAAATTTCCAAAAAAAACCAGGTCACCTAAAACCTCACATAAGACTATATGTAACTGTCATTATCACACACATAAATGAGCTTCGAAATCCTCGCCTAACCATATTAGCAAAAGGTTAGGACATAATTAGAATGAGACAAAAAATAGCCATAGGAATATTAATCGTCTTCTGTTTTGCTGAAATAAGACCCCTATTGCATTTTATGGATTATTTCGTCAATTATGAATATATCTCAGAAGTCCTTTGTATAAATAAGGAGAAGCCAATGTCTACCTGTAACGGAAAGTGCTATCTAAGTCAACAACTCAAAGAAGCTCAAGAAGCCGAAAAAAAAGACAAAAAAATACCAACAGTAGAACAGGAAAGAATCCCAATGATTATTGATAGTTCTGAACTTCCAAAGTTTCCGGAAGGAGTCCGCACATTGGACTCAATCAATTTCTTGACTGAAAGAGCCATTTCGGAAGTCTGGGATCCCAAAGACTCTCTTATCCCCTGCTCCCTTCCATCAATCACTGGCCTGATTCCGATATTTGGTATAGTTCCAATTAATCTAGTCATAGATATTAATTAAACGTTTAAGCACTTCTGAAAAAAAATTATGCTGACTGTCTAATAATTAGCTTATGCTGAAATTCTTTCTGCTCACTGACTACCTGGTGCCCCATTTTTTTTAGCAAAATATTCACTGCCGCTATACCCATTTCTTTAATCGGTTGCTTGATATAAGTGAGTGGCGCATAAAAGAAATCAAAAGCATAATTGCCATCAAAGCCAATAATTGCCAATTGATCTGGCACGAGAACTTTATTTTTTTGACAATAGTATAGTCCGCCAACAGTAAGAGAGTTGGTTGCGAATATGATAGAATCTATCAGGTTATTCTTTATGTACTCATCCATGATCATTGCAATATCTTTCGCGATGTTATCATATCTGACGGTTCCGATGATTGGCTTTTTATCAGGGAGGAATTCTTTTAAGGCATCAATATATCCCTGATAGCGATCCAGGATATGTAGAAGTTGAGAATCATACCCAATAATGCCGATTTTTCGATATCCACTTTCGAAAAGGTGTTTGGTTGCATCATAGGTTGCACTGAGGTTATCTAATTTTACATAATTGAAACCCTTTTTATTTACAAACCGGTCGACCATTACCAGGGGAAGTTGTTTTGAGAGTTTCTCCATATGTTCATAGGGGTCACCTACCGGAGTAATGATTAAACCATCTACCTGTCGATTTACTAGTGCTGTTGATAGCATTTTTGATTTCACAGGGTCTTCATCACTGCTTCCGAAAATAACTGAGTATCCTTTGTTGTAAGCCTCAACTTCGATGGATTTGGCTAGGTTACCAAAGAATTCGTTGGCAATGTCTGCAACCACAAGGCCGAGGGTTTTTGTTGAACCTTGCCGTAAACTTCGGGCAATATGACTGGGTTGATAGTTCAAATAAGATGCGGTGGCTCTGATCTTCTCTGCCACCCGTTGACTAACCCGCTTTTCCTTTTCCATGCCATTTAATACATAAGATACAGAAGCGATCGATACACCCGCAGCTTTGGCAATGTCACTTATTGATGTTTTTTTGGGCATATTGTTAAAAATACATTTGTAATTTAATGCTTAAAGGATTAAGCGAAAACATATATTTGTATAAAATACAGTTAAAATTTAAAATCATTTCAAACGATGATTTGCCTAATTGAACCACTTGATAAATATTTAGTGCCATATACCTTAAAACCTATCAGTAGTTTAAGGTTAATCGCAATATCAATTATTCTGATATTTTTATCTAATAGCTGCCAGGAAAAACCAAAAGATGTAACCATGGCTACCTTGCTGGAAGAAATGACTAACCGGGAAAGTTTGGCAAGATTTCCTTTTTATGATTTTGAAACGAAACAATTCAGTAGTTACGATCGTCTGGCGGATACTCCGGGTGTCAAAAACTGGTTTGCCAACCAGGACAGAACCAATTTTTTACGTAAAGAAACCACGGAAAATGGTTCAGAGTGGGTAATGTTCGACAGCAGGCAACCGGGTGCCATCGTGCGCTGGTGGATGACCTTTGCCGGTGAAGGTGCAGGAGACGGAACATTGAGGATCTATATAGACGGGTCTGAAAATCCCATTATTGAAGGGAGCGCTTACGATGTAATGAGCGGTGGAATTTTGGCGGAGCGTCCACTTTCCGCTTCCATTTCAAAGACTACCGTGTATAAACGAAGGGGTCATAATTTATATTTACCCATTCCTTATAATTCATGCAAAATAACCTACCAGGGAGAGGGTATAAAAGAAAATGAAGCTGGTGAAATTCTGGAAGAAAGCGTTGCGATCTACTACAATATCAATTACCGGCAGTTTGTGGAAGGGATATCGGTGGAATCATTTAATACTAACACATTACACCAATATCTTCCTGAAATTTATGCAGCCCAGACGGCATTGCATGATCCTTATTCTGAATTTTTTACTGAGCCTGCTGAAGAAACTATGAAACTCAGGAAATTGAATGTGTCGGAAAGCTTTGAATTAAAATTGGTAGGCGAAAGGCAGATCAAATCCTTTTCCATGAAGTTGCAGGCGCAAAACCAATCTCAGGCGCTGCGTTCCACGATTATTTCCATCTCCTTTGATGGGAATAAAACGATCACTATGCCTGTAGGTGACTTTTTCGGTACCGGGTACGAGATCAATCCTTATGAAACCTACTATAGTAAAGTATTTTACGATGGCACCATGGCTGCATTTTGGCCTATGCCTTTTCGTAAGGAGGCTGTCATTGAAGTCACCAACCATGGCGAACAGGACGTTACCATATCTGACTTAGAAATCTATACAGGTGACTGGCACTGGGACGAACGTAGCATGTACTTCAGTGGTACCTGGAAACAATGGTATGATAAACCAACAGGAGGCGGTGATGACCCGGAAGATTTGAATTTTGTAACCATCCAAGGCCAGGGGGTTTACGTCGGGGATTTGATCACCTTGTATAACAACAAAGCGGCCTGGTGGGGCGAAGGTGACGAAAAAATCTATGTAGACGGTGAGGACTTCCCCTCACATTTTGGAACGGGTACTGAAGACTACTACGGATATGCCTGGAGCCGGCCGGAATTTTTTGAACATCCCTTTATTGCACAACCAGATGGGTCAGGGAATCTGGAAAAAGGCACTGCCGTTAACATAAGATTCAGAGCCCTGGATAAGATTCCCTTTGATCAGAAACTTCAAATGGATATGGAGCTTTGGCATTGGACCCAAACAAGTATCGATTATGCACCAACCACCTTTTACTATGTGAAACCATCCGCGCAAGTGCAACATACGTTTGAGGTAGCTCAGGTGAAAAAAAAGGTAAGATTTGCCCCAGATGAGCGTTTGCTTTCAACTTTTGAAATGGTCAACCTAAGCATACAGGGTGAGAAGATGGAGCTGGTACGTCTTGACAGGGGTAAAATGTTTCCAAGAAGTCATGCCAATTGGGACTGGGAAGAGGATACACACATGGTATGGTGGGATGCTCAGGTAGGGGATGTAGCGCTACTAAGGTTTTCAAGTACACAAGCAATATCAGGTGCCAACGTTGAATTGCAATTGACGCAATCCAAAAACTATGGAAAGGTAGACCTATCTATAAATGATAGCCAAAACATCGTATTCGATGGATATGCCCCAAAAATTAGGGTTACTCAGCTAAACATCAAGGGAATAGACATTAACAATGGTTGGAATACCTTGAAAGTTGAGGTTACAGGCAAAAATGATAAAGCAACAAACCATGTATTTGGAATTGATTATTTGAAAATAAAAAACTAAGCCATGCTAAAATTGAAGATAAAGTATAGTTGGATTTTTGTTTTGATTGGCATTTTCACCCAGTGCCAACAGGCCGCAACAGTGTCGAACGATTTGCCCAATGTGTTGATCATCAATGTAGATGACCTGGGATATGGTGATATAGGCGCTTATGGGGCCACCATGGTTAAAACACCAAATATGGACCGGCTCGCTAAGGAAGGTAAAATGTTTACGGATTTTCATACAGCCTCCGCGGTTTGCTCACCTTCTCGCTATGCCCTGATAACCGGAATGTATCCGGCCAGGGTTGATTTTTTTGGAGCCATGTTTCTAAAGGCACCCCTTAAGCCTGATACCGCTCAAATGACCATTGCAAAAGTGATGAAAGCGTCCGGATACGCTACAGCAGCCATTGGTAAGTGGCATCTTGGTTTTGGTGATGAGCACCCGGTAGACTGGAACAAACTATTGAAACCTGGCCCGCTGGAAATGGGATTTGATTATTATTTTGGAGTTCCTGTGCTCAATAGCCATCCGCCTTTTGTGTTTGTGGAGAATCATCAGGTGGTGGGCTACAATCCTGATGATCCTTTTGTGTATGGCCAAAATGCTGAAACCCGTTGGTTCCAGGAGAAATTCGGATTATCTGAAATAGGTGGCGCAAGTGAAGCCCATTTCCGGTTTGACGACAGAAAAGTAGGAACAACCCTGAAAGATAAGGCCATTGATTATATCAAAACCCCAAGAGACAATCCTTTCTTCCTTTACCTGGCTACTACCAACATCCATCATCCGTTCACACCGGCGTCCCGGTTTATTGGTACCAGTGATGCAGGCAGATATGGAGAGTTTATCCATGAATTGGATTGGATGATTGGGGAAGTATTGAATACATTGGATGAAGAAGGCTTAAGGGAAAACACGCTGGTTATGCTTACCAGTGATAACGGGGGCATGCTAAATCAGGGGGGACAGTCTGCCTATGCCGCAGGCCATCGCATGAATGGTAGATTACTGGGTTTTAAGTTTGATGCGTGGGAAGGCGGACACCGGGTTCCTTTTATTGTTCGTTGGCCGGGTAAGGTTCCGGCCGGAACAGAATCCGATGTTCTTGCTTCCAATATTGACTTTCTTGCTACTATGGGTGTACTGGTTGGCCAGGAGGAGCTGGCTGCCGAAGCTCGCGATAGCCGGAATTTACTACCTGCCATCCTCGGTGAAATAGATCAACCCATCCGGGAACACCTCATAATCGCACCTAATAGCAGAAACCATTTATCTATCAGAAAAGGCCCCTGGATGTATATACCGGCACAGGGCGGAGGTGGATTTAGAGCACCTAATTTGGGCGATCATACTTTTGGGGGCCCGCCTGCATTAGCTTTTGCCAATCAACAAAATAGTGATGTAGAAAATGGTGCAATTAAGAAGGATGCGCCTCCTGCACAGTTATACAATTTGGAAAATGATCCTTATCAAAGCAAGAACTTACACGATGAATACCCGGAAATTGTAGAAGCGTTACGTTCTTTGTTGGAAGATGAAATACAAAGGTAACTTTATCCAGTTATTAATCGATGACAAAATTACCGATTCTTAGTACGGTAGCATCAAAACTGGAAACTGCTCCTGCCCTGTAGACAAAAGCTATGCTTATTTTCTCCTGCTCATAAGCAGTTAAACTAAGGTTTCCTGTATTTGTCAAATCATCCAAACCAGGATCATTAGATAAGATCGCCTCGTAGCCTGGCTGAAACCTTTGCCAGGAAGATGTTGCCAGGTTATTCCCTGTAAATTCTGTGGATATCAATATGTCGAATTGTTCAAGGCTTTCATCATCAGGCTCGAATCTGCGGTCTACATCAAAACTCAAGGAAGGATTGCTGTTTGAGGGAATCTCTATCCCGGGGGAGATCATCCATGCCACTGAAGATGTGGTGTCATTAGAGCCTTCTACAAAGGCATTAATGCCGATAGCAGGGCCTGAAATACATCCCCATCTTGCTGAACCTTCATTGTTTTGTTCTATCACTACCTCCTGCCAGCCTCGTGGTGGAAATTCACCCACCTGACAGGATGTAAAATCCTCCTCATAAGGAAAAGTAATAGGTAACTCAACAAGCTCTTCGATTACCAAAGTGAAGAACCTGCCTTCCAGGTCATCGATAATTAAACCATCGCCCACCGATGATATTTCAAATTCAATGATCACCGCCTCAGAGCCAACCCTTTCTATCTGATCAATTAAAAAATTAACTTCACCAGAATTTTGCTCAACCAGCAAATTAATCTGATCATTAACCACCTTCGGAGTGGTGATGATAGCCGCATAACTATTGAATGAGTTAATATCAATGGTAATGCTTGAATTTACAGGAGCAGAGGCCTCCATTCCAATGCCCACATTAATGTGGAAATCTATTTCATTAGGATTAATTTCAAGTCTATCAAACGTGAAAGATACCATGGATCCAACCTGCTCTTTATCACTACATCGGATAAAGCATAAGGCCAGGATTATTAGAAAGTATTTTAGGTATGCTGACATAATAATTATATGGGTCTGTATTCAAGAGTGGCAATAAGTGGAAAGTGATCAGAGAGGAAATTATTATTAATGATTAAGCGGTGACTGGTATAAGTCTGTTCTAAGAAGCCTTTGTTGAAGATAAAATCTATGCGCCTGTCGAAGGATCGTGTAGGATTGAAACCATTAAATGTGCCGGTAGGTCCAAATCTGGTTTGGCTGTTGAAGCAGTCATCAAATCCTGAATTTATGATCTTTTCATAAGGAGGAGTATCCGGCTCCGTGTTGAGGTCACCCATTAAAATTACCCACTCTTTATTACTTATCGCATTGATGGAATCCAAAATAAGTTGTGCACTTTCAATTCTTGCCTTTTCACCAACATGATCAAAATGAGTGTTATACACATGAAGGATTCGCCCATTTCTTCTATCTTCCAGAACAGCATAAGTGCATATTCTTTCCAATACTGCATCCCAACCAATTGAAGGTATTGCCGGGCTTTGAGATAACCAAAAGGTTCCGCTATCAACCAGTTGGAATATTTCAGTCCGATAAAATATAGGGGCAAACTCCCCTTTCGTTTTTCCATCTTCGCGTCCTATTCCTGTAGAGGCATAATCGGTTAAATGTGTGTCCAGGTATTGTTTTTGATTTAATAGTACCTCCTGCATCCCAACCACATCAGCTTGTTCATTTTTTAGGAATGATGTAACATGTAGTTTCCTGTTGTTCCAATTGTTGAATCCATCATCGGGATTGTCAAAGCGAATATTGAAAGAGGAGATTTTCAGACTGAAATCAGTAACTAGTCTACCCTTCACTATTTCTTCTTCACTACATCCATTCAATAAAAACATGCCGAGTAAGTATAATGATAACTTTTTAATCATTAGCTAAAGGTATTGAAATTTTAAAAATATGCTTTGAATAAAGTCACACATACCTATGAATCAAAATATATCTTATGATGCACCATTAATTCCTCTTATCTATTAAATTCAAGGTTTCAACCATTTCATCAGATTAAATGATTTACCTGCGAAGCCTGTTGATATTATTCTTTTATTGCTTTCAATCTCCAACCCAGCCCTCAGGGGAAGTGATTAGAAGTCTAAAATATAAGGGAAAGATGATCCGGGAAGCTTTAAAATATTCAGTCTATTTACCTCCCGGCTATGAGCATGGAGAAAAAAAATATCCGGTATTTTATCTGTTACACGGACTAGGAGGAAATGAAAATTCCTGGATTGATCAGGGTGAAATACATCAATTGTTGGACAAGAAGATAAGTAACAATCAGTTGCCGCCTTTGATTGTGGTGATGCCCGATGCTGATAAGAACTGGTTTACTGATGATGTGCGAGGTAGGGAACCCTATGAATCTTTTATCCTCAATGAGTTTATTCCGTTTGTTGAAAATCAATATAGAATTTACGCGGTTGCCAAATACCGGATTGTGGGTGGATATTCTATGGGCGGCTATGGAAGTTTATTATGGGCCATGCATGCCCCGGATAGGTTTGGTGCTTGTCTGGCCATAAGCGCTGCCATATGGAGTGATGAACAAGTGCAGGGTATGAATGATGAATCTTACCTGAGAACCTTTGGGAAAAGATATTCTGTACAAGCTGAACAAAGAATGACCAGTCACTGGAAAAGTAATTCCATACTTAACCTGGCAGAGTCGTTCCAACCCAAAGATCAGGTAACAAAGTACTATATCGTGTGCGGAGATGATGAACAGGGTATCTCAGACTCAAATGCAAGGCTCCACATCTTATTCAATAAAAATAAAATAGATCATGAGTTCAGGGTTGGGGACGGCGACCATTCGTGGCGATATGCCAGGGAGCGGACTTCGTATGCGTTGGGTTATTTAAATTCAGTTTTAGAATATTGAATGATGTAATATCACATATCTGTAATACCATTATCTAATTAAGAAAGCGTGATCGCTATCATGCCTTACTAGAATTTGTAAAATTCTATGGTATAGTAAAGAAAGGAATTATTCGAAGAAAAACAATCAGAGACCAAATAAAGATTGATACTTAAATTTTGAACTTAAACATCCATTGATTTATATTTTGGCATGAAATCAATTTAAAAATGCCATGAAGAAATTTATTGCAATCATCTGGACACTGATAGTGCTTTTATTTGTGGGTTGCTATGTGGATAACGAGCCCCTGGACACCACCATGGACGAACAAGCCATTAGTGATATGAGTGAGGCCCGGGCCAAAGCTTTTAATGAAGGTAATGCAGCGGGTATAGCAAAACATTTTACGGATGACGGCATACTGATGCCACCGGGCTTAAAATCAAAAAGGGGAAGGCTAGCCGTGCAAAAGTATTACCAGACAATTTTTGACGAATATGATGCTGAACTGGAGAGTGGCTATCTGGAAGTCGAAGTAAGTGGAAAGCTGGCCTATGGAAGGGGATATGCGAAAGTCAGGCTTAAACCAAAAGATGGAGGTGAAACAACCACTTCGGAGGCTGAATACATCAATATATTAAAAAAGCAACCGAATGGTTCCTGGAAGACAACCCACGACATTTGGAACAGTAGTAATTAGTTTTTCAATTATTTTCTGAACTTCAATCAATGATTTTTGTGTTCTTAGCGTTTAATGCAAGAAAAAGATTTGACTATCCTAAAATAGAAAACCACATGAAAGATACATACTACAATCCGGCAGATTTGTCAAAATTTGGAAAGATTACAGCGCTTCAAAAGAAAATGGGTGATAAATTCTTTGACTATTATGATGAAGTTTTCCGGGAAGGTGCCTTAACCGCCCGAGAGAAATCACTGATCGCCTTAGCGGTCTCCCACGCCATCCAATGTCCCTATTGCATAGATGCTTATACTTCGGATTCACTGAAAAGAGGCATTGATGAAGAGCAGATGATGGAGGCGGTACACGTTGCAGCAGCCATCAGGGGTGGCGCTTCCCTGGTGCATGGTGTACAGATGATGAACCAGGTAAATGAAAAATTAATGTGATGATGCATAGCTTAGCCAAAAGAAAGCACGAACTGTCAAGGGCTAAAAACAACCTAGCTGTTTTAAGTGACCATCAGTCTATTGGGATCGATGCGTTCAGGGATAAGATCAAAACAATCGGTCTTTTGCCCCTAAAGCCAACCGGTATTGAGGTCTTCCAGGTGAATGTGGGTAAGATGTGCAATCAAACATGTAAACACTGCCACGTGGATGCCGGGCCCGATAGAAAAGAGATTATGACCCGCGAAACCATGGAGCAGTGCCTCGATGCAATCAGGGATACGGATATCCCACTGGTGGATATCACCGGAGGAGCCCCTGAAATGAACCCTGATTTCAGGTGGTTTGTAGCCTCCATTTCTGAGATGTGTAAGCGGGCGATCGTGCGTTGTAATCTGACCATTGTGCTTGCCAATCCAAGGTTTAATGATTTACCGGAATTTTTTCGGGAACATAAAGTAAATGTGGTTTCTTCGCTGCCTTACTTCAATGCCCGGCGTACAGATGCACAGCGAGGAGAAGGGGTCTTTGAAAAATCTATCAAAGCATTAAAAATACTGAACGAAATGGGTTACGGGAAAGGGAACCCTGATTTAAAACTTGACCTGGTGTACAATCCAACGGGAGCATTTTTGCCAGGAGACCAGTCAGGGCTGGAAAGTGAGTTTAAAAAGAGACTGGAGCACCGTTATGGTATCACCTTTGACTCCCTTTTTACCATCACCAATATTCCGGTAAGCCGCTTTCTCGATTACCTGATCCAAAGCGATAATTATGAATCCTACATGCAGGAATTAGTGAGCAATTTCAATCCTTCAGCGGCCATGGGTGTAATGTGCCGCAATACGCTTAGTGTAGGCTGGGACGGTTATCTATATGACTGTGACTTCAACCAGATGCTTGAGATGCGTCTTGATGAAAATGCCCCGCAACATATTAAGGATTTTGATTTAGGCCGGTTAAATCATAGAAACATTCAAACCAATCAACACTGCTATGGTTGTACCGCCGGCTCTGGATCGAGTTGTGGGGGCACTACCGCTTGATTTTAAATTAAATCATATACCGATAGCCTTTAATCCAGGTTCCTTAACCAATTTAAAACCTTATGGCGCCTGTCCCGCTGTCATTACTCGCCTGCCGGCCCGCTACCCATTTTAGCTACGCGTTAGTTTCTATAGACCTTCTGAATCGAGTTAAGAAAAAACCTTGTAGATATCTTTTCTATGCACGATACGTGCAAATTCAATAGTTTTGCCTTCAAGAAAAACTCCTATTCTATAATTCCCTGAACGAGTATATGGCATTGCAAATTGATAGTTGATGGCAATTTAGTAGCCTTAAATGCGCCGCCCACAAATCTGGCGGTAAAGTTATTCCCTAAAAATGGAAATGATTTTGCTAATTGAACCAGTCTGTGGACAGGCCATGAGCAAATAATTGTGTGCTACAGTCAGATTTACTAGTTTTTCTCAGTTTTTATATTTTAATAACGCCATATACCCAGACGTGGTAGCTCATTAATATGAATTATTTGATTATATATAAGGACTTCAAAATCTTTTATGGCAGCCATTCTCGGATTGTTAATGAGCATAGTCATCCCGTAATCCAATGGGTATTTGCTATTCAAGACACATTTCGTTCGAAAGATGACTCAGGTAATTGGATCTCAAAAAAAGGCCTTCTTATTGCCCCCAATTGCCCCCATGAATGTGATGCTAGTAATATTCCGATAATTAGCATAGAGATTGATCCCGAATCAAGTTTGGGGGAATGGATTTTGTCGAATCAACTGAAAGACCAATTAATTATTGACTATCCTTCAAAAGACCTGGTGAATTTTGATATCGATAGATTTTCAAACCACTTAATAAATGAAGACTGGTCATCCATCAGAAAGATGGCACAAAATGCTTTTGGCTTTAGGAAAGCTAGGCCCTTACTCCAAAAAGATAAGCGTATAGAAGACGTCCTGGCGTTCATTTCAAAACACATTGATCAAAATATTACCTCAGAAAGACTCATGGAAGTGGCTCACCTTAGTGAAAGCCGATTGCTCCATCTCTTCAAAGAAGAAATGGGACTGCCAATTCGTAATTACATCCTATGGCTAAGGCTGCAAATGGTAGTTGAGTTGATATTGGAAGGTAATTCACTAACTACTGCTTCCTACAAAGCTGGATTTTCAGATCAGGCTCATATGACTCGTACTTTCTCTAATATGATCGGAGTTCCTCCATCGCTTATCTCAGAGAATAGCAAATTCGTTCAAGTTTACACTCCCAAATAGCTTCAGCTTTGCATAAAAAAAGATTATGCATCGAAGAAAAAACATTCAATCAAAATCAGAGAATCAAACAACCATTGTTAAATGTAATGGACAAGATGTGAAAATTCATGCTATTCAAACGGGTAGGGTGGCAGTGAAGAGGTCACACTTGACCAACCGGACGGCTCACTTTCTCACCCCGCTAAAAATATCATTTGACAGGCACTTTTCCCAATTTATGCCTATCTGGGTTTGGGTAATAGAGCATCCCGAAGGTGTAATAGTAATTGACACCGGAGAAAACGCAGAAGTACGTAATCCTGACTATTTTGATCCCGCTGGAAAATTGATTGCTGCATACAACAAGAGAAACTTAAAGTTCAGCATAAGCAAGGAAAATGAAATCGGATTCCAGCTTCGCCAATTGCGAATAGATAATGATAGCATTAAAAATGTGGTGCTCACCCATTTACATCTCGATCATACTGACGGTATCAAAGATTTTCGCAACGTAGAAATAATCGTCAACGAAGAGGAATACAAAAGCCCATCAGGTCATTTCCCAAAATTAGTGCCACGTTGGTTTAATCCAAAACGAGTTCAATATAAGAATGACATGGTCAGCATGTTTGATAGGGCTTATCCAATTACTGATAGTGAAGATGTACTATTAGTACCTACTGGAGGTCATACCAAACATCATGCTTCAGTACTTTTCAAGACTGATGAATTTGATATACTCTTTGCTGGTGATGTTTCCTACAACCAGGAGCAACTCCTACAAGGGGATATACCAGGTATTAACGCGGATTATAAGAAGACCAGAAAAACGTACGAAAACGTAATTTCTTATGCACAACAGAATAGATTAATCTTCCTACCCTCGCATGATTTGGATGCAGCGCGAAGATTAAATGAAAGTTTATTTCTTTGTACCGATCCTTAGCAAGTAAAGGCTTCCAGTCATCAATAGTAGCGGTAAAAAACTTAGCATGACCGGTAATAAGATTCATTACTTAAAAGTAAGTAACTTACAACTATTTAGTTGCAGCTGATGCTATCAGGCTTGGTGGTGAAAACACCAACAAGGGAGGAAAAACAAATTGACAATGGAAATCAAATCAATGAAAGAAATTGTTTGGAATCAATTTGGTGCAGGTATAGATATGCTTATCAATGTGATTGCAAGTTGCCCAAACAACTATTTTGAGCAAAATCCGCGATTTTATTTTATTGCTTTTCACAGTACAATTTTTTTGGACTATTATTTAACAATTCCACCAAATAAATTTCTGTCTAAACTTTCCTACACTCAAAAAGAACTCAACGACATACCAAAGGAGGCAATAGATGATATAATTCCTGACAAAATTTATAGCAAAAAAGAATTGGTGGAATATATAAAGCAAAGTCGTGAAAAATGTAGGCAACTGATTTTTTCTCTAACCGATGAAAAATTAAAAAAAAGATTTAAAGAAGGAGTTGAACCAAATGATATGGATTACCCAATTTTAGAAATTCTACTTTATAATCTTCGTCATACCCAACACCATGCTGCACAATTAAATATGATGATAAGGCAAGATCTTGACAGGCATATGGAGTGGTCATTTCGGGTTGATAAAACAAATTTGAATGAATGAAAACAACGACCCGCTGACAACTAATGATTTGTGTGGTCGGCACGACCAGACATAAATCCTTGGTTAAGAGAATTGTGGATTGTTTCGCGCACTGCCTTTTGGGTTTATCGGAGTAAAGGTTGGTTGAGTGTCAATAGAGCTCTTGAACGAGATATTGAGGTAGATGAACTCAAGAAAACGGATATGCTAAAAATACCCTCATTGATGAAAAATATTTGTATTAAAAGAGATAGAAAACGCTAAAACTTACAGATGAGAGGAACCTTCAGGTCGAGTCATGAAAAAATTTTCGTTTCAATCAGCACTTACTGTTATGACGGAGCAGGGTGTTGTTGACAGCGTTACAAATGATATAATTTGTATAACTTTAATAAACATAAAGACATAACATGAAAATTCTTGTTTACACTGGTCTGAGATTATTTTTAATTATAATGTTGGCTATTCAATTTATATCCTGCTCCGAAAATGGCGATTCCGATCCGCCAGACATGGAAGAGGATGAAGATGAGGAAATAATTAATGAAGAGCCGGAAGAACCGGAAAACATATCCATCCGTGCATTTTTTTCGACATACGATGTGGGTAAAGCGATCGATGATAAAATTACCATTACCACTTTTATTACGGCTAATGATGAATCTGGTAATATAAAGGACAAGATTTATCTGAGAGATAATACCGGAGCCATAGGAATAAGAGTAGATCAGGATAATATTTATCAGACTTACGAGGTAGGTGATCAGCTTGTGGTCAGTTTAGAGTCGCTTACCTATGAGGAAGAAACTCGTTTGATTGAAACTACTGCTGGCAACGCCATCAGCTGGACCGACTTTCAGGGTATTACAGAGAAAACAGTCAACACTTCGGATGTAATTCCTCAGTTCATTAGTAATGATGATGGTCTTAGCGAAGATTTAGTAGCTTCACTTGTCACAGTCGGTGACTATCAGTTTGCTGAAGAAGTTGTTTTGACACCTTTCCTTGAAGGTTCTACCAATACAGTCAGAATTACCAAGAACAGTGATGGTGATCAAATTGGTATCTTCATCAACAGCCAAAGTAATTTTTCAGATGAGTTGATACCTACAAAAAGAGGTAATATAACCGGTATAGTCTCAAAGGTAGAGGGTGAACTTGTAATTCAGCCCAGGCGACTTCAGGATATGATCTTTGCCGTTGATAGAAGGGCACCCTTTATAAAGCAAACATTTGATTTTGGCGAAAATACCCTGCCATACCAGATTATGTTTCCGATCAATTATGACCCTGATGCATCCTACCCACTGGTGGTATTTTTGCACGGTGCCGGCGAACGGGGTAGTGATAATGAAAGACAAATGGTATATGGGCCGGATACTTTCGGCAGCTACGATGCCCGTGTGGATTATCCTGCTATTGTTATTTTCCCTCAATGCCCGAGTGATGTGATGTGGTCTCGAAGGGATAAATACCGGGACGATAATAATGACTGGATCTTTGAATTTCCGGTAGAGGATGAACCCAACTATGCCATGGAAATGGTGATCGAATTAATGAAAGACCTGATGGCTAACGAAGCAGTGGATGAAAACAGGATTTATGTATCCGGCTTGTCCATGGGTGGTATTGGGGTATTTGAGTTATTCTACTATGAGCCTGATTTGGCAGCTGCCGGCGCTCCCATCGCCGGTGGGCATGACTCTACTTTTGCCGCTACTTACGCTAATAACGCTGCCTTTTGGATATTTCACGGATCTGAGGACACAGTAGTGCCACCAAGATATTCCAGAGAGATGTTTACCAGGATGCAGGAACTGGGAGCGGATGTGATGTATTCAGAAGCCGAAGGCAGAGGCCATGAATGGAACTATGTGTTGAATGAGCCCGAAATGATTGAATGGATGTTTCGGCAAGAGAAAGATCAATAAAAAATAAGTATGAATAGAAGAAAATAAAAAAAGGGGGCTTGTCTCAAAAGAATTTGAATGGGTGACAAACCCTTTAAACAATCAAAATGGTGCTAAATTTTGATTGATGAACCGGAATTCAGCAAAAATCACATGGGCATGAAACAATATCTCAGCATAGAGCAATATCATCCCACTAGGGAAAAAAAAGAGGCTGAATTTGAGACAGCCTCCTTTTTTATACTATTTAATGCTGATTAATTCGATATAGAAAAATCATCAAATCTTGCCAATCCACAAGCTCCATCACTTTCGCAGATATATATGAAAGCAATTGAAATCGCTTCTCCCTCATATGCACTTAAATCAAAATCGTAAATAGTTACATCATCCACCTCGAAATCATTGGCTAACCATGTATCTTTTGCTTCTGCAAAACTTTCCCATGTGGCTGACCCGAAATTTAGTCCATTATAGTCCGTGGATATTCTTACATCCACATCATATGGGAAGCCTCCATTTGGATCAAATCTTATGTCCAGACCCGCGGACATGGTAGTGCTTGATGTAATTGGGCCTAGTATTGGAGAAACAAGCCATGCTTCAGTAGGCTCCCCTGTCAGAAAAGCATTGGCTGCCAGGCCAGTACCTGTATGGACAAAAGCTCCTTCCGCTCCTGTAATGCAACTCCATGTGCCTTCTGCATTAGGATTCCCAACAACGGTCTCAATAACCCATCCTTCAGGAGGGAACGACACATCGTCACAAGTTGTACCTGTCTCACCAAATGGTTCAGCATATGGGAGTGTTTGAAGGTCTATAAATGGCACATTAACATTAGAGGATGTGGTAATCCCTGAGTTTAGGTTTGGACCCAACTCTCCTAAGCTCATTACCACCTGCAGGTTTTGCGAAGGCAGCGCACTTCTGTTAAATGTGATTGTAAATGAGACACTTGTAGCTCCAGCAGCAACAGGAATCTCTAATGAAGAACCCGATAAGGCCGGCGAGGTAGTGAATGATCCACTCCCCCCTGAAAAGTCTACCGTAATAGTAGTGGCTTCAGCGGCTGCCGGATCAAGTTCCAGTGTAACCGTAATTGGCTCCAGTGTAACACCGTCTACATTGTAATCTGCTTGAGCAAAATTAACCAATGACGGAGTTGGATCATCATCATCCCCGCAACTCATGACGGTTACGATGGAGACTACCATTAACATTAAAATAAAGGATTTTACAATTCGCATAGTAATATGGTTTTAAAAGTTAAAGAATGCTTTTTTATCAATCGTTTCAATTTTGGTTTTTAATAAAACTCAAACATTAATTAAGGACATTTTGATTACTCTTAATCATCTTATTTCAAAGTGATTTTGTTTAATTAAATGAGGCTATGTACTATTAAATTACTAATTTTAACGTAAAGTTAAACCTTTAAGCTTAAAGCTAATACATATTATGTGCATTCAAATTAAAATATTATTAAAAATTAAAACCAATTACACTTATGCTTAGAAAGATGATTTCAGTTTGCATCTTGGCATTGTTCATGGTTATCCCTTTGTCTGCCCAGGACAATGTTATAACTGGGAAAGTAGTAGATGCAGAAAATGGTGAACCTTTGGTAGGGGTTAGTATATTGATTACAGGAACTGCTCAGGGAAGTATCACCGATGTGGACGGAAATTACCGGGTTACCGTCCCGGATGATGCAAATTCGCTTACTTTTTCTTACGTAGGTTATTTGCCCCAGCGCGTTCAGATTAATGGCCGTTCTATTATCGATGTGGATTTACAACTTGATGTAGAAGAGTTGGAGGAAGTGGTGGTTGTAGGTTACGGTACGCAAAGGAGAAGAGATGTCACCTCGGCTATTTCAACCATCGAAGCCAAGGATATTTCAAAAACCCCTGCACCACAGGCCATGCAATCCCTCCAGGGACGCGTTGCCGGCGTGCAGATTGTAAGTCAGGGGGCACCCGGACAAGGGCCTACCGTTAGGGTTAGAGGTATCGGTTCTTTTGAAGGAAACGCCGCCCCGCTTTATGTAGTGGATGGTATGTTTTTCGACAATATTGATTTCCTGAATCCTGCGGATATCGAAACTTTGTCAGTACTTAAAGATGCTTCTGCTGCTGCTATTTATGGTGTACGTGCCGGAAATGGTGTGGTGCTCATAGAAACAAAATCAGGATCATATAACCAGGCACCTGAAATCGTCTATGACGGATATTACGGCATTCAAAACCCTCAGAATGTTATCCAAATGTCTAACACTGAGCAATTCGTACGTTACATTGATGAAGTGAATGACCCGGCGGATTTATCTTTTATCGCAAATGCTTCCCAACGTTTTGGAAGAAGCAGGGTAAATCCAGACTTACCTGTTCCTAATGCTGACTGGTATGCAGAAATTATGGAGCCAGCACCGATTCAGAACCACTCATTGTCTTTTAATGGTGGAAATCAAGCAACCAGATACTCGCTTGGATTAAATTATTTCAATCAGGAAGGTTTGCTAAATGACTTTGCGCGTGACCAGTTTAAAAGGATCAACTTCAGGACAAAACTAGATGCAGTGATAAATAACAGGTTGACCGTGGGCGGTAATCTAAATGTAAATTTCTCCAGGAGATATGAAGCCAATGATGCGGCGTGGTTTAATGCGTACTTTGCGGTGCCGATCATGCCTAAGTTTGATCCACTAAATACAGAGGCATTTCCTATCCAATTATCCAATGCGCAGACGATCGGATACCGGGGAGCTCAGAACCCATTTTATAACCTCCTATACCAGGATACAAGATTTGAAAACTCTACTGTTCTCGGTAACTTCTATGCACAGGTGGAAATTATTCCCAATAAACTTTCATTTAAAACGCAGTATAATTACAGCGTTGAGAATGTAAACCGTAGAAGGGTTGATTTTAATTACAGCAATGGAAACCAGGAGTTTCAATCCGGAATAGGCAGGGATCAACGGACTTCTTTTGACCAGGTTTGGGACAACTATCTGACTTATAATGAAAACTTTGGCAAGCACGACTTTACCATAGTCGGAGGCCAGTCTTTCAGACAGGAATATACCCAGTTGCTTTTTGCCAGGGGTACAGAAATAGTGCCGGACCCCTCATTTGATAATGAAGAACTTTGGTTCATATCCAGGGCGCTGAATATAGATATTGAAAATGTAGGGGATGCTGAAGGAAATAGTTTTAATATCAATCCTGATAATTTCAATTTACTATATATGTCTTATTTTGGTAGGCTTTCTTACAGCTTTGATGAACGTTATTTATTTTATGCTACATTCAGAAGGGATGGTAATAATAAATTTCAAACCAAGTGGAACAATTTTGCTACCATTGGTGCTGGATGGGTGCTCACTGAAGAAGAATTTTTCAATGTTAACGGCATTGACTTCCTGAAAATCCGCGGAAGCTGGGGTCAATTGGGTAATGATGCCATCAGGCCGGCAGCAGGAGCGCCTACACTTGACGTGGCGAGGTTAACCGTTATCAATGGTGCACCTGTGGAAGGTAGGGTAGTAAACCCTGTATTTGATTTGATCGATGAGGCGGAAACAACTGTAGAAACCAATATAGGCTTGACCGGTAGGTTTTTAAATAACCGGTTGGATGTAACCGCCGATTATTATATACGGGATACTGAAAACCTTGCCATCACTGTTATTCAGCCATTGATCAGAGAAAACGTAAGAAGGAGTTTAGGGGAGATTCGTAATACCGGATTAGAATTTACTGCCAATTGGAGCGGTCGTATCAATAAAGATATAACCTATAATGTCGGAGGAAATTTCGCCACGCTTACCAATGAGGTAAG
Source organism: Cyclobacteriaceae bacterium (assembly GCA_051155775.1). Lineage (GTDB taxonomy): Bacteria > Bacteroidota > Bacteroidia > Cytophagales > Cyclobacteriaceae > CAYSCZ01. The sequence continues at coordinate 20,798 of DAXETV010000009.1, read as the reverse complement.
GGGATTAGGAGGTGCTGAATTTTTAAATGCCGGTTCAGCAGAATTTAGGCAACGGTCAATTGTAGGACAGCCATTTGAAGCATTTTTTGGTTATGAAATAAATGGTGTATTTCAAAATCAAGCCGATATAGATAATAGCGGGTATACCCAGGAATTTATTGAAAGTGCTCAGCTGGAACCAGGTGATTTATTTTTTACCGATCGAAACGGGGATGGCGAAATCAATGACGAAGACCGGACCGTCATTGGTAGTTACATTCCGGATGTGACTTATGGTGTTAATTTGGGAGTTACCTGGAAGAATCTTGAATTTAGTGCATTATTGCAGGGACAGGCCGGACACCAGATCTTAAACAGAAAGAGGGGCGAGATCATATTTACTAATGATACAAATCTGGATGCTGAACTTACCACCAACCTCTGGAGAGGCGAGGGTACCTCTAACAGGTATCCCTCTGCTGCAGGACTAAGAAAAGGCTGGAACCAAAACATGAGTGAATACTATGTGGAAGATGGTAATTTCTTCAGACTTCAAAATGTACAGATAGCCTACACATTTTTAGATAAGGAGTTGTTTGGTGCTCAGATGCCAACCACTAGATTTTATTTTACTGCAGAAAGACCGATAACAGTTTTTGATTACAATGGATTTAATCCTGAGGTAGCAAATGGGATAGACAGGCAGGTTTATCCTATTCCCGCAGTATACACGCTAGGTTTGAATGTGACACTTTAAAATATATATAAACAATGATGAAAGAACAAATTATGATGTTACTGGTAGCACTGATGCTACCTATATTGATGATGGTTTCTTGTGAAGTAATAGAGGAGCCACTACAGAATAATCAGTTAGAAGGTGAAGTGGACTACACCAAGTCTGAGGATATGATCTTAATAATCCAGGGCGCCTACAGTGAGTTGAACTTCAATCAGTGGGAAACATTCCCGTTGTTAGGTGTCCGGGGAGATGATGTAAATGCGGCTGGTGACCAGTTTCCACTACAAGAGACAGATGCTTATAGGTATGACAGAAATTTTTGGATGTATAATTCCTCTTGGCTCAACTACTACAGCGAAATCATTTCTTTTAATGGTGCCATAGAAGCAATCAATCTATACAAAGAGAATGGTGCTAGTGCAGAACTTGCAGACCAGTATATAGCTGAGGTTAGAGTAATGCGTGGTTTTTCGTATCTGCAATTAGCCCGGTTGTGGGGGGAAGTTATCATTACCACGGATACTGAGATCTCCGCTTTGCCAGGCGCAGAAATCTCTACTTTTGAGGAGGTAATGCAATTTGTATCTGATGAAATGGATGAATCCATGCCAGACCTGTTGGCGGTGCGACCAAATCAAAGAACGGATATAGAAAATGGAATAACCCGCTATGCAGCATTGGCAATTAAAGCACACGCCAACCTTGAACTTAAGAACTGGCAGGCAGCAGCTGATGCCACTGGAGAGATTATATCTTCGGGATTGTTCGAATTATTTGACGATTATTACGAACTATTCAATATCCCTGGTAAAAATAATAATGGTACTATACTGTCCTTTCAGTATTCTGATTTTGGAACAAGTTCTGGCACTGCAGTTAGGTATCTGTATAATTTCTTTGGGCCATCTGATTATGAACCAGTTGTTGAAGGTGTTTTAGGTGGATGGGGATTCTGGGAGCCAACAGAAAAATACATTAAATTTATGCTGGCAAGGGGTGAACAGGAACGTCTCATTGGAACTGTGGCCTTTACGCCTGATGGCATGGCTAGCCTAGAAGCAGATATTGGGCCTTTACCTGATTTCATTACCAACATCGCTCCAAGTGGTGATGAATTTCCCAATCATCCAAGGTATAACTTCCTAAGTATAAAATATATACTGCCTTCGGACCAACTTACCCCGGGAAGGACACAACCGGGTCATAATAATAATTTTAAGACAATCAGATATTCCGAGGTATTACTTATGCATGCAGAAGCACTTGCGAGCGGTGCAACCAGTAGTGCAATGAGTGCTGTTAATGCTGTTAATATGGTTCGAGATAGAGTAGGTATGCCACCATTGGCCAGTGTAACACTTGATGATGTGCTGGATGAAAAATATGCAGAATTGGCTACTGAGTGGGGGCATAGATATTATGATCTGGAAAGACACGATCGGGAATCAGAATTAAACCATCAAGGCTGGACCTATAACTCCGGTGAACATAGGTTTTTACCATATCCATTACCACAATTAGATCTACTGCCTCAGTTGAAAGATAATGACAACCTTAATTGATGAGCTATGAAACTATTAATAAGTAAACTATTATTTGTTACGCTTGTCGCCATATTAATGGTAAGTTGTAATGAGGAATATATTGATGATATTTCTTCTAAGCCACCGCCACAGGATTTAACTGCCCCTACAGTGACTGTTAATTTCCCAAGGGAAGGTACGGAAATAAAAGTATTAGAAGAGCTCACTAATATCACCATTGATTTTGAAGTGGAAGACGATGTGGAAATTGCAACCATATCTGTGATGGTTAATGGTTCATCAGTAGTTACTATGGATGAATTTTTAGATTTTCGGATTGTTAAAGATACTGTGCCTTATGAAGGTTTAGGTGATGGTGAACATACAGTTACAGTTACGGCAACTGATATTGAAGGTAAGACTACCAGTGAAACCGTTAATTTCAAGAAGACCCCGCCTTACATTACCAAATATCGAGGGGAGATTCTTTACATGCCGTTCGATGATAGCTACCTTGATCTCGTTGGATTTAGGGAACCGACCGTAGTAGGTATGCCTGGGTTTGCAGGTGAAGGTGCAATCGGTGGGGATGCTTATGCCGGTGCAGAAAATACCTATTTAACAATTCCTGCTGAAGGACTTGTTGGCAGTGAATTTAGTGCTACCTTTTGGATGAAAGTAAATGATGATCCGGATAGAGCGGGCATTATAGTGGTGAGCCCTCCTGACCCTGACAACCCTTCATCACCGAATAACAGAACAACAGGATTCAGGTTCTTCAGAGAAAATGCCGGTGGAGAGCAACGATTTAAATTAAATGTTGGTAGAGGGGATGGAGATAGCTGGTTTGATGGGGGTGAAGACGCCGATGTAATACCCAACACCGATGAGTGGACACACTTTGCCTTTACCATTTCACAGTCCAGGGCAGCGGTCTACATCAATGGACAGGTAGTAAGAGAGGGTGAGTTTGGTGGGGTTGATTTTGCAAATACCGATGTGATTTCTATCATGTCCGGAGAGCCTAACTGGACTGGGTGGAGCCATTTTTCAGATCTAAGCTTTCTGGATGAACTAAGGTTCTACAATGTTGCACTGACACAACAAGAGATACAAACCATCCTGACTGACGATGGTGGGGATGTAGCTTCGGATGAAGATGCAGAATTTGGAGAAATACTATATATGCCATTCGATGGAGATTTCACTGATGTATTATCCGGAGAATCACCTGATGTTATAGGTGATCCAGGTTTTGCTGGTGAAGGAAAAGATGGTTCTGATGCATATAAAGGCGCACTGGATTCTTATCTTAGTTTTCCATCAGACCGGTTTGAAAATGAAGAGATCAGTGCAACCTTCTGGATGAAAGTTGACAGTACGTTAAATCAAGCGGATCAACCAAGAGCCGGTATTCTTGTCATTAATCCGCCAAGTCCTGACGATGGCGCTCCCACCAGAACAAGTGGGTTTAGGTTTTTCCGTGAAAAACAAGGGCCAGAAGGATATCAACAATTTAAACTTAATGTGGGACGGGGAGATGGTGATAATTGGTTTGATGGAGGTGAAGCTGCAAGAGTTGAGCCCAATACGGGTGAATGGGTGTTTTTTGCTTATACAATTTCTGCAGATCGCGCAGCAGTATATATAAATGGAGAAGTTGTAAGGGAAGGTGAATTACCTGCGCCTATAAGCTGGGCTGATTGTGAAACACTGTCTATAATGTCAGGCGCCCCAAGATTTATAAACTGGGGTCATTTTTCCGATTTAAGTGTACTAGACGAACTTAGAATTTTTGATCGTTCGTTGACTCCGGAAGAGATTAACAGCATCATGAATTCGGATAATTAATCTTCTTCATATCAAATACAGGCATTCCTGAGAGGGAATGCCTTTTTTTTAATCTTTCTATATGCATATATCTAAACACCTACTTTGTTCTCTGCTTTCAGGATTAATTTTTTTTTGTTCAGGCTGTTCTGAAAATGATCCACTCCAAGAGGTTCGCTTAATTAATGCCTTTTATGGCAATAATCAATTACAACTCAATGGAGGCACAACACCAAATGTATCGGTAGCAACGAGTTTCAGTCTGGTTTTTTCTCAAGCTGTTGTTGAAACCTCATTAGGCGTAATCTCATTAGAATCACCGGCAGGAGGCCATAATATTATTGTCAATTACAAAGAAGAAAACCAATCTGTTACCATTAATCCCATAGGAACCTTGGAGAATGGGACTAACTATATTCTGACCCTTGAAAACCTGGAAGCCGCAAACGGCGCAGTTCTACCATTTACTGAAGTGAAATTCCAAACTGTACCGGGAGATTTAACCATAGAAAGTTTAACCATCTCCGGAAGGGAAGTTAAAACACCTTTCAATGATGTGAGAAATGTACCCACCGTATTAGACCTTCAAATAGAATTCTCCTCCCCAATTGATTTGGATCAGTTTGAAGAAAAAAGCATAGTGGTTGGCAGAACCATCCCTAGGTTGGTTTATAAGTTGGCTGGCGACCATAAAACTGTTTCCATCTCTTCACAAATATCTTTAGGGCATTTGGAAAGATATGATTTTGAAATTGAAGATGATTTCCAAGGTAGTCAGGGCGAGCCATTTGACGGTTTTGAAATGACTTTTATTACTTCATTGGACAGCACCTTGAAATTCCCGGAAATACCCGACACAGAATTATTGACTAAAGTACAGGAACAAACCTTTAAGTACTTTTGGGACTTTGGACATCCGGTTAGCGGCCTGGCCAGAGAACGAAATACCTCTGGTGAGACGGTAACCATTGGTGGCTCTGGATTTGGTGTGATGTCCATAATCGTTGGAATAGAGAGAGGTTTTATTACCAGGGAAGAAGGAGTTGAAAGGCTGGAGAAGATTACCACATTTTTAGAAGATAAAGCTGAGAGGTTTCATGGTGTTTGGTCTCATTGGCTAAATGGAACAACAGGAGAGGTGAGGCCTTTTAGTGCTAATGACGATGGTGCAGACCTGGTAGAGACAGCATTTATGATACAGGGATTGCTTACGGTAAGGCAATACCTTGACCCTGCAGATAATCAGGAATTGGCCATTATTGGAACGATCAACAGACTTTGGAATGAAGTAGAATGGACCTGGTTTACCCAGGGAGGACAAGATGTGCTATTCTGGCATTGGTCACCCAATTTTGGATGGGAGAAAAATCTTGCCATTCGAGGCTGGAATGAAGCATTTATCATTTATGTGTTGGCAGCATCTTCAACTACACATCCTATCGACAAACCAGTGTATGATAACGGGTGGGCCAGAAATGGAAACATCAGGAACAACGGTAATACACATTTTGGATATGACCTGGATTTACGAAACGATATGGGAGGGCCACTATTCTTTGCCCATTACTCATTCCTTGGCCTGGACCCAAGAAATCTGGAAGATCAATATGCCAATTACTGGGAACAAAATGTAAACCACACCTTAATCAATCGCGCATATTGTATCGCTAACCCAAAACGATATCTGGGATACAATGAATTTTCATGGGGACTTACCGCAAGTGACGGAAACCAGGGTTACTCGGCACACAGCCCAGATAATGACAGGGGTGTTATCACCCCAACTGCTGCCATCGCATCCATACCTTATACTCCTATGGAGTCCATGGAAGCCATAAGATTCTTTTATTACATATTGGGTGATGAATTATGGGGGCAATATGGCTTTTATGATGCTTTCAACCTAACGGAAGGTTGGTATGCAGATTCTTATATAGCTATTGACCAGGGTCCAATCATATGTATGATAGAAAATTACCGGACTAATCGCTTATGGGATTTATTTATGTCAGCTCCTGAAATCAAAAAGGGACTATCCAAATTGGGATTTACCAATGAGTAAAGCTTAAAATTTACTATAAGGATAAATTTTATTTTTTGGATAATTACACGCATAAGTTTTTGAAATGAATAAAATCAATCTAATTCTTTTTTTTGTACTTATTTCATGTTGTATTTCCTGTGATAGATCCAATAAAAAGACAGAAAACAATAAACCTTCAAAGAATCAATCGAAATATTCAGGGATTAGTGTAGATTCTTTGCTTACCCTTGTTCAATACCAGACCTTCCAGTATTTCTGGGAAAATGCAGAAGCTAATTCCGGTTTGGCCAAAGAAAGGACCCATATGGATAATGTCTATCCGCAAAATGACCGGACAACAGTAACCTCCGGAGGATCTGGTTTTGGGATCATGGCTATTTTGGTAGGAATAGAGCGGGGGTTCATAACCAGGAAAGAAGGCCTGGATAGGTATGATAAAATACTCGATTTTCTGGAAACTGCTGATCGGTTTCATGGTGTGTTTCCTCACTGGTGGGAAGGCACCACAGGAAAAGTATCACCATTTAGCAAAAAAGATGACGGAGGAGATTTGGTGGAGACTGCTTTTCTTATGCAGGGACTACTTGCAGTCAGGGAATACTTTAAGAACGGTTACGACCGGGAGAAAGAGGTTGTGCGACGGATTGATAAGATCTGGCGCGAAGTAGAATGGAATTGGCATACAAAGGGAGGCGAAGATATCCTGTACTGGCACTGGTCTCCAAACTATGGCTGGGAAATGGATTTCGGTGTGGAAGGATATAACGAGTGCCTCATTATGTATGTGCTTGCCGCATCTTCACCGACTTACCCGATAGATCCAGGCCCGTACCATAAGGGCTGGGCAAGGAATGGAAATATTTCCAATGGTACCACCTATCTGGGGTATCAAACAGAGCTGGATTTTTATGCAAATAATGATATTCCCACAGGTCCACTCTTCTGGGCGCATTATTCTTACCTCGGATTAAACCCCACCAATCTAAAAGATCAATATGCTGATTACTGGAAACTCAATAGAAACCACACGCTTATTCACTATGAATATTGCAAAAAAAACCCGGAGGGATATAAAGGGTACGGTGAAAATGTTTGGGGGCTAACTTCCAGTTATTCGATACGAGGCTATGCCGGACATCGTCCGGGTAAGGACTTAGGAGTGATTTCACCAACAGCGGCATTATCTAGTTTCCCTTACACGCCTGAAGAAAGTATACAATTTTTGAAGTATCTATACTTCCAGGCAGATTCACTGGTTGGAAAATATGGTCCTTACGACGCTTTCAGCCATGAATACAATTGGTATACACCGAGGTATCTGGCTATTGACCAGGGGCCAATACCGGTCATGATTGAAAATTACAGAACAGGCCTTCTTTGGAATCTTTTCATGGATGCCCAGGAGGTCCAAAAAGGATTATTAAAATTAGGATTCAATTATTAATAAATATGAGTGCACCATACATTTTACAATCCATAAGCATCATCATACTTTTGTTCATGATCAATTCATGTGACACCACAGATACATCTAAAGGCCAGGGTGAGGTTTGGATGACAGCGAAGGTTGATTCGTTGATAGCCTTAATGACCCTGGAAGAAAAAATAGGGCAGTTGAATATGCCGGGTGCCGGTGATATAACCACCGGGTTGGCAAACAACACTGGGATAGTGCCAAAGATCGAGGCAGGTAAGGTCGGCATATTATTGAATGTCAAGGGTATTGATAAAATCCATGAGCTGCAAAGGATCGCCGTGGAAGAAAGCAGATTGGGTATTCCGTTAATATTTGCTATGGATGTCATTCATGGATATAAAACACTTTTTCCGATACCGCTTGGGTTGGCAGCTTCCTGGGATATGGAATTGATAGAACATACTGCAAGAATGGCTGCCAATGAAGCATCTGCTGAGGGGATCGCTTTGACTTTCTCCCCCATGGTTGATCTTTGCCGGGACCCACGATGGGGCAGGATTGCAGAAGGAGCAGGGGAAGATCCATTCTTAGGAAGTCAGGTAGCCAAAGCCATGGTGAAAGGTTACCAGGGTGACGACCTGACAAAAAACAATACCTTAATGGGATGTGTGAAGCATTTTGCCTTATACGGTGCTCCTGATGCAGGACGTGATTACAATACGGTTGACATGAGCCGTTTGAGAATGTATAATGATTATTTTCCACCCTATAAGGCTTCGGTTGATGCGGGTGTGGGTAGTGCGATGGCTGCTTTTAATGACGTGGATGATGTGCCGGCAACTGGTAATAAATGGCTTTTTACAGAAGTGCTGAGAAATCAGTGGGGATTTAATGGTTTTGTGGTTTCTGATTATACCGGTGTAAATGAGATGATAAGGCATGGACTGGGTGATACGGCTACAGTACAAGCTTTAGCCTTAGATGCAGGCATTGATTCAGATATGGTCGGTGAGGGCTTTTTAAATACTTTGGAGAATTCCGTTAGCGTAGGGAGAATTACTGAAGATCAGATTGAGCGGGCTTGCAGAAGGATATTGATGGCAAAATATAAACTCGGCCTTTTTAATAAACCTTACCAATATGGAGATAAAAAGCGAGCAGAGAATGAAGTTTTTACTGATGAAAACAGGTCTTTCGCACGAAAAGTAGCTGCGGAATCATTCGTCTTACTCAAAAATGAAAACGACTTACTCCCTCTGGATAAGAAAGGAACCATCGGTGTCATTGGCCCATTGGCTGATAATGCTGAGAATATGTCAGGAACCTGGAGTGTGGCCGGTGACTTTAAAAAATGTGTGCCTATATTGGATGGAATAAAAAATGCATTAGGAGACTGGGCAAGAATACTTCATGCCAAAGGCTCAAATATCTACAGAGACCCAGAGTTAGAAGCAAGGGTAAGTATTTTTGGTAAACCTACTTACAGGGATGACCGACCTGAAGAGCAGATGCTCGCCGAAGCATTATCTGTCGCCCGGCGTAGTGATGTTGTAGTGGCCGTACTTGGAGAATCTTCGGAGATGTCCGGGGAAAGTTCAAGCAGGACAGATATTGGCATGCCTGAATCTCAATTGGATTTATTAAAAGCTCTTAAGGAAACCGGAAAACCAATCGTTTTGGTTCTTTTAACCGGACGTCCCCTGGCTATTCCGTGGGAAGCTGAGAACATTCCAGCAATTTTAAATGTATGGTTTGGTGGCACCGAAGCTGGTAATGCAGTGGCGGACGTATTATTTGGCGATGTAAACCCATCCGGAAAATTAAATGCCACCTTCCCCAGAAACCTTGGACAGGTACCAATCTATCATTCTATGAAAAATACAGGAAGACCCCTGCCTGAGGATAATTGGTTTCAAAAATTCAAATCCAATTATCTGGATGTTCCCAATACCCCGCTCTACCCATTTGGCTATGGCCTCAGTTATAGCAGCTTTGAATATGGAGAAATAAACTTTAACAAAACAGAAGCGAAAGGGGATGACTCAATTACTGCCAGTGTAGATTTAACCAATACAAGTAATATCGACGGCAGAGAGGTGGTACAACTTTATATTCATGATGTAATGGCTACCACCACACGGCCAAACAAAGAATTAAAAGGTTTTAAGAAAGTAATGATCCCAGCTGGTGAAACGATTACTATTTCTTTCGACATCACAATAGATTTACTTAAGTTTCATAAGTATTCTGAGGAATCTAATTTTAAAGAGATAGTAGAAGTCTGGGAACCCGGGGAATTTGAAATCATGATCGGCACAAATTCCAATGATGTTAAAAAAGCTATTGTCAACTGGTTCAAATAAAAGATGTCTTTATCATCATGAAATGCTATTTAATTTTATTTTTCACCCTGATTTTTCACCCTTCAGAAGCCCAGCAGACCTACTGCAACCCTATCGATATAGACTATTCCTACATGTCACATTATCGTGCGTTGCGGGATGTTTCTTATCGCTCAGGGGCTGATCCGGCCGTTATAAACTTCAAAGGCAGGTATTACATGTTTGTCACTCGCTCTCATGGATACTGGGCTTCTGATGATATGAGTCAATGGCAATTTATCAAACCACAAAGTTGGTATTTTAAAGGCTCCAATGCACCTGCAGCCGCTGTAAGAGGCGATAAAGTCATTGTATATGGCGATCCATCCGGTAGGGGAACGATTATTGAAACTGATAATCCTGTGCCTGGAGATTGGAAGACCCAATATGCAGTGCTAAATGTACCCCAAGGCATACAGGATCCAAATCTTTTTGTAGATGATGATGGCAAGGTATATCTCTACGAAGAATCATCCAATAAGTGGCCGATTCGGGTTGTTCAACTGGATCCCGATAATTTTTATGTGCCCATAGGAGAACAGAAGGATCTTTTCGTATTGGAACCGGAAAAACATGGATGGGAGCGGTTTGGACAAAATCATAACTCAAATATGAAACCTTACCTCGAGGGGCCCTGGATGACTCGTCATGATAGCACCTATTATTTAGAATATAGTGCTCCAGGCACACAATGGAATGTCTATGCAGACGGTGTTTATACAGCAAATAGTCCATTTGGCCCTTTTGAATATGCACCTTACAATCCTGTTTCCTATAAACCAGGTGGCTATGTGACGGGCGCCGGTCATGGAAGCACAGTGAGGGATAACAAAGGGAATTATTGGCATTTTGCTACCATGGCCATTTCTGTTAACTACAAATTTGAGCGGCGCATTGGGATGTTCCCTACAGGTTTTGAATCAGACGGACAAATGTATGTAAACACTGCTTATGGTGACTATCCGCATTATCTGCCCGATGTGGGGGTGGATGAGCACAAAAACCGATTTACAGAATGGATGTTACTTTCCAAAGATAAACCGGTGGAAAGTAGCGGTTTTGTTGAAGGAGTCAAGCAAAAGGTGGTGGACGAACATGATTCAGGTTATATGCTTGCCCAGGAAGCACCTGACCACCGGCCGGAAATGGTTGTGGATGAAAATGTCAGGACCCTATGGGTATCAGAAAATATAAAAGGGGCTTTTCTAAAGGTTGACCTTGAGCAAGTGATGACTATCCATGCTTTACAGGTGAATTTTCATGATTTTAATGCGCAAATATTTGGAAGACCGGATACCATTCGTCAGCAATTTTTAATTGAAACCTCCACCGATGGGCAAAACTGGGAGACTATCATTGATTTTTCTGAAAACTCGCAGGATCGTCCACATGCCTACATCGAACTGCCAGATCCGGTGCAGGCAAGATATGTAAAGTTCATTAATGAATATTTCCCTAACCAATTCCTGGCCATTAGCGATTTTAGGATTTTTGGTAATGGAAATGGTAAGGCACCCAAAACACCTAAAGGCTTTTTGGTGGAAAGACAAAATGATGAACGTAATGCCGATGTTACTTGGAAAACTGTAAAAGAGGCTATGGGCTACGTACTATACTGGGGCATTCAATCCGACCGGTTGAATAATTCTGCGATGATTTATGACCAAAATGAATATGAGCTTAGAGCACTTAATGTGGGTCAGAAATATTTCTATGCGCTGGAAGCCTTTAATGGAAATGGAGTCTCAGAACGAACCAAAATTATCGGAGGTTTTTAATTGAAATTGAATTATGGAAAAGCATCTTATAATAATTTTCATGGTCATGGCTTTTGCATTTAATGCTGCTGCTCAGGAAATGAAAGTTTGCTCTTTTAACATCCGCTATGATAATCCCAAAGACGGTAAGAACAAGTGGGATAATCGTAAATCAAATATCAAAAACTTCATTGCTTATGAAGAGCCTATAATCATTGGTCTTCAGGAGGCTCTATTGCATCAAATTGAATACCTCCATCGTGCATTTGTCAAATACCAATGGATTGGGGTTGGCCGGGATGATGGCTATAAAAAAGGTGAATTTTCCCCAATACTTTATGATACCACTCTATTGCATCTCAGAGACCAGGGGACATTTTGGTTATCCAACACCCCTGATCAACCATCAAAATCATGGGATGCAGCTCTACCCAGAGTTTGTACATGGGCAAAGTTTGAATGGAAAAAATCATTTCAAGCCTTTTATGTATTCAACACCCACTATGACCATGTAGGTAAGGAAGCAAGAGAAAATGCATCAGAAATTATCAGAGGGGCTATAGCGTTAGAAACTGATTATCAAAAAGTAATTCTAATGGGAGACTTTAATGCCCAACGCGATGATAAACCCATCGAAAATTTATTATTTGACGGAAGGTTAATTGATTCCTATGAAGCGGCTAAACTAAAATATGGCCCCCAGGGTACTTTTAATGGATTCGATACACAGAGAATCCCTCAGAGACGCATAGATTATATTTTTACAAGCCGGGATGTGGAAATTTTAAAATATAAGGTTGAAAGCATCCTCATTGATGGGAAGTACCTGTCTGACCATTTCCCGATTATTGTTAAATTAGAAATCCCTTGACAATCAATAACCCATTTTGATGAAACAAGTTTACAAGTTATTAGGACTATTTATTTTTATTCAGTGCTCTACTACTGAGGAGCAAATTGTAAAAGATAAGTTAGCCCTTGAAAAGTTAAATACTGATCAGGATCCCATAAATGTCGTTTACATTTTAAGTGATGATCATCGCTATGATTTTATGGGCTTTACCGGTAAAGTCCCATTCCTGGAAACCCCCAATATGGACCGTATGGCAGGAGAAGGTGCTCATATGAAAAATGCTTTTGTTACCACGTCGCTTTGTTCTCCCAGCCGGGCTTCAATACTTACAGGCCAGTTTTCTCATCGACATGGGGTGGTAGATAACCAGTCGCTTGTTCCCGATTCCGCGGTATTCTTCCCAGAATATCTTCAAAAAGCAGGCTATAGTACAGGTTTTATTGGCAAGTGGCACATGGGGGCTCACCATTACGATAAGCGGCCAGGTTTTGACTACTGGGCCAGCTTTAGGGGCCAGGGGAAATATTATAACCCAACATTCAATGTAAATGGAAAAGAAAGGGCTTACACCGACTCTAGTTATGTTACAGATTTGATTACGGATTTTTCACTGGAATTTCTGAAGCAACAAAAGAACAGTGACAAACCTTTTTTGCTGTATACTTCGCATAAGGGTGTGCATGCTCAATTCAAGCCGGCAAAAAGACATTCGGGGAAATATGAAAATGAAACCCCGGCTTACCCACCTACCATGTTTCTGCCCGGTGAAAATCCACATGGTACAGATACAATTGGCTACAACTACGAAGACGTCCCAGATTGGGTAAAAGAACAGCGACACAGCTGGCATGGGGTGGATTATATGTACCATGGGCAGATTGGTTTTGAAGCATTCTACCGGAGATATTCCGAAACCCTCCTTTCAGTTGACGAGTCTATTGGTTCAATCATCGAGTACCTGGAAGCTAATGACATGATGGAAAATACCGTGATTTTCTACATGGGCGACAATGGGTTTTCATTTGGTGAGCATGGGTTGATCGATAAAAGACAGGCCTACCAGGAATCGATAAGGGTTCCATTGCTGGCTTTTGGTTCAGGTATTCAACCCGGAACAATTGTGGAACAAATGGTACAAAATATAGATATAGCGCCTACGATTTTAGAAATAGCCGGTTTAAAGAGCCCTTTAAACATGGATGGGAGGTCATTTAAACCTTTATTAGAGGGTAAAAATCCCTCAGATTGGCGTAAACGGGTTTATTATGAATACTACTGGGAAAGGCCTTTTCCACAAACCCCCACTACTTTTGCTGTTGTAACCAATCAGTACAAATTCATACGTTATTATGGAATTTGGGATATCAACGAGCTTTATGACATTAAGAACGATCCATTCGAGGCCAATAACCTAATACGTAATTCAGATTACGATTCTATAGCTAATCGATTAAATCGTGACCTTTGGAAATGGCAGGAAAGAACAGATGGCATGCAAATACCCTTAAAAAAAGCATTATTTAAAAAATTTGATCATAGATATCGTGACACTTATTAGAATATCGAATAGAAGTTATGTATGAGTAGAAGAAGAGAATTTATTAAGAAATCATCCCTGGCAACAGGAGCGTTACTCGTGGGATTTCCTTCACACTCAGGGCCATCAGGGGAAAATCTTAAAATAGGTTTAATCGGTTCAGGATCCCGTGGCCAGGGTCTTACCTATTTGATAAGAAATATTGAGGGAATTGAAGTAATTGCTTGTTGTGATATAATTCCGTTCAGATTGGACGAAGGGCTCTCAAAAGCCAGCCCAAAAGCTAAGGGATATAAGGATTATCGCAGATTACTGGATGATAAAAATATTGATGCCGTAATCATCTCCACACCGTTCAGCATGCATGGGCAAATGGCTCTCGATGCTTTGGATGCCGGTAAGCATGTCTATTGTGAAAAAACAATGGTTTGGGGCATACCTGAGATACAGTCAGTGATTAATAAACACAAAGGCAGTAACCTGGTTTTTCAGACCGGTCATCAATTTCACAGCTCACCACTTTATCAAAAGGTGATTGAAATAATCAGGTCGGGTTATTTGGGTGAGATCACGGGATTTACCTGCCAGTGGAACCGGAATGGTGATTGGCGCAGACCGGTACCCGACCCCAAATGGGAAAAAATGATCAACTGGAGAATGTACCGCGAATATTCCGGCGGTCTGATGGCTGAGCTCTGCTCCCACCAGGTGGATTTCATCAACTGGGTGCTGGAAGAAACTCCATCAAGGATTACAGGCTTTGGGGGCATCGACCATTGGAAGGACGGCAGGGAGACCTACGACAACATTCATGTACTTTTTGAGTATCCAAGCGGCGCAGATGCTCGATTTACCTGCACAACCAAAAACAGCTATGAAGATTATGAAATCCGCATATTGGGTAGTAAAGCCACCATCAACCTGGATTATACACAGGCTAATATTTTTATAGAGCAGAATGAATTGAAAGAATATGGAATGGTGGATGGTGTGAGTGGAGCAACCAAGAAAGCCTGGGAGCAAGGGCAGGGTGCCCCTATTGATGCCCCGGGAAATGATCCTACCATCGATGCTCTAAAACAATTCAGGGCTTCTGTGTTTGAAGGGGCACCGGTGGTTTCAAACATTGAAACAGGAGCAAACACCGCCAAGTGTGTACAGATTTCCCTGGACGCAATGTACGGGGAGAACGTAAAATACTGGAAAGATTATCCGGCTTTATTATTTTCCTAAACTTTTAAATTTTGATTTTCCATAAGCTTTTTTTGATTGTTGTCATTTGCCTGTTTTTTTCAAGTGCGTCACTGACTCAAGATGTTGGCGATGGCCCACTTGGTGACTTGTTTATGGCTAAAAAAGGAGGGTTGGTTCAATATTCCAGTGCTGATCCAACAGGAGGTAACTCAGATAGACGAGCGATAGAACCGGGAGAAGCATTGGTTTTAGTTGACCATGAAGGTCCAGGCATTATAAAAAGATGGTGGATTACCATCGCACCTCGCAATAATATAGAAATCCAGCGCACTTTAATCATTAGATGCTATTGGGACGATGAGAAAGAACCTTCAGTAGAGGTTCCCGTTTCTGACTTCTTTGGAATGGGTTTCGGAGAATGGAGAGATTATATTTCATTACCGCTTAATATGACCAGTGGTGGATACAATTGCTACTGGCCTATGCCATTTAAAAAAAATGCAAGGATTGAAGTACAAAATACTGGCAACACACCCGTAGAAAGTTTCTATTTTAATATTGGGGTGAGAACTTATGAAAATCTTCCTGACGATGCCCTTTACTTTCACGCGCAGTACCGTCAGGTGACCTCTAAAAAAGATGTACCAATAACCATACTTGAAACAGAAGGCAGGGGGCATTATGTCGGCACCTTACTTTCCATGCAACCTCAACAGGGGAGTCACTTTGGGTACCTGGAAGGAGACGAAATCATAACAGTAGACGGAGAAGAGGCGCCCAGTATTGTAGGTACGGGAACTGAAGATTATTTTTCCTCTGGATGGTATTACATCACTGGGGAATATGCTGCCCCTTACCATGGAGTTACCATAAAGGATGATGAAAATGGACGCATCAATACTTATCGATGGCATATCGAAGATCCTATTCCATTCAATGATTCTTTTCATTTTGTAATTGAACATGGAGGCATCAATGATATACCCGATGTGGAATATGCTTCCGTAGCTTATTGGTATCAAACCCATCCACATGGAAGTTTTCCACCACTTCCAGAAAAGCTTTTACCCTTATCGAATGTAACAAAGCCAGCAATTGAAGCAGAGTCAATTGTAGAAAAAGCTGAAGTAACCGGAGGAAGTTTGCAAGTACAGCATATGGGCACATTCAACGGCGATTGGAGCGGAAATGCTCAACTTTGGTGGATCAATGGGAGTCCCGGAGATGAATTAACAATGACATTGAATGTTGAAAATAAGGGAGCTTATGACCTTTATGGATTTTTTACCCGGGCAAGGGATTATGGGATCATTAGCCTTTCAGTAAATGGTGAAAGACAAGGTAATCTGGTTGACCTTTACAACAATAAGGTAGAACCCACTGGGCCTGTTTCATTCGGAAAAATAGATTTCAAAAAAGGTAAAAATGAACTAAAAATTCATCTTGAGGGGAAGGATGTGAGGGCTTCCGGTTATGGTAATGGGTACCTTGTAGGTATTGATGGATTCTTTTTAAGAAGGGAATTATGAACCACCTTTTCATGCTTTGTCTTCTGATGATTACAAATGGGGTATTGGCCCAGGCTCCAAATATTATCATCATTTTTACTGATGATTTGGGATATGGAGATCTTTCCTCTTATGGCCATCCAACAATACGCACTCCTAATTTGGATCAAATGGCTAATGAAGGTATGCGATTCACTCAGTTCTACGTAGCAGCATCAGTTTGTACGCCCAGTCGTGCAGGTCTACTTACCGGTAGATATCCGGTACGAACAGGAATGGTGAAAGGCAGTAAAATTCCGGGAAGGGTACTTTTTCCCAATAGTAAAACGGGTTTACCTTTAAGAGAACGCACCATAGCAGAAATATTAAAGGAAAAAGATTACATAACCGCAATGGTAGGTAAATGGCATTTAGGGCATTTGCCTGAATATTTACCCACCAGACAAGGCTTTGACCATTATTTTGGTATTCCCTATTCTAATGATATGGATTTCATTTCTGCTAAACAAGGACTGGAACCTTATTGGAATGTCCCATTAATGAAAGATAAAAAAATTCTGGAAAGGCCAGCAGAACAAACTACACTTACTAAGAGGTACACGGCAAAATCTATTGAATTTATCAAAGCCAACACAGAAGGTCCTTTTTTCCTTTATTTAGCCCACACCATGCCACATATTCCACTGTTTGTTTCAGAGGAATTTGAGGAAACAAGTAGAAGGGGATTGTATGGAGATGTGATAGAGGAAATAGACTGGAGTGTAGGAAAGGTTTTGCAGACTTTAAAAGCAGAAGGACTATCAGAAAATACCCTGGTAATTTTTACAAGTGATAACGGGCCATGGCTGGTGAAGAAGCAAGATGGAGGTTCTTCCGGTTTACTGAAAGGAGGAAAAGGAACCACATGGGAAGGAGGCATGCGTGTACCTATGATTGCCTGGTGGCCCGGAAGTATTCCAGTAGGCACCATCAATATGGAGCTGTGCACCACCCTTGACCTGTTGCCTACTGTAGCTACATTGGCCGAGGCAGAAATACCTACTGATATTGATGGGGTCAATTTATTGGCACTTCTAAAAGGTGCATCAGAGGCTCCCAGAAAGTTTTTTGCCTTTTACCGAAATGACGAAGTATATGCAGTGAGGTATGGACCCTGGAAGGCACACTACGTCACCCAGACTGAATATCCTGCGGGTCCTCAGCAGTTTCATAGCCCTCCCTTACTTTATCAACTGGAAATCGATCCCTCTGAAAGATTTAATGTGGCGAAGGATCACCCTGAGGTAATTACTGCCATTGATCAGTGGTTAGAAAAACATAACGAGACGGTAACCAGCACACGTATTCCATCATTGGAGGCTGAAGCTATGATCGATCAGGTGAAAGCAACTGGAGGAAAAATAAAGGTGCAAAATATGGGTAATTTTCCCGGCCAGTGGGGAGGTGATCAGCAGTTATGGTGGGTGGAGGCCATGCCTGGTGATCAACTCACTTTCCCTGTAAAGCAAAAGGCTGCCGCAAAGGGGGAATTGTATGGATTTTTTACCCAGGCCGGGAATTATGGCATCATACGTGTGTTAGTCAATGGAGAACCGGTAGGCCCCTTGGTGGATGGCTACCATAAAGGTGTGCAACCTACTGGGGCGGTATCATTTGGTCAGGTACAATTCAAAAAAGGCATCAATAAAATTACAGTTGAGTTGGTAGGAAAGGATCATCGTGCCGGAGGATATTCCAATGGTTATCTGGTGGGAGTGGATGGTTTTTTGATTATGTAATCCAAAATGATGGACTTTTTATTTTATTGAGTCATAAGAACGCTTTAAAAATACAAAATTGCTTACTAAGAGTGCCGATATTTCATTTTTCAAAGCTTTTCGTTTTTTTTGACTATTATCGAATAGTAATTATTAAAATCCAATATGTATTGTATTTATGAGAAAGATATTTCATCAAATAAATAAAGCAGCTGTAATTTTTGGTTGGGTAGCATCCCTAAATGCCTGTCAGGAACCTGTTCGGGAATCTTTCGACGACAGGCCCAATATTGTCTTCATTATGAGTGATGACCATGCCTACCAAGCCATCAGCGCCTACAGTGATGAACTGATCAATACCCCCAATATTGACCGTATCGCTGAGGAAGGCATTCTTTTCACCAACGCTTCGGTTACCAACTCCATCTGTGCCCCTTCTCGCGCTACCATTCTTACGGGTAAGCATACCCACATACACGGCAAGATCGACAATGTTTTTCCTTTTGATAAAGCCAATGTCACATTTCCTCAAATCCTGCACGATAATGGTTATCAAACCGCCATGTTTGGTAAGTTACATTTTGGCAATAATCCCAAGGGTTTTGATGAGTTCATGATTTTGCCTGGTCAGGGCGATTACTACAACCCTAAATTCATTACAGATAAAGGCGATACTACCATTAAGGGATATGTAACGGATATCATCACTGATATGACACTCAATTGGTTGGAAAATGACCGCAAAGAAGATAAACCTTTTATGCTGTTTTATTTACACAAAGCTCCACATCGCGAATGGATGCCTGCTGAACGCCATTATAAGGAATTTACACAAAAGACCTTTCCGGAGCCTGAGACCTTGTTTGACGATTATAAGGGCAGGGGAAGGGCCTCCAAAGAAGCAGAAATGAATATCCTTCGTCACATGACCGTTTCGGCAGATAATAAAATTTACCCGGAGGTGGCCAAAGGGTTGGGCATAGAAGAGCCTTCCGAATGGGGTTACCGGGTATTCGACATGAAATATTCCCGTTTCAATGAGGAACAAAAGGAAGCCTGGGATGCGGTCTATGGGCCAATCAATGAGGAATTTAAGAGGCTTTATTCAAGCATGGATGATACGGCTTATATGAAGTGGAAGTACCAACGGTATATGCAGGATTATCTGGCAACCATTGCAGCTGTGGATGAAAACGTAGGCAGGGTTTTGGATTACCTGGAGGAAAACGGCCTAAATGAAAATACCATTGTGGTGTATACTTCCGATCAGGGATTTTACCTGGGTGAGCATGGCTGGTTTGACAAGCGATTTATTTACAACGAGTCTTTCCTGACTCCACTGATGATGAAGTGGCCGAAGAAGATCAGGCAGGGTACAGTTTCTACCGCAATGGTGCAAAACCTGGATTTTGCACAAACCTTCCTGGATGCTGCGGGTGTAAAAGCACCAGAGGATATGCAGGGAGAAAGCATGATGCCCTTGCTGGAGGGCAATGCTGATCAATGGACACGTGATGTAGCTTATTATCATTATTATGAATACCCGGGTTTTCACATGGTAAAGCGTCATTATGGCATTGTGACGGAAGAATATAAACTGGCACATTTTTACTACGACATCGATGAGTGGGAGCTTTACGACCGCAAGAAAGATCCGATGGAATTAAATAACGTATATGATGACCCGGAATACCAGGATGTGGTCGATGAACTTACGCAAAAACTTAAAGAGACTCGAGAAAAGTATAAAGACTCTGAGAAGTTGGATCAAAAATACATAGAGAAGTACAAAGAAAGAGGAATTATAAAAGAGTGATTCGTGAAGCTGAAATGAATTATTATCGTGACTTGAAGAACCTGCGCTGGATACGGCAAAAGATGAAAAAGCTGCTGAGATTGCGGTAAAAGCATTACTGGTTTGACCATTGAACAAATAGAAAAACTGAAAAGAAACGAGGGGTAATATAGCATAAGAACTCCAATCCAACGCTAAGGCTCTTATGCGGACGTGACGTGATATTTGGGAGATTTGGAGCTGAAATTGACCCCTTTAAATTTGCCAATCTTATCTTTTCCAAATTGATTTCAGACACACTTTTAGGGACGGTATGAAGATTCTAGATCGATAAAACATGATGAAGCGAGCGATTGAGAGAGATATTGAAACTAATCCCGCTTTTTACAAAAAAACAAGCCATTAAGCTTGTCATAATATATCTGATCATATTGAGGGGATACAATTACATTACCATTATCATTTATGATACCAAATTTAT
>DAXETV010000008.1:0-56118 GCA_051155775.1 Cyclobacteriaceae bacterium | reverse complement strand
TCTGATCAGAACCAATCATTAGAATGGAATCAGGTCTGAAGATGTCGTTATTGATAAGATAATTATCCGGGTCAAGTGCGGTGGTATCCAACGGCTCATCAAAAGTAAGTTCGAGCGAGAAATCACTCAAAACAATCAGGGCTTCCAGCTCGGGTGACGTTGTATCCGGAGTATCATCAAAGACTGTGTTTTGACCACCCGGTGTGCCACCAATTTCAGCATTTGAATTCTTATAATTTGATGCCAAATTGAATGGTAAAAATGGATTTATTTGCTCAATGCTTATGCCATCGGTTGCACTACCATAGGAAACTGAATCAACTAAAGTTTCAAACACATCAAAGATCTTAAGGACCTCTCCGCCATTAGTAAGTTGGGCATCTGAAACTGAATTCCATGAAACAACTGGTAAGCCATCAAACAGTGATACATTTTGATTTGAGGTGAGGATTACAAATTCGTTTGGCTTTAACAAATATCTTGGTAAGAGGTTTCCAGCTCCTTCAATTTTCCAGTTTAAGAGATCAAAAGTATCTTCTGAAGCATTGAATAACTCCAGATATTCTGCATTTGGTAGTGATCGGTTCTCACCCGGATCTGGAAAGATTTCATTAATAACCACATCACGGAATGAAGCCATGGGTGGAGCCTTAAATGTGAACGTTATAGTATCAGCTTCTATTTCATTACCAGATAAATCTGCCACCCTATCTATGATCAAAGAATAAATAAGACCATCCTGAAGGGATTGCTCAAGATTCAAAATCGCATGTGTTGGCAGCTCATCATCATAATTTATTGAAATGGGATTGCCTAAACCTAATACCTCATAATGATTGGTTGCAACGGCACTCACCTCCTCAACAGGTTCATTGAATTCGACGAAAATTTTCTCTCCGAGAATTGAATTAATGCTATCTACTGTAGGAGGCGTCATATCAATTTGAAAATCAAAAGAAAAAGCAGGTATTAATGTGCCCGGTTCGATCTGGATGGTATCCCAAAGGATTGAAAACTGTTGATCAAACTTGAAATCTTCGTTAAAAAATAATCGAATGATCGAAGGATCTTCACCATCCAGTGCTGATAGGGAAGGATTGCCTATCCCTAAAACTGAAAATTTATCCGATCCAGGTTTATTTAAAAATGGGACCTCAAAGTCTAATTCAAGGTTTTTATTGTTAATAATTTGCAATCCTTCAAAGAGATTATCAAACCGGAAATCAAAATAATTAGCGGATAGTGAGCTTCCATCCACACCTGATACATTGTTTATTGTGAGATCAATTATTGAGTCCAGGGGAAATCTGATGTTAAAGCTGAGTAGGACATCCCTGCTGTTATTTAATTGAATAGCAATCGGTGGTAAAGTGTCGCCAATTAAATAATTGGAAGCATTTAGCGCAGAATTACCCTCAATATTTTTAGAAAATGAAATGAATAATGAACTATCACTGGTAGGGGTTATGCTGGAAATAGCCAGGTTCAGTGTGTTAATGGGAAAAGTTCGGGGATCAGAGATTGCATTGCCGGCAAAATCCTGTATGCTTTTGATATTTAGGGTTAAATCTTCAGCTGATATAAAGTCATTAGAAAATAATAGGACCACTTTTGATGAGTCCACATCAAGGCGTCTGGCTGATATCGGATTGATACCTTCTAAATCATAATTATTAATGTTTTCTGATGATCCTTGTTCCACAACTTCACTGAAGGTGATCTGAAGCGACAATTCCGATAGGATGATTACTGTATCAATTCGTGGTGCCAGTGGGTCATAAAAGAAAGGCTCAGCCTGACTGCTGGTTATCGTATTTCCAAAAACATCTTTTATGTTATCTACCCTCAATCGATCTTCAATTTCGATCTGGAATAAATTGCCAAATATCAGTGCAACACTTGAATTACCGGGTAACAGTGTTGCATTGACCGGATTTTCATTATTCTCTAATTCATAATTGGTTACTGCTTCTGCTGTAGTAATATCAAGCACTTCATTGAAGTAAGCGATCAAAGAATCTTCATCTATTACTTCTACAGAATCTAACGTCGGTCTGCGGGTATCATAGATAAATTCCTTTGTTGGAGTGGCTAACAATTCACCCGTCAGGTTAAAAATACTATCCACTTCCAGAAATAGATCATCATTATCATTAAGATTATCGATAAATAATAAATGAATCAGTTTAGGATTATCATCATCTTGAATGGCACCTATGGGATTACCAATTCCATCATCGCTTTGGCCTCCTTCATCGTCTGTAACCTCGTAGTTTTTGATGTTTTCTACTGAGCTCATAGAAGGTTCTACGGTAAAAGAAATATCAATAAGGTTTGGGGCAATGACGACGACAGAATCAATTTCATCTTTGAAAACAAATGCATCAGATAGGTCTTCGATAACATTTCCCACTGTATCTTCAAGATTAGAGATGGCTAAGGTATTTTGGACATTCAATTCGAATTCATTTTCAAAGGATAATGATATTCTGTTTGTTAAATCATCTTTTAGGCGCGCACTTTCAGGGAAATCTACACTGTTGATAAGGTAATTATCCTCATCTTCAGCCTTAGGCTCGTTTAATGGTTCATCAAATATCAATTCTACACTTGAATTTCCGGTAATACGAATCCTTAAAAGCTCAGGCGGTGAGACATCATAGAAAAATCCAACAGGTTGGGTACTTAAGGCATTACCCGAACAATCGGTAGCACCTTGAATGGTCACATTATAAAATTGCTCTGATTGGAGTGGATTATTTAGTATTAGAATTATGGACTCCAAATTCGGAGAAATATTAATATCTGAAACATTAATACCTTGATCCAATTGGACAGTGGCACCTAGTAGCGAGACATCGTCCATTGGTTCATCAAAAGCGATAACCACTGAATCTTGTTTTAGTACATCAATGGATTGTATGCCGGGGGCCTGAATGTCTGGAGATAAATCAAAAACAGAGTTCTCCTGACCAGGCGTACCACCTACATCGTCATTGGAAGCTGTCCAGTTGTTTCTTCCACTACAGGGAAGATTAGGATTTATTAATTCTAATGCGTATCCTCCTTCTGCTTTTTCTTCGTCTCCGTACCAACTTAAATCATATTCTACACTATCTATCACCTGGTTATTTAGTTCATCTTTAAGTGTTATTTTTTCGCCACTATTGGTTAAGGCATCAAATGAAGTTATTGATAATACATCACCAAAGTCAAGAAATAGCTCCAGGTTGCTATCATCCGTAATGATTAAATATTGATCAACCTGAATGAAAAAACTGGTATCACTTAATCTTTTATCATTTAAAGTATATCCTCTCAGGTCGATATTTTTATCACTTCTATTATAAATTTCTACATATTCCTCTTCTGGCAGTCCAATGGTAGGACTGATGTCGGCGAATATTTCATTGATGATAATATCTTTCAACTCAGCCTTAACAAAAGTAAAATTGAAGGAAACATTGTTTGTGGCATTACCAAATACATCCTCCACATTATTTACCGATAAGGTGCTCTCCACCCCATTTTGGAAAGAATTATTAAACGTCAGGTGGACAAGCGCATCCTCTGAATCATCCAAAATAGCTGATGAAGGATTGCCAATATTTGTCACTGAGTAATTCTCAATATTGGAAGCAGTCTTTTCATCCAGGGATTTATCAAATTGAACATCTAACGCCGTTCCACTTATTATTATGACGTTCTCAATATTAGGCGTTGTATCATCAGTTGTAATGTCATTAACAGAATTTTGTGCTCCCGGTGTACCACCATCCGGGTCGGTGCTGTTTCCATAGTTGCTTTTTAGGAAGAAGCTGATTTCCGGGTTGATTTGCTCTAAACTGATGCCTTCTTCCAGGTTGCCATATCCAACCGAGTCGATAAGGTTACCATCAGGGTCTCTCAGTACCGCCGCATCATCGTCGTTGTTGAAATTTGGTAAACTGACATCCATTGTTTCAATACCAGAATTAAACTCACTGGGATCAGTGGAAAGGATAATAAACGTCCCAGGTGCTAAAACAACAGGTGAAAGGTCCTCGGGCTCGGCATTGTTGTCTTCAATGGTCCATCCATCCAGCTGAAAAAATTTATCGGTAGTAGTATTCAGTAATTCCACATAATCATTGGTAATAGGATTCGATCCGCCCTGGTCGGTGAATAGCTCATTGATGACCACCTCCCGGAATGCTGGTGTTGAGAATTCTATAAAAGTAAAATTAGAGGTAACATTGTTGATTGGATTTCCAAATAGGTCCTCCACATTATTGATGGTGAGCGTATTTTCCAGTCCACTTTGAAAGGCATTGAATGTAAGATGCACTAAGGTTGGGTCATCGACATCGAGGTCAGCGCTATTGGCATTTCCTATGCCATTATTAACCGAGTAATTCCCTACAGTTTCAGCAGTCGTTTCAATCAGGGTTTCGTTAAACTGAACATCCAACTGTGTGCCGTTGATTACAGTCACACTTACAATGGCGGGGGCTTCAGTATCTGGTGTGTTATCAAAAATAGAATTTTGTGCTCCCGGTGTACCACCATCCGGGTCGGTGCTGTTTCCATAGTTAATAGACACAAAGAAATCCAGCTCAGGATTAATCTGCTCAATAGCATTTCCACCTGTTGAACCATCATATTGCAGGGAGTCTATGGTTGATCCATTGTTGTCTTTTAAAATTATTGTTTCCCCTCCATTGGTAAGACTGGCAAAAGAAACACCAAAGATGGGCAGTGACATATCGAACAAACCAACATTTGAATTGTCAGTAAGTACAATAAAATCTTCTCCAGGTATAGTGATGCCCGAAATATCATTAATCGCTCCTTCAATCTCCCATCCATTCAGTAAAATGGGCTCATCTGTTCTGTTAAACAATTCTATATATTCAGCGTCTGGAAGACCAATTGGAGGATTCGGATCAGGCATTATTTCATTGATGACCACCTCCCGAAAATTGACGATAACCGGAGCCGTGAAGGTGAATGTCAAACCAGTAGAATCAATCACATTTCCGGACAGGTCTTCGATGTTTTCTATCGATAGTTCATTGGATAACCCATCAGTGAAAGCTGTAGAAAAAGTCAGGTGTACCAGGGAATTATTGCCCCCATCCCTTGTGGCTGAATTAGGTATGCCCAACCCATTGTTAGCCTGGTAATTGTCGACGTTTTCAGCAGAGGCTTGTTCAACAGCTTCGGAAAACAATACATCCAGCTCGGTATCACTGATTACAGTTAGTGTTTGTAGGCTTGGCTTTTCGGTATCTGCGCCGCCACCGGATGTTATGCTAAAATCATCAAAGAAAAAAGAATTCTTTCTGGTAGAGGTATGTTCTACGAGAACACCAAAAAATACAGAGGATGTATGGGTATTATCCGTAAAAGTGCCTTCTGAAGAAAAGGATGTTCCGCCAGTGTCATCAGAGAACACTTCCCAGGTTCCTGAGGCATCACGAGTCACCCTAATCCGAACAGAAATGCTACCGGAAAAAGGTGTGCTGCCGGAAAAAATTGATATGGTATTCGAACCATCTTGTCTTTCAATATTGATAAAATCATCTGTGGATTCACCTATTTCAATAAAATAACCATTAAGATCCCCCTCGAGATTGGCCTGGTCAGATACCAGGTAGATTCTGGTTTTATTCGAACTGGAGGGGTTGACATCTATTTCTAGCAGAAATTCCCATGTTGTATTATCAATATAGGCGTTTGGAGTGGATAAATATTGCTTACCATTACCATCCGGACCGTTATTATTCAACTGATTGGAGATAATTTGAAATTCAGCATTATCCCCTGACCATGAAGGGTTAATTGAAAAATCTCCATCGGAGAAATCATCACTTAGCTGAGCAATAACTTGGAACTGGGAAATTAAAGCCAGGTACAGAAAGAATTTTTTAAGCATGATTAGTAATTAGCATAACTTAAAAATACAAATCACACTTTGCCAACCAGTTAGCTCATTGTTAAGGAGGTGTGAAATAAATTGATAGGGGTTTTATGAAAAATATTGCATTTAAGTTCAGGAGGAAACGATCTGTAAATCAATATGTCCAACGTCTTAACTTACTAAATTTCTTATTTTTGAATCTTGAAATGATTAAAATACTGCTTAAGTAGTTTATAAATACGATGCCTAAGGAAGCCTCAACGGATCTCCATAAACTTATTAAGTCGCTTACTAAAAGTGAAAAGCGATACTTTAAATTACATGTCGGCGAAAGAGATCAGGCAAGTTATAAGTTTGTGCAATTGTTTGATGCCATCGATAAGCAGGCTGTATACGATGAGCAGATCATCCTGGAAGAAAACTCAAAACTGTCAGAAAATCAGCTTTCTAACCTGAAAGCTCACCTGTATAAAAAGATACTGCAGGCTTTGCGGCAGTTCCATCATCAAAGTGTCAAGGAAATCGAGATAAGGGAGATGATCGATTATGTGCTATTACTGTATAATCGCTCATTGTTTAAGCAATGTAAAAGTATGCTGACCAGGGCCAAGAAGTGGGCAGAGCAAATTGACAACCTGGAGCTTCAACTGGAGATATTTAAGTGGGAGAAAAGAATCGCTACCCAGGTTATCGAAAAGAACAACATGGCCAGGGTGAATACCATCATAACCAATACCAAACAGGTAACCAGGAGCATAAACAATATCAATCGTTTCTCCAATCTTTCTTCCAGGCTCAACTCCATGTACCTTAAGATGGGTTTCATTCGTGACGAAGAGGATTATAATCAAATCACCGATATGTTTCATCAAGATATTCCGGATTACGATGAAGAAAAACTTTCTTTCCTTGAGAAGCTGCACCTTTATGAATTACTGGTTGGCTACCATAACATGCTACAGGATTTTCAAAATGGCTATTACTATGCGTCCCGGTGGGTAGAGATGTTTGAACGTAATACCCAATTAATACCTGGCAAGGTCAGCATGTACATTCAGGCTATTAACAACCTGATGATCGCCCAGTATAAGCTAATGAAATATGATGAGTTTGTCAAAACGAAGCGCAAGCTGAAAATGGTGCGAAACATAAAAGGGTTGGTGATCAATGAAAACATTAGACAGCGGCTGTTGAAATACACTTTTGTGCATGAGTTTAACCGGATATTTATGCTTGGGGAGTTTGGACATGGTGTAGCACTGATGGAAAGGATAAAACCGCAGCTAGGGGCGTTCATATTACAAATCGATTCTCAGTCCAGGCTGATCCTTTACTATAAAATTGCTTGCTTGTATACCGGTAACAGCGATTGGCAGGAAGCCATTAAATGGCTCAATAAAATTATCAACATTGAGGATCCGGATATCCGAGAAGATATTCATTGCTTTGCCCGTATAATTAACCTGGTTTGCCATTACGAAATGGGAAATATGGATGTAATTGAATACTATCTAAGATCAGCTTTCCGTTTTCTACTGAAGAAAGATGACCTACATAATTATCAGCGCTATTTGCTTGGTTTTATGAGACACCTTAATAAGGGCTTAGGTGAGAAAGAACTGATTTCCAGGTTTGTAACTTTAAGGGACAAACTCAAGCCACTGGAAAATAATCAGTATGAAAAACGCAGCTTTATTTACTTTGATATTATATCCTGGTTGGAAAGTAAAATTTATAATCGGCCAGTTGAGGAAATTATTAAGGAGAAAGCGTACGTTATACTTAGTAGGGAGTCATATTTATCAGAAGAAAAGGTCCTAAAGGTGTGAGTAAATGTTTTAGATATAAAACTTTAATTTTAAATAAATTATAAACCATGGTAATGTTATGAATAAATCCTATGAAAATTTCTTAGATGTATGGCATGAAATAATGTTTGTTTTGCTTTGGGCGATGCCCATACTCAGTATTGTTATAATCATAGCCTATAACATAAGACTGGCATCATTAAAAGGCTACAAAGCTAAGTTTGACTTTGCTTCGGTTTATGAACGCTGGTTTTATTTTGCCGCTGTGACGGGAATAGGTGCAGCCTTATTTTTCCTTTTCAATACATACAAACCGGAGACCGTGGCGCAGATGCCGGCATGGTTCTTCATACGATTGTTCATCGCTATATCAATCGCCACCATTGTGATCTATGTGGCCAACTTGTTATTCAAATATTACTTCCCGGGTATTTTAAATAAGAAACTCAGAAAGTACAGATACACCCCCCGTATAAATCCAAAAACCGGAAATAAGATGAAACTGCTCAGCGAGGAAGAGGAGGACACTTATCTGGATGAGGGTATGCAGGCTGAAGAAAATGTTTTTTCCGTTGACTATGATGTATGGATTGATCCGCATACTAATGATGTCCACATAGAGAAGTATCCAGGAAGACTACTGGCTTATAAATGTGACCGGTGCGGATTTCAAACCCTCAAGCTTGAGGAAGAGGAAATCATTAAAGAAGCAACCGATGAAGAGGATGGTGAGATATTTAAGCAGTACAAATGCTCATTTTGTAACCGCATAAAAAGAAGAACACGTAAGGTGAAGAAAGGAAAGCCTCAGGAACATTTGGCCGTTGAAAAATTCAAATTCCTTGAAAATCCCATCAACTCTGCCGGCATAAGAACGGAGCTTGTAAGAATAGAAATTCATAGCAATACAGGAGATATTGACACCTACGATTTTCAAACTACCGGTGAAGCTAAAAAATTCCTCGATGAGTTTTCATTTGATAGGGAGATAAACGCTGAATCTGAAGAAGAAAAACCTGAAATATAAATTATTTTATTTTACCGGCGATCCATAATTCTTATAAAATAAAAGCTATACCAATGAGAGAACGAGTTATAGCCTTTATAAGGTGATTTCTTCAAAGTACTTATCCAGATCAAATGCCTGATAAGAGGTAAAGGCCCAAAAAACAAAAGCCGGACTGCTTCATGACCGTGGCTTACCGTTTTTATATTTTAGCGGTCTTTTAGTATTATGATACCAGGAAGTACGGATTAAGCAGGTTCTTTTTGTTGTAAGTAAGCTCGTCGTTTGTATCTTTTATTTTCACTGTGCCTCCTGCTTCTCGTACAATTGCATGAGCGGCACCGGTATCCCATTCCATTGTTGGCCCAAACCTTGGGTATAGATCAGCCTGACCTTCTGCCAGGATCATAAATTTCAATGAAGAACCCATTGATACAATTTCAGGGTTGATTAACTGCGATAAAAACATTTTGGTATCTTCATTAAGATGAGACCTGGAGGCAACGACCTTAAGATTGGGTGATTTAAGATCTATCTTTTCTTTAGTTAATTTTTTAGGTTGATTACCATCTATTTGAAGATAAGCACCCTGGCCTTTTGTAGCGTAATATAATTTTTTAAGTACTGGTGCATACAATACACCCAGGACTGGTAATTGATTTTCTATTAGCGCTATATTGACCGTAAACTCACCATTGCGTTTGACAAATTCTTTAGTGCCATCTAGCGGATCAACCAACCAAAACTTCTGCCAATTTTTTCGCTCTTCATAGTCTATTGACTTGCCTTCTTCGCTTAGGATAGGATAGTCTGTTTCTTTAAGATGTTCTGTAATTATATTATTGGCTTCTTTATCAGCCAGTGTTAAAGGTGAGTTATCCCCCTTTAATTCAACATTGAAAACATCTGAATCATAGACTTTCAGAATGACATCGCCAGCTTCGAGGGCAACACGTTTTACAAATTCAACTAATTCTTCATAACTTTTTTCCATATCACACTACCATTCCCGCTGCCACGGTTTCATTGGTTCCTTCATCAATCAAGACCAGGCTTCCGGTGATCCTGTTTTTTCTATAAGGATCAACAAGCAAAGGTTTTGTGGAGCGAAGCTGTACCCGGCAAATATCATTCATCCCAATTTCTTTATCCTGTTCATTTCTGTGCATGGTGTTAACATCAAGCTTGTAACGTATTTCTTTTAGCATTGCTTTAGACTCACTTGTGGTATGTTTTAGGATATATTTTGCACGTGGTCTGGGTTTTGAATTATTTAACCAACACATCATTACTTCAACATCTTGCTCAGGCTCTGGTTGGTTATTGGTACGAACGATCATGTCACCTCTACTTATATCTATGTCATCCTCTAGCCGCATCACAACAGACATTGGAGCAAAGGCTTCTTCTATTGGTCCATCAAATGTCTCGATGGATTTTACTTTGGAAGTAAGTCCTGAGGGTAAAACAATGATGTCATCGCCCGGTTTAAAAACGCCACCTGCAATCCTACCGGCATATCCTCTGTAATCATGATAATCATCTGATTTTGGGCGTATAACAGTCTGAACCGGAAACCTACAATCAATGTGATTATGATCACTACCGATATGAATATTTTCAAGGGTGTGCAACAAAGTTGAGCCTTGATACCAGGGTGTCATTTCAGACCTGTTAACAACATTATCCCCGTTTAAAGCACTTATTGGTATGAACCGGACATCTTTAATATCCAGTTTAGAAGCGAATTGTTGAAAATCTTCTAGTATTCTGTCAAACACCTCCTGTTTATAATCTACAAGATCCATTTTATTGATACAGACAATCACATGGGGTATTTGTAAAATTGATGCGATTATGGAATGTCTGTAGGTTTGCTCTACCACTCCATTGCGGGCATCAATTAAAATTAGTGCAAGGTTAGCTGTTGATGCTCCTGTTACCATATTTCGGGTATATTGAATATGGCCAGGAGTATCTGCTATGATAAACTTCCTTTTAGGTGTCGCAAAATATCTGTAAGCAACATCGATAGTAATCCCTTGTTCTCGTTCGTCTTTTAATCCATCCGTTAGCAAAGCAAGATCTACATGCTTTAAACCTTTTCTTTCACTTGACTTTCTTACCGAATCAAACTGATCTTCAAAAATTGATTTAGAATCATATAATAATCGTCCAATGAGGGTACTCTTTCCATCATCTACACTTCCTGCTGTTGTGAATCTTAATAACTCCATAATATTTATTAAAAATAACCTTCTTTTTTTCTGTCTTCCATAGATGTTTCTGACCGCTTGTCATCTGCCCTATTTCCTCTTTCGGTACTTCTCAGAGCTGATACTTCAGCAACGATTTTTTCTATCGAGTCGCAATCGGACTCGATGCCTCCGGTAATAGTAATATCCCCCAGGGTCCTGAACCTAACTTTCTTTTTGTAAATCTCCTCAGACCCATCGAGGTTTAGAAAATCAGAAACCGGTATCCAGGAATTATTTCTCCAGATCACTTCTCTTTCATGCGCCACATAAAGTTTTGGAATTTCTATTTTTTCGGAGTGGATATATTGCCATACATCTAATTCAGTCCAATTACTTATCGGGAATACACGAAAATGTTCTCCCTGGATTTTTCTTCCGTTGAATAGGTTCCATAGTTCAGGGCGTTGATTCTTAGGATCCCACTGACCAAATTCATCTCTATGCGAAAAAAAACGTTCTTTTGCTCGTGCTTTTTCTTCATCCCTCCTTGCTCCACCGATACATGCATCAAATTGATATTCCTCAATGCTATCTAGCAATGTAGTTGTTTGTAACAAATTTCGGCTTGCATTTTTGCCCTTTTCCTCTACTACTTTACCTTCATTGATAGTTTTTTGAACGGAACCAACTACCAGTTTAGCGCCAAGTTTTTCCACCAGATTATCTCTAAATGCTATTGTTTCAGGAAAGTTGTGGCCTGTATCAATGTGCAATAATGGAAAAGGTATTTTGGACGGATAAAAAGCTTTTCTTGCCAGGTGTGTTACAACTATAGAATCCTTACCACCGGAAAATAGTATTGCAGGATTTTCAAACTGCGCAAATACTTCCCTAAGTATATATATGGATTCGGATTCTAATTCTTTTACATAACTAAGATTATACGCTTTCATACAATTTTAACGTAGGTTCAACATATTTTATCAATTTCTCCCGGCACTCATCAAGAGAAAATTTATCGGTTTGCAAAAGTAAGTCAGGATTATCGGGTTCTTCAAAAGGTGAATCAATTCCAGTGAAATTTTTTATCTCACCTTTTCTGGCTTTTGCATAAAGCCCTTTTACATCTCTTTTTTCACATTCCTCCAAAGAACAACTTACAAATACTTCTATGAAGTTTTCATGTCCTACTATTTCCTTAACACGCTCCCTATCTTGCCTAAAAGGGGAGATGAATGCGGTTAAAACAATAGTACCAGCATCAAGAAAAAGCCTGGATACTTCACCAATTCTGCGTATATTTTCTTTTCTACTTGTTTCGCTAAAGTCTAAATCTTTGTTAAGACCCTTTCTGATGTTATCGCCATCTAAAATGTATGTTTGATAGCCATGACCAAATAAATAAACCTCCAGTTCATTGGCTAGTGTAGACTTACCAGAACCAGACAGTCCTGTAAACCATATGATTTTGGGGTTGATTTTATTCCGTTGTACCCTTTTTTGTAAGTTGATTGAATGATTATGTGGGATGATATTGAGATCCTTCATGAAGCTTAACCTAAAAACACAAATTTAACTAAATATATTACACTAAAGCCTCTCATCAACAACATCCAATGGTAAAAGTCCCTTAACGTCATAGATCACCTTTCCATCATCATGAATGGATTGCCAGTTTATGTATTTAAAATCTTCATGAGATACTGCCATCACGTACCCGTCATAATTTGTAGGCTTAAAAGAACTAATAATTTCAATTCCATACTCTTCTTTTACTTCCTCAGCGTTTGCATGAGGATCATAGATCTCTACGTCTACATTATATTCTTTCAGCTCCTCATATATATCGACTATTCTTGTGTTTCGGATATCCGGACAATTTTCCTTAAATGTTATACCACAAATCAATATCCGGGCACCAATAAGCTTATTTACTTTTTGAACCAGAAGTTTTAAAACCCGTTGTGCTATAAATTTTCCCATATTGTCATTTATTCTCCTTCCTGACAGTATGATCTCTGGTATATAACCAACTTTTTCGGCCTTATGGGTTAAATAATAAGGGTCTACCCCTATGCAGTGGCCACCTACTAATCCGGGTTTAAAAGGGAGGAAGTTCCACTTTGTGCCGGCTGCCTCCAGTACTTCCAGGGTATCAATATTTAATCGATTAAAAATTAAAGACAACTCATTAATAAATGCAATATTAATATCTCGCTGTGCATTTTCAATGACCTTGGATGCTTCAGCAACTTTTATTGATGAGGCTTTATGGGTGCCTACTGATATAATTGATTTATAGAAATCATCCACAATATCAGCTGTTTTTTTATTACACCCACTGGTTACTTTGATTGTATTAACAAGCCGATGCTTTTTATCACCCGGATTTATTCTCTCTGGTGAATATCCACAAAAAAAGTCTTTATTAAATTTAAGACCACTGTATTCTTCAAGTACCGGAATGCAGTCGTCTTCCGTACATCCGGGATACACCGTAGATTCATAAACAACGATATCTCCCTTAGAGAGTACGGATCCCACAGCTTTACTTGCTGACAATAAAGGATTTAAGTCTGGCTGTTTATACTCATCTACAGGAGTTGGTACAGTGATGATATAAAAATTTATATCGGTTAAATCTTTTATACTGGAAGAAAAACTTAAATATTTAGCATCTTTTAATTCAGTGGAATCAACTTCGAGGGTACTATCATGATTATCATTTAATTCCTTGATTCTTCTATTATTAACATCATAACCAATAACATGATATTTTTTACCGGCTTCCACTGCCAAAGGTAAGCCAACATAGCCTAACCCTACTACTCCAATTTTTAAGTCCATTCCAAAGTTAATTAAGTATTGCTCGTTTAAAATATTCTAGTGTGGGTTTTAACCCTTCAGCGCGATTATATTTTGGTTCCCAATCTAATATTTCCACTGCCTTTGTAATATCGGGTTTTCGTTGTTTGGGGTCATCTTTTGGCAATGGGTTGAATATGAGTTTGTTGTTTGACCCGGTTAATCTTATGATCTCTTCTCCAAATTCTTTTATTGTGATTTCATCAGGATTCCCGATATTAACTGGTTTAGGATAATCACTTAACAAAAGTCTGTAGATTCCTTCAATCAGGTCATCTACATAGCAAAATGACCTGGTTTGGCTGCCATCGCCAAAAACAGTAAGATCTTTTCCTTTAAGTGCCTGTGATATAAAAGCTGGCAGAACCCTACCGTCTTCTAATCGCATACGTGGACCATACGTATTAAAAATTCTCACTATCCTTGTTTCCAGGCCATGATAAGTATGATAAGCCATGGTAATAGCCTCCTGAAATCTTTTGGCTTCATCGTAAACTCCCCTTGGGCCAATGGGATTTACATTTCCCCAATATTCTTCTGACTGTGGGTGCTCAAGAGGGTCGCCATATACTTCTGAGGTTGAGGCTACTAAAATCCTTGATTTTTTTACCCTTGCAAGACCTAAAAGATTATGGGTTCCAAGTGATCCCACCTTTAAGGTCTGTATTGGCATTTTCAAATAATCAATTGGACTGGCTGGTGATGCAAAATGTAAGATATAATCCAGCTCTCCTGGGACATGAACAAATTTTGAGACATCACAATTGTAGAACTCAAAATCTTTATTCCCATACAGATGTTCAATATTTTTCAGTGAGCCCGTGATAAGGTTATCCATGGCTATAACTTTATAGCCCTCACTAAGAAAGCGATCACATAAATGTGAACCAAGAAATCCAGCTCCGCCTGTTATAAGGGCTCTTTTTTTCGTCATTGCGAGAAAATGAAATTATTGGCAATATTTTCTAAAAGAGGCAATTTTTTATCTTTATCTGATAAAGAAGCATTTTCAATAGCTATCCCCCAGTTTATTTTAATAGTTGGATCGTCAAAAATTATTCCTCCTTCACTTTGAGGCGCGTAAAATTCATCGGTTAGATATAAAAAATCTGTTTCACTCTCTAAAGAAACAAAGCCGTGAGCAAAACCTTTGGGAATAAGAAGCATTTTTTTATTTTCTTCTGAAAGAAATACTTTAATATACTTTCCATAGGTCGGCGAGCCTTTTCTAATATCAACAGCGATATCATTTGCGCTCCCCTTTATTACAGATACAATTTTAGATTGCGCATAAGGGATTGATTGGTAGTGTAAACCTCGCAAAGTGTTTATACCTGATCTGGAATAATTGATCTGTTTTACGTTGAAATCAAATCCTGTACCTTCCTTAATCTTTGACTGACTAAAAGATTCAAAGAAGAACCCCCGACTATCTTTGTGAATTTTGGGATCAATAATAAAACATCCTTTTAATGCTGTTTCTTGGAAATTCATTTTAGCAGATTTAACAAATATTGACCGTAGCCACTTTTTAAATATTGTCTGCCTAGTTTTTCTAGTTGACTTTCATCAATAAATCCCATATTGTAAGCCACTTCTTCGATGCAGCCTATTTTAAGGCCTTGTCTTTCTTCAATAGCTTGAACAAAAGATCCTGCCTGCATCAGGGATGTAAATGTTCCGGTATCCAACCAGGCAGTACCACGACTAAGTGGAACTACTTTCAATTTTTCGGTTTTCAAATACTTCAAATTAACATCAGTTATTTCCAACTCGCCTCTGGCGCTGGGTTTTATGGAATTGGCAATCTCAACAACAGAATTATCATAAAAGTACAACCCAGGAACGGCAAAATTAGACTTTGGGATTTTTGGTTTCTCTTCTATAGAAATTGCATTTAAATTTTCATCAAATTCAACAACACCATACCGCTCGGGGTCATTAACATGATAAGCAAATACAACACCTCCATCTGGATTGGTTGCAAACTGTACTTTTTCAGCGAATCCTGATCCATAGAATATATTATCACCTAATACTAGTGCAACACTGTCATTACCTATAAATTTCTGCCCTAAAATAAACGCCTGGGCCAAACCCTCCGGCTTTGGCTGTACAATATATTTAAAGGAACAGCCTATTTCATCACCATCACCGAGTAATTGCTTAAAAGCGTTTTGATCCTTAGGGGTAGTTACAATTAAAACCTCACGGATGCCTGCTAACATTAAAGTTGACAACGGGTAATAGATCATAGGCTTATCGTAAACTGGCATTAGTTGCTTGCTTACAGCCAATGTCAGCGGATAAAGCCTGGTTCCTGATCCTCCAGCTAATATGATTCCTTTCATTTGTAATAACTTTTGTACCAACTAATAAATTTTTGAACGCCTTCTTCAATAGAAGTTTGAGGTTTATAATCAATATATCTTATAAGATCATCTACATTAGCGTAAGTCATAGTTACATCACCTTTCTGCATAGGCAGATAATTTTTCTTTGCTTTTTTACCTAGATATCTTTCAAGCAATTCAATAAAATATTCCAGCTCAACGGGTGTGTTATTTCCTATATTAAACAACCGGTAAGGAGCAAAGCTATCTGATGGATTTGGATTATCCCCGTCCCAATTTGTATTTGGTTCAGGTTTTTTAGGTATTAATCTTGAAATACATTCAACGATGTCATCAATATATGTAAAATCCCTTTTCATTTTACCATAATTGAAGACATCAATCGGCTCATCATGCCTTATTTTATTGGTGAAAATATAATAGGCCATATCAGGTCTTCCATAGGGGCCATACACGGTAAAAAATCTTAGCCCTGTAACAGGCAAATTAAAATTGGCAGCATAACTGTGAGCAATAAGTTCTATAGATTTTTTTGATGCAGCATATAATGATACCGGGTGATCAACATTGTCATGAACAGAAAATGGTATTTTTGTGTTGGCTCCATAAACTGAACTACTCGAAGCATAAATCAGGTGTTTGATTTGGTGATGTCTGCTGGCTTCAAGAATATTTAAAAATCCGAGTATATTGGCATTGATGTAAGCAAAGGGATTGATAAGGGAATACCTCACTCCTGCCTGAGCAGCTAGATTAACTACTATCTTGGGTTTGTAATCTTCAAATAATTTGAAAATGCCTTCTTTATCCTCCAGGTCAATTCTGAAAAAATTAAAATTATGATAATTACTCAATATTTCCAGCCGTGATTCTTTGAGAGAAACATCATAGTAATCATTTAAATTATCCAGACCAATTACCTGGAATTCATTTTCAAGGAGTCTTTTTGAGAGGTGAAAACCTATAAAACCAGCGGAACCCGTAACAAGAATTGGATTAATATTTAAATCCATCATGAAAAATTTGCACAATGCTAAGTGATTAATCAATAAGAGCAAAATGAAAAAAAGAATATCCGATGAGGATTTATATTGCCTTAATATTGCCTATGAAGCGTCTCATCTACAAAGAGTTTTTGATGGATAAGAAAAGTAAAATCGGTATGCCACTGGTTTTACTTTATCTAATGTCTATGGTGATCATCTTCAATTACGCGCTTATCAGTCAAAACAACTATAAAACGAACTTTTGGCACGGACTCTATTGGTTGATTGTACTATTGATCGCAATTCACTCAGTCTCCAGAATATTTTTTCAGGAAAATGAAAAAAGGGATTTCTATTATTATCAGATATGTAATCCACAATCATTGATTGGTGCCCGGTTGATTTATAATTTCATCTTATTGGTGCTTATAAATATTATAACCATTGTATTATTTACAATATTTTTTGAAAGCCCAATTGGAACTATAAATGTATTTTTTGCCTTCAGTTTGTTGGGAACCTTTGGATTGTCTGGCAGCTTAACGCTTACTTCCAGCATAGCAAATAAAGCAGGAAAAAATCCTGTACTACTTTCAGTGTTAAGTTTTCCGGTAATAATACCAATAATAATTTTATCAGTGAGTTCCATTAATCACCTTACCATTCAGGAATCATGGAAAGATTTGGTAACTCTTTTATCAATTGACATTTTAGTTGTGGTGTTGTCATTAATTTTGTTTCCTTATATATGGAAAAGTTGATTAAAAACAGAACCTGGAAGATAGTTGCGATTATTTTACTGATCTACACTTTTTTAGGTGGTTTATTTTTCAAGGTACCTCGATTGCCCATTCTTAATGAAACCATCCGGGTTCTGCATTTTCATGTACCGATGTGGTTTGGCATGATTATACTATTTTCTTTTTCAGTATTTTATGCTTTTCAATATTTAAAAAATGGCTCTGAGAGCAGCGATATTTGTAGCGTGGAATTTGCAAATGTTGGCATTGTGTATGGGATATTGGGATTAGTTACCGGGATGACCTGGGCAAATTTTACATGGGGTGAACCATGGAGTGGAGACCCCAAACAAAATGCTTCTGCTATCGCTTTGCTTATTTACATGGCATACTTTATTCTTAGAGGTTCAGTAAAAGACATTATCAAAAAAGCCAGGTTAAGCGCAGTTTATAATATTTTTGCATTTACTATTATGATTCCTTTACTGTTTATTTTGCCAAGAATGACAGATTCATTGCATCCCGGAAGCGGTGGAAATCCAGGGTTCAACGCTTACGATCTTGATAGTAACCTCAGGCTTGTATTTTATCCTGCGGTTATTGGATGGAGTTTGCTGGGAATATGGATAACTACTTTAAGAATTCGTTTAAAGAAACTGGAGGTACATATAAATGGTCAATAGTTTGTTAACTATATTTTTACAAGCCCAGAATAATGTAGAGATGGCTGATGCCCTGCGCAACGATGGCAAGATTTGGGTCGTAGTTGTAGTAATATTGATCATTCTGATTGGACTTTTCTTCTACTTATGGCGGTTAGATAACAGGATAAAAAAAATAGAAAACAATAATTCAAGAGATACATGAAAAAGACACATTTATTTGGGATTGTTGTAATAGCAGTATTGGTAATCATAATCATCAGTACTATTGGTGACGCAAGTCAATATGTAGATTTTGACAAAGCAAAGTATTTGTATAAAACTGGTAATACAGAAAAAATACATGTTGTAGGCACATTAATGAAAGACGACCTGGGAAATGTGATCGGCATCAAACATTCTCCGGATCAATTATCTTTTTCTTTTAATATGGTGGACGAAAAAAATAACGCGCAGAAAGTGATATATAACGAACCCATGCCCACAGATTTTTTAAAATCTGAGAAGGTAGTAGTCGTCGGTTCTTATTATAATGATCTTTTTGTGGCAGATAAAATATTACTTAAGTGCCCTTCTAAGTACCAGGAAGATGAAATAAAGGTTTAATTGCAGGATTGAATGATTCATAATTTTGTAGGTTCTGTTGGACATTTATCAGTTATTCTGGTATTCATATCTGCGTTTGCCTGTGTTTATTCCTATTATCAGAGCGAAATAAAGAAAGATAGATCCTGGGAAAAGTTCTCCAACTATATATTCTATTTCCATGCTGTGGCAACAATAGCAGTTATTGTTTCATTGTTTGCGATTATCAATAACCATTATTTTGAATACCACTATGCCTGGTCGCACACTTCTAAAGTTCTGCCAGTGCATTATCAAATTTCCAGCTTTTGGGAGGGACAGGAGGGCTCCTTTTTGTTATGGTTATTTTGGAATAGTCTCTTAGGCATTATCATTATTATCAGCAACAGATTCTGGCTATCATCGGTAATGACAATTATTTCCCTCGTGCAGCTCTTTCTGGCAAGTATGATCCTTGGTGTTGTCTTTTTTGATTTTAAGTTGGGCAGTTCGCCATTTATGCTTTTAAGAGAGGTTATCGATGCGCCAATTTTCCGTATTAATCCAGACTTCGTCCCCAAAGATGGAAATGGCCTAAATCCCTTGCTGCAAAATTATTGGATGGTGATTCATCCTCCGACCTTGTTCCTGGGGTTTGCTACCACTGTTATCCCATTTTCCTATTGCATAGCGGGCTTATGGAAAAATAGGCTGTCTGATTGGATAAGGCCTGCACTTCCGTGGGCTCAATTTTCAGCACTGGTTTTAGGTATTGGCATTTTAATGGGTGCTTACTGGGCCTATGAAACTTTAAATTTTGGAGGTTATTGGAATTGGGATCCTGTAGAAAATGCAGTCTATGTACCGTGGTTGGTACTTGTAGCATCTATTCACACCATGGTCGCATACAAGAAAAATAAGACTGCCCTCAAAGCATCCATCATTTTATCGCTTTCCACTTTCATCCTTATTTTGTATAGCACTTTTCTTACCAGGAGTGGTGTGCTGGGAGACTCCTCGGTTCACTCATTTACAGATCTTGGGCTCTCAGGGCAGTTACTCATATATTTATTTGCTTTCATCATATTATCCATGGTATTAACGGTCCGCAGATGGAAGCATCTGAGAAGTAATGCCGAGGTCTCTGTCTATTCCAGGGAATTTTGGATTTTCATGGGTGCCACTACGCTTTGTTTGATGGCCTTTCAGGTTATAATTCCCACCTCTATTCCTGTTTATAATAGGATTGTAGAGCTTTTTGGAGGAATTTCTGACCTTGCCCCTCCCGTTGACCAAATAGAGTTCTATTCCAGGTTTCAAATATGGTTTGCTGTTTTATTGGCCATATTCTCAGGGATCGGTCAATTCTTTTGGTGGAAAAAGATTGATCCGAAATCCTTAAAAGAAGCACTTTTAGGACCTGTTGTTCTCGCCCTATTAGCCGCCTCCGTTGTAATTCTTATTGGAGGCCTCGATAAGTTGTCCTATTCATTACTCATAAGCGCTGCCATATTTAGTATCATAGCTAACGGCAAAATACTTTGGAAGCTGTCAAAAACTAATTTTAAACTTTCCGGCGGATCGATAACCCATATTGGTGTGAGTTTAATGTTAATTGGAATTATCTTTTCCTCGGGGTACGAAAAAATCATCTCAAAAAATAATACCGGGCTTATTTGGAGTAATGATTTCCCAGATGAGGTTAACAGGGATAATCTTTTATTATTTCTGAAAGAACCAAGGGATATGGGCGGGTATTCACTGCTATATACCGGGTTATTCAAAAAAGTAAAAGGATATGCTGAATATGTTAAAGAAAATGCGCTGGAGCCAATCAGTAGAACAAAGTCCATCATCAAAGAAGCAGTAGTTAAAGGAGAGGAATCCGTATTTAATATGGGTGATACAGTTGAATTGGTCAATCCTGAAAACTCCTATTTTCAGGTAAAATTCCTTCAGGAAGGCGAGGAAAAGTTTACTCTTTACCCCAGGGTGCAAATAAATGAAACCATGGATATGGTCGTTTATTCACCGGACATCAAAAGAAAATTAAAGGCAGACTTATATACACATGTTCGTACCTTTCCTGACCCGGAACAAGGTGAAGACTGGAGTGACCTCGAGAAAATAAATGTTGGTCTTGGAGAAGAATTCTTTGCAAATGACTTTGTTAGTGTCCTGGAAAGTGTGGAACGGATATCTGATGTTGAGGGTATGGATATCTCTGAAAATGACGTGGCCGTCAAAGCAAGGATTAAAGTAAATGGGCCTGATCAAGATTACTTGGCAGAGCCAACATTTATCATCAGAGATAGAAAAATCGGAAGAATTCCGGATACCATTGAAGACCTTGCGGTTAAGTTTACATTAATGAATATTAATCCACAAGAAAACAATTTTACGGTTGGAATCAACACCAGTCAAAAAGACTGGATAATAATTGAAGCTGTTGAAAAGCCTTTAATCAATATTCTTTGGCTTGGTACCTTGTTTCT
Source organism: Cyclobacteriaceae bacterium (assembly GCA_051155775.1). Classification (GTDB taxonomy): domain Bacteria; phylum Bacteroidota; class Bacteroidia; order Cytophagales; family Cyclobacteriaceae; genus CAYSCZ01. Next base: position 34,538 of record DAXETV010000008.1, on the reverse strand, counting down.
TGTAATAGGTTTTTTTGTAGCTGTGAAGAGACGATATGATGAATTCAAGAAAATGAGGGATAAGAATCTTGAATAATCTTTCTGTATCTATTGTTGGAGGCGGAAATGTGGCTTTTCATTTAATTAAAGCTTGTCAAAAAAGTGACGTTTATGTCAACAATGTATTTACCAGAACCGATAAAAGTTACCTTGATTTAGTAAAAAACCTTTCTTATACACCTTCTTTCAAAGATTCACTTAGCTATCAGAACAAAGAAACAGACATAATCTTAATTGCTGTCACCGATAGTGCCATTGAATCTGTCGCTTCCAATATCAAAGCCCCGGACGAAGTAGTAGTGAGCCATACTTCAGCGATGGAGGAACTATCTGCACTGTCATCAAGATTTACAAATGCCGGTATTTTTTATCCATTGCAAAGCTTTTCAAAAAACAGGCCACTAGATTATAAAGGAATACCGCTCTTATTGGAGTGTTCAAATAATTATACAGAGAAAAAATTAAATCACCTTGCTCAAAGAATTTTTAATAACAGCTATGCAGTAAATTATGAAAGGCGCAGTAAACTTCACCTGGCAGCAGTTTTTGCCAATAATTTCACCAATCATTTGCTGAATATTAGTGATGATTTACTGGATAGAGACAAAAATCTTCTGAATCTGTTATCACCTCTAATGGAAGAAACCATGTTCAAGATCTTTGAAAACGGTCCAGCAAAAAGCCAAACAGGTCCCGCAATTAGAAATGATATGAATACCATCGACAAGCACCTGAATATATTAAAAGGCAAGCCTGAAGCAGCTTCGTTATATTATAAATTAACGGAATCAATACAAAAATATCATCTTAAGAGATAGCCTATTTAAGCACTTATTTTGTTTCTTTAATTATGGTATCAGTTGTTAAGCGCAGGAAGCCTTCAAAAATTAATGCTTTCCTTAAGCTGGCTCGTCTTCCAAATCTGCTGGTCATCGGGTCCACCCAGTATTTGGTGGCTTTATTTATTATCAGAAATGATGTCCAGCCCTTATCAAAATATATCTTAAACCCTCAGTTATTCCTTCTGGTATCGAGTACCTGCATGATTGCGGCTGCAGGTTATGTAATTAATGATTATTATGATATAAAAATTGATCTTGTCAACAGACCGGATAGAGTAATTGCCGGGCGAATTATTGAGCGTCGATGGGTAATCGTAATTCATTTCCTTCTGACCCTGATCGGCGTTGGCCTGGGTCTGGTGATATCTTTCAAGGTCGCTTTGGTACATTGTTTTTCAGCTTTTTCTTTATGGTTTTATTCAAACTATTTGAGGAGGAAGCCATTTGTGGGCAACTTATTAATTGCTTTTCTTACTTTCTTATCCATATTATTAGTGGGCCTGTATTTCAAAAATAATTTATTATTGGTGTCGCTATATGCGACCTTTGCTTTTACAGCCAACCTGGTGAGGGAGATTGTAAAAGATTTAGAAGACCTGAAAGGTGAAAAACATTTTGGTTGTGAGACCCTCCCGGTATTGATAGGTATAACAAGAACTAAAAAAGTAATTAATGTCATAACATTCTTGTCTATACTTATTCTTACAATATTTTTAATTTATCTGGAGGACCTTTTTCTTACGCTATATTTCACTACAATTCTTTCTGCTGTGGTATTTTTCTTATTCAAATTAAGAAGGGCCGATTCCAGATATAGGTTCAATAAACTAAATAATTTATTGAAATTGATAATCTTAGCGGGAGTAATTAGCATGGTGTTTATTTAATGATCAATCTGGCTCTTTTTGCCTCAGGTAACGGTTCAAATGTTGAAAATATCATTCGGGCTTTTAAAAATTCTGAGCTTGCTGTAAAAAAAATATTTATTAATAATCCGGATGCTTTTGTTATCGAAAGAGCCAAAAAAAATATGATTAATTATTCGTTGATCAACCGATCAAGTCTATATGAAACTAATGAAGTCATTAATGAATTGAGAAAGGATTCGGTTGATTTCATCATTTTGGCAGGCTTTCTATGGCTGATTCCTCAAAATATCATCACAAGCTATAAAAATAAAATAATAAATATTCATCCGGCACTATTGCCAAAGTATGGAGGTAAAGGAATGTATGGAGACAAAGTTCATCAGGCAGTAATAAATAATTATGAACAGGAAAGTGGGATTACCATTCATTTGGTAAATGAAGACTATGATAAAGGTAAGATACTATTTCAAAAAAGTCTTGCGGTCGCCCCTGATGATACAGTTAATACCCTTGCAAATAAAATACATCAGTTGGAATATCAGTACTATCCGGAGATTATCCGCAAATTCATATTAAATTCTATCAATTAGTCATGTCTAATATATCTATAAAATCTGCCTTAATCTCAGTCTTTGATAAATCTGATCTCGAAGGTATAATCAGGCGGTTATCAGACCAAAATATTAAAATTTATTCCACTGGAGGTACTGAAAAGTTCATCAGATCCCTTTCCGTGGCGGTAACTGCGGTGGAATCAGTAACCGATTATCCTTCAATATTCAATGGTAGGGTAAAAACGCTTCACCCCAAAATCTTCGGCGGCATTCTGTTCGAACGTAGTAATAAAACCCACAATGAGGAGGTTGAGCATTATAAAATTCCCCCGGTGGACCTGGTGGTGGTGGATCTATATCCATTTGAGGAAACCGTAAAAAAAGAACTGCCACACCATGAGATAATAGAAAAAATAGACATCGGTGGTATCTCGCTTATTCGTGCAGCAGCGAAGAATTTTAATGATGTTGTAGTAATACCTTCAAAAGATGATTATAACCAACTGGAAGAGATCCTGGATAATGGATTTAGTACAATGGAGGAACGAAGATCCCTCGCCGCAAATGCTTTTGCGGTTTCATCCCATTATGACTCCATGATTTATAAATATTTCAGTCAGGGATCAGAAAATCAACGCCTCAGACTGAGCGAAAATGCCATTAATCCTTTGAGATATGGAGAAAACCCTCATCAAAAAGGTTATTATTATGGTAACTTAAATGAAGTTTTTGAAAAACTAAATGGTAAAGATTTATCCTTTAATAATCTTTTGGACATCAATGCGGGCGTTCAACTACTAAAAGAATTTGAAGATGAAAATGTCTTTATCATAATCAAGCATAATAATGCCTGCGGGGTTGCCGTGGGCAATACATGCATTGAAGCATATAATAAAGCACTGGAGGCAGACAACGTTTCAGCCTTTGGAGGCATATTTTGCACAAATACAACAGTGAATTTAGAAGCAGCCAAACAAATTTCCTCAATATTTTATGAAATACTAATTGCCCCCTCCTTCACGAAAGAGGCGCTGGATCTGCTAGAAAAATCAAAGAACAGAATCATCTTAAAAAGTAAAAACCTCGATTCACTTAATAACGAAATCAAAAGCGTATTCAATGGGTACCTTGTCCAAACAACTGATTCAAAAACTGACCATAGATATGATCTTCAATACGTAACAAACCAAAAACCAGGAAATGAGCAGATAGATGATTTACTATTTGCCTCAAAAATTGCCAAGCATTCAAAATCCAATACTATCGTCCTTGCCAGAAACAAACAATTGCTAGCCAGTGGAGTGGGACAAACCTCCAGGGTGGATGCCTTAAATCAAGCAATTGATAAGGCCGGGAGATTTAATATGGATCTAAATGAAAGCGTGATGGCATCAGATGCTTTTTTCCCCTTCCCTGATTGTGTTAAGATAGCCAAAGCACATGGGATTAATTCGATTATCCAACCCGGAGGTTCTAAAAATGATCAATTGTCTATTGACTATTGCAATGATCATGGACTATCTATGGTTTTTACGGGTTTTCGTCATTTCAAACATTAAAAAAAGAGGTTTTATCTTACAAATTAGTAAATTTCGCCTCTAATTAGAATTCAACCCCCGCAAAAATAAACATGGGATTATTTGATTTTTTTTCAAAGGACATTGCAATTGATCTTGGCACGGCAAATACGCTTATTATTGCCAAGGACAAGATTGTTGTGGACGAACCATCAATTATAGCAATTGATAAAAACACCAATAAAGTATTGGCTATTGGAAGGGAAGCAATGCAGATGCATGAAAAGACCCATGAGAATATCAAAACCATCAGACCACTACAAGACGGCGTGATTGCCGACTTTCATGCAGCAGAACATATGATCCGAGGCATGATAAAAATGATTGATGGTAATTCCAGACGATTATTCCCCTCCTCCCACCGCATGTTAATATGTATACCATCGGGCATCACAGAGGTGGAAAAACGGGCCGTTAGAGACTCTGCAGAACATGCCGGGGCGAAGGAAGTTTATATGGTTCAAGAACCTATTGCTGCTGCTATTGGTATTGGGGTGGATATTGATCAGCCGGTTGGTTCAATGGTAGTAGACATCGGTGGTGGTACCACGGAGATTGCTGTAATAGCCCTCTCAGGAATCGTTTGTGATCAATCGATCAGGACAGCAGGAAACACCTTCAGCAAAGATATTTTGGACTATATGCGTCGCCAACATAACTTATTGATCGGTGAAAGGTCTGCCGAAAAAATCAAAATAGAAGTAGGTTCGGCACTTACCGAACTGGATGAACCACCAGAAGATTATGAGATACGTGGAAGAGATTTGATGACCGGCATTCCCAAAGTAATTAAGATCAGCTATTCTGAGATCGCTTTTGCCATTGATAAATCTGTTTCAAAAATTGAAGAAGCTGTACTCAAAGCACTTGAGATCTCTCCTCCGGAGCTCTCGGCGGATATCTATGATAATGGTATTTATCTAACGGGTGGTGGCGCGTTGCTTAGAGGACTGGATAAAAGATTAGCCTTAAAAACCAAATTACCCATACACATCGCAGACGACCCCTTAAGGGCAGTAGTCAGAGGTACCGGCATTGCGCTTAAAAATTTAGACTCTTACAGAGCCATACTGATGACATGATATTTTAAATGGCAAGGTTATTTAAGTTTTTATATGGTAACCGGGTATTATTCTATTTTTTATTTCTTGAAATCATAGCCTATCAGCTGGTAGTCACTTACAATGATTATCAGGGGGCTAAATTCTTCAAATTACAAAATCAGCTGGCTGGAAGTGTTTACAGTATAAAGGAGTCCTTTGATATGTATATTGGACTTTCAGAGGAAAACAGGAGGCTATCAGCAGAGAATTCCCAATTGAGACAACAGATTGCCAATAACCTGAAAGATACACCATCAGGCCATGATTTCATCTCCAGAGACATCTATGAGGTTGTTCCCGGAAGAGTAGTCAACAATTCTGTGGTCAATAGTCGAAATTACCTGACCATTAATAAAGGTGCCAGGGATGGTGTATTTAGAGATATGGGGGTTACCGGTGTTGAAGGTGTCGTCGGAAAAATAAAAAGTGCCTCTGATAATTATTCTGTGGCCATCTCCCTTTTACATATTGATTATAGTGTTTCTTCAGAAATAAAAAATTCAGGTACTTTATGTACCACACAGTGGGATGGAATGGATATCACACATTCGACAGTAAAATTTGTACCTCGACATGTGAATATTCAGGTTGGTGATACCATTCAGACCTCGGGGTTCAATGCCATTTACCCAAAAGGACTAATCATTGGTTGGATTTCATCATTCAACTTAAAACCAAACAGTACATTTTATGATATCAAAATAAGACTGGCTACTGATTTCTCAAAATTGGATTATATCTCCGTGATTCAGAATAAAAGAAAAGAAGAAAAAGATTCTTTGGAATCTAAATCCTATATCCTTCAGCTTGATGAATAAATCCATAGTTTATTACATAATTCAACTATTCATCCACCTGATTCTACAGGTTATTTTCTTTAAGGAATTAGCATTTTTTGGCAAAGGTATGGTGTTCATCTATCTGAATTTTTTATTCATCATACCTTTAAAATGGGGCAAAATTTCAATCTTATCCATTGGTTTTGTTTATGGATTATTGATCGATGCGTTCTACCACACCGGAGGTATTTTCACATTTTCTTCAACATTATCTATCTATTTAAGAAGCATCTTAAATAATATTATAAATCCACCGGATGAATTTGAACTTTATGAACAATCATCGTTAAGAGATTTAGGGTTGATAAAGTTTTTATTACTTTATTTTCCAATTGTTTTTGTGCATAACATAAGCCTGTTTTGGCTGGATAGTGCAAATTATACCATATTTATTAACGGCTGGCTTAAACTGTTATTAACAACAATATTTACACTTTTATTTGTTATATTTTATCAACTATTCTTCATAAGAAAGGTGAAAAATGTTTGATTCTAGAAAGTGGCTGATACAGGTAGTTATAGTTCTTTCAATGATTGTGTTCATGGTTAGGCTATTATATCTGCAGGTTTTCGATGAAAACTACAAGTTGAAGGCGGAGAGCAATATTGTGCAAAAAATAGTCGAGGAGCCTTATCGGGGATTAATCTTCGATAGAAATGGAAAGCTGATGGTTTATAATGAGCCCATATATACCCTGAAGGTTATCCCCAAAGAAGTTAAAAATCTCGATACTAATTATTTTATAAATGTATTAGACATAGAAAAAGATTATTTTCTGGAAAAAATGAATGAGGCAAAATCATATTCATTCATTAAACCATATGATTTTTTAGAAAAGTTAAATTCTAAAGAGTTCGCCAGGATACAGGACCATCTGGTTAAATTCAGAGGTTTTTACATTTCTGCGACTACCAAAAGAGCCTACACCTATCCGGTGCTATCCAATTCATTAGGTTACCTGGCAGAGATAAGTAAAAATCAATTAGAAAAAGACAGTACAAATTATTACAAACAAGGTGATCTCATTGGTATTAGCGGAATTGAGTCTGAGTACCAGCATGTCCTAAGAGGTCAAAGAGGGTTTGAATATAAAATCGTTAATGCTCAGGGTGTTCCCAAGGGCCAATTTAAGGATGGTGAGTACGATCAACGATCAGAACCGGGCAAGCAGATAACACTCTCCATAGACCTTGCACTCCAACGATATGCGGAGAAACTCATGCAAGATAAAATAGGAAGCATCGTTGCCATTGAACCCTCAACAGGAGAGGTATTATGTTTGGTATCAGCGCCATCATACAATCCCGGTAAGTTGTCAGGAAGACACTTCTCAAAAAACTTTTCTGAATTAAAACAGGATACACTTACCCCATTATTTAACAGGCCTTTAATGGCGGTTTATCCTCCAGGCTCAATGTTTAAAACAGTCCAGTCACTGATTGGGCTTCAGGAAAATGTTGTGTCCCCAGAAGAACAAATATACAACAGGCATCAATTTATCGGAGACCTGGCACCTCCTGGGTATTATAATATTCAAAAAGCAATTAAATACTCTTCCAACAATTATTTCTATCAACTTTTTAAGCGTATTATACAGCAAAAAGAGCATGAAAACGCATTCATTGATGCAAGGATTGGGTTTGAAAAATGGAGGGACTATGTTTATCAATTTGGTTTAGGCAATAAATTAGGAATTGACCTGCCTAATGAGAAGGGGGGATTTATTCCTGATTTAAAATATTATGACAGATTTTACGGGAAGAACAGGTGGCAATTTTCTAACATATATTCATTAAGCATTGGTCAGGGAGAGATACTTGTGACACCAATTCAGATGGCCAACCTGGGTTGTATTTTAGGTAATAGTGGTTTTTATTATACGCCTCATGTGGTAAAAAAGGTCGGTAACGATCCGGTTACCTATCAAAAGCATACAGTGAACATTGATAGCAATAATTTCAATACCGTAATTAAAGGGATGAGAAAGGTAGTTAAAGAATGGTCAGGTACCAGGGCAAACCTGCCGGATATAAAAGTATGCGGTAAAACCAGTACGGTTGAAAATCCGCATGGTGAAGATCACTCAGGGTTTATGGGATTCGCTCCAATGAAAGATGCCGAAATAGCTGTTGCTGTATATGTGGAAAATGCGGGATTTGGCTCCAGAGCTGCTGCCTCAATTGCCGGACTGGTAATAGAAAAATATTTAAAGGGAGATATTTCAAGGAAATGGGCTGAAGAATATGCTTTAAAAGGAGAATTTATATATTGAAACGCAAGGGAGCCTCATACAATATTGATCTTATAACCATCGTGTTATTCTTATTCCTGGTGCTGGCAGGATGGTTCAACATCTATGCGTCAGTATACGAAGATGGAAAGACTGGTCTGATCAGCTTATCAACCGTTGCAGGAAAGCAGCTTTTATGGATAATTTCTGCTTTTTTGATTGCACTAGCTATAACATTTTTTGACCGGAAGTTCATATTGAATATTGCATTCCCTTTCTATGCTATATCAATTTTTTTATTGATCGCTGTGATGTTCATAGGAACAGAGGTTTCAGGGTCCCGCTCATGGTTTCAAATAGGCCCTATAAGCATTCAACCCTCAGAATTTACCAAAGTAGCTTGTGCGCTGGCGTTGGCTAAATTTATTGGCTCACACAATATCAAGTTCAGGTCAATTAAAAACCAGGCCATCGCTTTCTCAGTGATCATTGCTCCTATGGTGCTCATCATTTTGCAGGGGGATACCGGGACGGCCATGGTGTATTCATCATTTATTTTTGTTTTATACCGAGAAGGTATCTCACCCTATATTTTAATGACTGGTGTGGGGATTGTACTATTATTTGTGTTGACTCTTTTTATTAATCAACTGGTACTACTGATTGGTTTATTAGTCATCGGACTGATAATTATAGGATTAATACCAAAAAAATTACCAAATATTGTATTGGCGGTTTCTTCCATAGTATTTGTCCTTTTATTTGTCCGAAGTGTTGATTTTTTTGTTACCGATGTTTTGAAGCCCCACCAACAGAAACGCATAATGGCACTGATTAATCCTAATTCAGACCCTTTAGGTGCTGGTTGGAATGTTACCCAATCAAAAATTGCAATAGGATCTGGTGGAATGTTCGGAAAAGGGTTCCTAAATGGCACTCAAACCAAGTTTGACTTTGTCCCCGAACAAAGTACTGATTTTATTTTTTGTACCGTGGGCGAGGAACATGGGTGGGTAGGCAGCACAATATTAATTGTGGCTTTTACTTTACTTCTATTGAGGATAATTAATCTTGCGGAAAGGCAGAAATCAAGTTTTAACAGAATTTACGGGTATGGCGTGGCATCTATCATATTTGTCCACTTTGCCATAAACATAGCAATGACCATTGGACTGTTTCCGGTGATAGGAATACCCCTTCCGATGATAAGCTATGGCGGATCATCATTATGGACATTTACGGCACTTATCTTTATCTTCCTAAAACTTGATTCCCAAAGGATGCAGATACTGGAAAGGTAGCATCTATCTAAAACGCCTGAAAATCACTTTTAATAATTCTTTCACCTCAGGTGAGTTCATATCCCACTTGTATTTTTTTGCGTACTCTTTCACAAGTAATGATACTGCCTCATCAAAACTATCCATGCCATCAACTTTGGATATAGCTTCCTCAAATGTTTCCTTATCATCGTTAAACAAGTCCCTGCTAAACATAAATTGTTGATTAAGGCTAATCGAACTTAAGATCTGGTCTACTTTTGAATTGGTATGCGCGTCAACTATAGATTCCTTAGGCTTTTGAGTTACCTGATCTTTAACCGTTGATTTTTTCTCGGCATAGCTTGAATTGAGTGTTTCTTCCAACCCTTCATTGTCTTCATCATAATCGTTGTCTTCTTCTTCAATAACAAATGAGTCTGGATCAAACGCCTCTTCACGCGCCTGCATATCCTCGTCAGCTTCTTTTTCTCCAGAATAAATCTCATTCTTATCAAATAATACCACCGCATTAAATGTGGGTATATAGTTATCAGGATCCTCCAGATTTTCAGATTTCATTTGATAGATTGCCTCCAGTGGCTCTATTAATTCTTCATAATTAAAAACATCCTTCCCCTCTTCTTCCATTTTTGAAACTAGTTCAGAAAGGATAAAACCATTCACTTTAAAGTATTTTATTCTTCCCTTAAAATTCCTTAAAGTTACTTTTTCGTATTTTTTCTCTTCAAACTCAGCCCATAGAAATTCAAAAGGGGAGAATACCATATATAATGATTCCTCGGCAGCTATCTCTGCTAAAGGATGAAAATCCTCCTTTCGGATGGATATGTGTTGGGATAATGTATTCATGAAATCAGCCAGGGCTTTTTTGACTTTCTCATGCTTATAATCAAAATATGGGCTTTTTAGCTTTTTGGTTTCTTCATTCCATTTTTTAAATAGATTCCTGAGAATAAAAAAATTCAATTGTTTGAAGTTGCTGAAATGAAGAATTTCTTTTCCGGTTATTTGCTCTGATTGAATAAAATGGCTTTCAACAATCTCAGCGGCAAATTTTTTGGAGTATTCACTAATATATTCGTGGTTGATTTTTCGTTCATCCATAGGATTCTAACTTGTCATCAAAAATAAACACTAAATGATCAAATAATGATATATTGTTTATTAACGATAAACATGACTTTAATAATGAAACTTAAAGAGGATATTGAGGATTTAGTGATATGATTGTGAGCTATTTTTCCCATTTCCATGAACCACAAAAATGAAACGCTTTTTTTCTAGTTTAATCCTTGTTTGTTACTTCTTACTATTGGTCACTCATAGCTTGAAAGCCCAAAACTTACCACTGGGCCAATGGCGTACACATTTCAATTACCAATCCGCAAAACTGGTAGAGCAGGTCAACGATAAAATATATTCAGCCAGTAACTCGGGTTTGTTTTTTATAGATAAAAGCGACAATAGCATCAATGTTCTTTCTAAAAATGATGGCTTAAGCAATGTTGGTGTCACAGCAATAGCGTTCAATGAAAGTGTGAATGTTTTATTGATTGGTTATCAATCGGGTGATATTGACATTATAAATGATGAAGGCGTAGATAATTTTGAGGTGATCGCCCAATCCCAGGGTATTGGATCAAAAAGAATCAATAATATATGTTTCAGGGATGATATTGCATATATTGCTTCTGATGTAGGGATGGTTGTACTCGATCTTCAGCAAGTGGAGATAGTTGAAAGCTATCTGGAACTTGGCCCCAATGGAGAGGATGCTGAAGTCTTAGATTGTCATATTTTTCAGGACCAATTATATTTGATTACAGCGTTTGAATTAATTACAGCTCCTCTGGATCAAAACCTTAACCTGATTGACTTCCGGAACTGGCAGCGTGTGGAAGATACGCTTTTTGAAGATAGGATCTCTTCATTGGCCACACTGGGTAATCAACTAATCGCAGGTAGCGACACAACCATTTTTGAATTAAGAAATAACCAATGGGAAGCATTAGCGGCGACAAATAATGTAATCCAATCACTTCACGCTTTCGGTGATGGCGTTGCTGTTCTCACAAAAAATCATGTTTTTGAATTGCAAGATGGTACGTTGACAGAAATTCAATATAATGATTCGCAAAATCCGAGGGATATTATTTTAGATGGAAATGTGATTTGGGTTGCTGATGATGGATTAGGATTGGTTAGCAGATCAAACGGAAGCGCTCAGGTAATTATCCCATCCGGGCCTCAGAGGTCTCCTACTATAAGAATAATAGCTGATGCCGGTAACGTGATATCAATTCCATCTTTTCAGAATTTTGGCTTACCAACAAATAATAATCAGTTTTCCAATTTTACCGGTCAATGGCGGACAAGTACCGTGGAAGATTTCAGAAATGTAAGCACCGCCATCCAAAGTGATAATATGAATGCTATCGGCTCATATGGTGATGGTTTACTCATAAATGGTGAGGTTTTTGATGATACCAGTTCGCCACTTGTAAAATCCGGTACTGATATTCTGGTTACGGATGTTAAATTAACCCGTGATAATAATCTCTGGGTAGCAAACTATGATAGTTCGATCCCCTTGCATTTTTTTAATAATGGCGCATGGCGTAGTATTTCATTCCCTTTTATTAATGCCAACTTTCCACTTGAGATTGAGATAGATCAGGGCGAAAATATCTGGTTACTTCAGGATAGAAATCCAGGGATTGGCGGACTGGTAGGGTATAATCCAACGGATGATACAAACATAGCGGTGAACTCCAGCAATACTGGGCTGGGTACCAATACCGTCTTAAGCTTTGCAGTGGACCTGGAAGATCAGTTATGGATAGGCACCCCCAGAGGTCCATTTCTGATGCCTAATGCATCAATTTCATTCTTCACCCCTGATATAACGGTGTTTAAACCTGTTTTGGACAACGATTTTTTACTTGAAAGTGAAGTAATAAATTCAGTGGCAGTAGATGGAGCAAACAGAAAATGGTTTGGCACCAATAGTGGCGTTTGGGTCTTTGATGAGCGTGATGAATCTGTCTTTAATTTTAATTTTGACAACAGCCCGTTGCCATCGGACACCATCCTGGACATTGCCGTGCAACGGTTAAGCGGAGAGGTATTTATAGCAACAAGCTCAGGAATGGTATCTTATCAAAGCAGTAGTTCATTAGGGCAGGTTGACCATAGTAATGTAAAAATATTTCCGAACCCTGTACGACCCGGGTACGCAGGTCTGGTAGGCATTAATGGATTGGTTAACAATGCCACAGTCAATATTGTGACCTCCACCGGGAAATTGGTCCGTGCGCTGATATCAAACGGTGGAACCGCATCATGGGATGTTAGAGATTACAGGGGTAAACGGGTGGAGACTGGCATCTATTTGGTAATCAGTGCCGATGAAACGGGTGAAGAAACTTTTGTCGGTAAGATTGCAGTGATCAATTAATGTTAGTCAAAACGAAGGGTATTTGTTTAAAATATACCAGATATCGGGATACTTCGATTATCGTAAAAATATTTACAGAAGAATTAGGCCTCAGGTCCTATATCATCAACAACATTCGTTCATCAAGGTCTAAGCGTAGCATAAATTCATTCCAGCCATTAACCATCCTCGATTTGGTGGTGTATAACCATCCCATAAAATCTATTCAGCGATTATCCGAGTATAGAAGTTATTACGGGTATCGGTCTATCCCCTACGATACCAGGAAGACTGCTATTGCACTTTTTATATGTGAATTCCTTAATAAGTTATTAAATAGTTATCCGGAAGAAGATAATCGTTCATTTAAGTTTTTAGTTGATTCATTCGTCCGGTTTGATGGGCTCAAATCCGAAATCGAGATTTTCCATCTGTATTTTTTAGTGCAGCTTTCCAGATATTATGGCGTGGGGATTAACTCATTAAATGATATTGAAACACACATTGACCTGCCTCGCTCCATAGATAAAGAAAAGTTAAAATCTATCTTAGAAGGGTTAATTGCCGGGGAATCAATTGAACCATTTATGGTATCAAGAGATCAGAGACTGACATTCTTAAATATGTTGATTGAATATTTTCATTATCATTTTGACAATATTTCAAACTTAAAATCAATGAAAATTCTACACCAGGTGTTCAATTAGAACATTATTTTATAGATTTCACTTGTGTACATACCTAATAACAATTTTTCTCAATGACCATAAGAAAGGTCAGATACTTCATTTTTCTAAGGGATGTTTTTGTTTTGTCCGTCACTGCTTTTGGTGGTCCTCAAGCACATATGGCTCATTTTTTAAATATCCTCGTAAGAAAACGACGTTATCTGGATGAAAAAGAATTGCTGGAATTACAGGCCCTTTGTCAAATTCTCCCGGGACCAACATCTACCCAAACCATAACCGCTGTTGGTTTTAAGATTGGCGGGCCTAATCTTGCTTATTTAACACTCCTGACGTGGATGGTTCCGGCAGTAACTGTTATGACGCTCGCCGGGTTATTAATCAATTCTTTTGCAGCGAAGGAAATGGATTTGTCTTTTGCCAGATTTATTCAACCTACAGCCATTGGCATCATTGCTTATTCAGCATATATTATTACCAGCAAGGTGGTAAGCACAAAAACGGGTTACATCATTATGGTACTCTCTGCAATAGGTGCTTTTTTTATACGAAGTCCGTTCTTATTCCCATTAATGTTGCTGGCAGGGGGCCTGATTACTTCAGCAAAATACAAAGCACAACCTAAGGAAGATAAGGATAAACTTAAGATAGAGTGGTCTAATTTTATTCTTTGGGGTGTTGTTTTAATATTTGCCGCCTCATTGGGGGGGATTACCAAATTTCTTCCGGTCAAGCTGTTTGAAAATTTCTACAGAAATGGCAGCTTGATATTCGGTGGTGGACAGGTGCTAATCCCCATGCTTTTCACCGAGTTTGTAGAGTTTAAAAATTACTTAAGTGCCGAAGAGTTTTTGTCCGGGTATGGTTTAGTTCAGGCGCTTCCAGGGCCGGTGTTTTCGTTCTCTGCTTATTTAGGAGCTGTCTCCAGCAGTGATCTTGGATTCGGAAATCAGATACTAAGTGCACTTTTGGCTAGTGCCGGCATATTTTTACCAGGAACTTTCCTCATATTTTTTGTGATAAGGTTTTGGGAAGGGTTAAAAAAATACCGCATTGTAAAAGCCTCCCTGGAAGGTATTCATGCGGTAAGCTCAGGGTTGATCATATCCGCAGTTTTCTTGCTTTCGGAGTCTCTTGAATTTAATATCCTTAACAGCACAATAATCGTAGGATCCTTTTTAGTGCTTATTTTCACTAAAGTGCCAATGCCGTTGTTAATTTTTCTAGGCTTGGCACTTGGGATTATAATCAAATAATTATTCCTGCGGAGGATTGATACCAAGCTTTTTCAGAACAAGGTCTGAGACGTCATAAGCTTGCTTTGCATATAATAAAATACTTGCCCCACCAACATCCGAAGAAATAATATGTGTGTAGTTGTTCTCTTCTGCTACTTCATTGATTGCTTCTTGAATTTTTCTGTATGCTGGTTGAAGCAGCTCGTTTCGTTTCTGAGAGATTGAATTTTGGGCTTCCCGTTGAAATTTTTCGATAGAGGCCTGCAGGTTTACAAGCTCTTCCTCTTTGTCTGCCCTTACCAGGTCGGTCATGTTAGCAGCATTTTGTTGAAACTCCTGGCCTTTTTGCTGAAAATCTTTCATTTTGGACTCCAATTGTTTCTGGAGTTGAGATTCATATGCCTTAAATTCTGATTCAATTTGCTTCGTTTCAGGCATTAAACTAAGTATATAATCGGGACTGGTATATCCGATTTTAGTCTCCTGGGCGTTTACCACAGCTCCAAAAAACATGAATAATACTATTAGAAAACTAGTTTTCATTTTTTTAAAAATTATTTATTGATTGTTTATAACTTCATTAGTAGATATTAATCCTAAATCTTCCAGTACAAAATCCGTGTAATCGTGGATAGGGTCTGTATATATCATTACAAGGTCTCCGGATTTATCAAAAACAATCTGAAGCCGGTTATTTTTAGCCACTCTTTCAACGCTTTCAAATACAATATCCTGAACCGGTTTTATGAGCTCTTGTTTTTTTAAAAAATATAACCCCTCAAACCCAAAAACCTTTTTTTGATATTCTTTGACTTTCTTCCACTCTTCATCTATTTCTTTTTGTCTTTCTGCTATCATATCATCAGAAAGTAGTACTTCCTCTGCTTTCAGGTCAGCCTCCATTTTTTCTACTTTCTCATACATACCCTGTATTTCTGCATCCCACGAATTGGCTAATTTCTGGATCTCACTTTGCGCTTGCTTGTATTCGGGCAATTTACTGAGTATATAATCTGTATCCACATAGCCAAATTTTTGCGCAAAGCTAAGATTAACTAGGGAAAACAGTAACGATATTGTTAAAACAAATTTTCTCATATTAACGAATTTGTTGTCCGATAGAAAAGTGAAATTGGGCACCACTTACTTCATTTGTTCCTGGAAGCTTATCAAATCCATAAGCCCAATCTATCCCCAATAAACCAAATGCAGGCATAAAAATCCTGGCTCCGAATCCTGCTGATCGAAAATTATCAAATGGCGTAAATTCTGAAAAATCATTCCAATTGTTTCCGGCTTCCATAAATGTAGTCATATATATTGTTGCTGTTGGATTTAATGAAATCGGATATCTTAATTCAAAAACATACTTGTTAAAAACCGTGCCACCTTCAATATTATTTTCAGTATCGAAAGGGACAATTGAATTGTTTGGATAACCTCTTAAGCCAATCACATCTGTTCCTAGTAAAAAGTTTTGCCCGGATAACCCATCGCCTCCAAGTTGGAAGCGTTCGAATGGTCCCGCTCCCAAATCACTGTTATAAGAACCAATGAACCCGAAGTGCGCCCTGGTCTCAAGCACAAGATCACCAACAATATTAAGATAAAACTTGGAATCAAACATCCATTTGTGAAACTCAATCCATTTATAGCGAGTTGCATTATCCGCTTCTTGAAAATCAATGTCTCTCCAAAATGAGTAAGGTGGTGTGAATGACGCACTTAATGATACAGTCGAACCTCTCCGCGGATACTTCGGATTATCTATACTATTTCTGGCTATGGTGTTGTTAAAGGTCACACTATTAGCTACACCGGTATTAAAGCCCAGCTGCTGATTGAAATTAAAAAGGTCATAAACCTGATAAGAAATTGAATTACTAATGGTAAAAAAGTCGTCCGGCCATCGAACACGTCTTCCAAGGCTTAAAGAAATATTTTGGACTTTAAGAGATCCGAGAACCTCATTTGTGAAACGATTTATGCTTCGCTGCACTGAATAACTGTAATTCAACCCTAGATTATTAGGTTTTCTTCCGCCTAACCAGGGCTCATTAAACCCTATGGAATAACTTTGAAATCTTCTGCCGTTAGCCTGGACTCTTAGCGATAAGCGTTGACCGTCACCCACTGGCAATCCCCTCCATTTCCCGGGATATGGTAATTTCCTAAGTGAAAAATTATTAAATGTAAGCCCAACAGTACCTACAAATCCTAAACCGCCACCAAATCCACCTGATAGTTCAATTTGGTCACTAGGTTGTTCTTCTACTTTCCATTCGATATCAACTGTCTCATTGATTGGATCCGGCATAGGGGTTGGCGCAATGGTTTCCGGGTTGAAATATCCTAACTGTGATAACTCACGTTGCGTCCGTATGATCTCAGCTCTGCTGAACTTTCTTCCCGGCAGGGTTCTTAGCTCTCTAAGGATTACATGGTCGCTGGTACGATCATTACCTGTAACATAAACTTTTTCTATCGTTGCCTGAGCGCCTTCATAGATCCGCATCTCCACATCTATGGAGTCCTCATCGATATTTACTTCTATGGGTGTGACATTAAAAAATAAATACCCGTTATCCATATATAATGAGCTGATATCGGGTCCATTCGGGTTGAAATTAAGCTTCTTGTTAATCAACTCCATGTCATACACATCCCCCTTATTGATACCCAACACTTTATCTAGGGTTTCCTCCTCGTATACATAATTCCCGGTCCATATGATGTCCCTAAAATAGTATCGCTGGCCAGGGTTAACTTTTATATCAATGTTTACAGACCGATTATCATGATAATAGATGGTATCATCAATGACCTCAGCATCCCGATATCCTTTGGCGTTATAAAAAGCTATTAATGACTTTTTATCCTCCTTGAATTTGGATTCGTCGTATTTGGCTGATTTAAAGAAATTCAGCTTGACATTTTCTGCCAAATATTCTTTAAAATCATTCTTACTTATGGTATCGACATTTGTAAAAAAATGATTGATACCCTTTTTGTTAAATAGTGAAATAAACTTAGAGATGAGGTCCTTGTGAATGCTAAATCTAGGTTTTTCACCGGTTCCTTTTAGTTTGCTTCTAAGCTTGGAAGAAGGAAAGGCGTCATTGCCCTGGAAATTGATGGCATGAACTTTTATTTTCTTCCCTCTATCTACCAGTATTCTTAACCTGACACTGTTTTTTAATACCGTATCTTTTTGTTGAATAATCTTTACTTTAGTGTTCAGGTAACCATTTTCTTTGAAGAAGTTCTTTACCTTCAACTCTGTTGATTTTAATACGACATCAGTCAGTATTCGACCACGGGCCAGTTCTATCTCATCTTTTAGTTCACCTGCTTTGGATTTTGATATGCCTTCAAAAGAAAATCGCGTTAACCTGGGCCGTTCCTTGAGTTCTATGGTTAGGTAGATCCTATCATCTTCTATTTTATTGGCATAAATAGAGATATCTCCAATGATTCCTTGCTTCCATAACTTTTGTATAGCACTGGAAATTTCACTGCCGGGGACTTTTATTTTATCTCCAACTTTTAAACCAGTAATTGATATCAAAGCATTCGGGTCCAAAAACTGGATACCAGTCACCTGAATATCCGCTATTTGATATTCCTGTGGATTGGAATAACTAATATTTAACTTATTAGCTTGTTTTCCTACTTTAAATTGTGCCTGGGCAGCAAATGCTGTTAATAGAAATATAACTAGATATGTGATTCTCATTTAGCTTTTAGTCAGTTGTTCACTGATTTTACCAAATCTTCTTTCCCTGTTTTGATAAGATATTAATGCTTCATAGAGGTGATCCTTTCTAAAATCTGGCCATAGGACATTGGTTATGTAAAGCTCCGTATAGGCTATTTGCCAGAGCAAAAAATTACTGATACGCATCTCGCCACTGGTTCTGATCATCAGCTCAGGGTCTGGTATATCATGGGTAATTAAATTATTTGTGATAAACTCCTCATCGATATTGCAAATGTCTATTACCCCTGTTCTTACCTGATTGGCTACA
This sequence comes from Cyclobacteriaceae bacterium, assembly GCA_051155775.1. GTDB lineage: Bacteria > Bacteroidota > Bacteroidia > Cytophagales > Cyclobacteriaceae > CAYSCZ01. The sequence goes on along the minus strand of DAXETV010000008.1, from coordinate 15,813 downwards.
TTTTTTACCATTTGTGTAATTTCCCAACGTCCACTATAATTCAATGCAAGTATTAATGTTAGACCTTCGTTACTGGAAGTAACGTCTATGGCATAGTTTAAATTATTTATGGCATTTCTTGGCAATAAGTCTTTATCTCCGATGGATTCTAAACGTACGTTGTTTTTTTGAAGCGTGGGGATTTCATCTTTTATAGTTGATACCAACAAAGACATCAAACCCTCCACCTCATCTTTAGGTCTGGACCAGTTTTCTGTTGAAAAAGCATAAAGGGTTAAATATTGTACGCCCAATTCAGCACAACCCTCGGTGACGTCTCGAACCGCTTGGATGGCATTTCTATGGCCAAATATTCTGGCAGCTCCTCTTTTCTTTGCCCAACGTCCGTTTCCGTCCATAATTATCGCAATATGCTTTGGTAAATTATTGGCATCTAAGACATCTTTCATCCCTGGAGCTTCCGTTATAAAAGCACAAAGATGAACTATTTTTAGATCATTTTAAATAATAAATGCATATTTCACCGGTCAAGTATGTATCGGTTTGGAATGTATGGAAAAGGGCAGGGAATTTTATAAAATATATAAGTGAAAGAGATACCAAAAAAGTAATACCAGTCATCATCATTAGGATTGCCAAAATCCAGGTTCTTAGATGTTATATCCTGGGTATCCGAAATATTATCTAAGTGATCAAAAAAGGTCTTTCGTGCGCCAAGCTCCAGGTTGAGTGAAAATTTCCTGCCGATCAACTTTTTAAAGCCTATTCCAAAAGGAACCACTCCCTGAAGGCGACTATACTCATCGGCTACCCGTTGAACATTAAACAATCTTAGAAAACCAAAACCACCAAAAAAGTATGGAGAAAAAGACAATTGTGATTTTTCATCAAAATAGTCAAGGAAATAGTACTCCATCATCAGGCTAACCTCGATAATACTTCTATTAAAAGATGTGTCGCGGGCCTGACCCAGGGCATCAATGGGCATACTATCATCGTCAGATAGCTTGCCCCCTAGTGCTGAAAGCCTCAATGATACTATTTTGCTTAGATTAAACCTGGAATAGCCGGTTATCCCCACATTACTTGATGAAAGATCATACGATCTGTTAAGGTCACCTGTATAATTGAGTGTACCCAATCCACCACCCAACTCCAGGAATTGACCTTCACAAAAAAAGCTTGACATCACTGCCAAGCTCAGAATCCAAATATTTTTTGTAGTCACCTGAATTTTGGCCTCCGCATCCTTGGATTGAGTTTTCGCAGATATTTATCCAGCTCAAAATTATAAACAACGCTTAGTTGTGTTAATAAATACCCGTCATTTTCTACTCTTTGATCTGATTTCCTTACAGACCCATCTGGATTGGTAATATCCTGGTCCAGTAAAAAAGATTTATCGCTTAAAGCCGCTGTTAGTCTTTGAAAATCGTTAGAGCTGTTGGCTAAGTTGCTTAGATTATCAGGATAATTACCTCCCACATCATCTAGATTGTCAGTTGTAGATAATCTAAAGCCCACTTCATATCCTATGCTAATTGTTTCACTAAAATCAAATCTAACGCCACCACCTAATATAAATACCCCATGAACAAACCCATAATTGAAACGATTATCTGTATTACCCTCGGTCCCGAAAGCCCTTAGTTGAGCCATATTACCGTCAATAAAACTTGCAACAGGACCAATAGCTTCCTCACTTGTATTAAGTGGGTTACCAAATCTATCAACCTCAGGGACTTCAGATTTGGGGTTTACAAAAATTCCTCCAAAGCCTCCCATTAGGTACGGATTTAAAGAAGTCTCGCTTCCCAAAAATATTGGATTGGGAAGAATATCAATTGTGAAGACCAGAGAAGCTTCCGCGATAGGTGTTTCAAAACTTAAATTTCGTTGATTTCTTACAAACGAGTCAGCATTAGCATCATCTCCTTCTAACCTTCCAATCATTGCCGTACCCCTTACACTTAATCTGTCACTTAGGTAGTAACCAACCATTAATGACCCCCCGATTTGTAACTGACTAAATTGGTTACCAACATCACTGGGTATGGGTCCTAAATCCCCCAAATAATTTAACGTGTTTAGTCCTACTCCCGCATAAAAATGTGGTTTAAACTTACTACTGCCAGGACCCCTCCATTTGGACATAGCTCGGTTTACCTTGCGGCGTTTCCTGTATTTTCTGCGCTGAGCTTCAGCATAGTCAGAAAGAAACAGTGCTCCTATGAAAAAAATTATAAATAGAATGAGAGGTCTTTTCATAATTATATGCTATACTATATTTCAAAAGTACAAAATATTATTAATCAGTGAAATTAAAGAATAATTAATTTCTAATATCCAACCCCCAATTAAGCTTACTCCTTAGTGTTTTTAGAAAAGAATTACCATCAAACATAATTAAATTCGCTTTAAAGTTTTCTTTTCTAACGGAAAGATTGATCGTTTCGTCTACTTTATAGGATCTGCTGTCTAAAGAAATCAAAAAATGTCTTCCTCGGCTCTCCACATGAAAGGAAATGGATGAATTTTCGGAAATGACCAGTGGCCTTACATTTAAGTTATGTGGGCAAACCGGGGTGATAATAAAATTCCCTGAATGTGGTAATACCACCGGGCCACCACAACTCAACGAATAACCCGTTGAACCAGTTGGCGTGGACACCATCAAGCCATCAGCCCAGTATGTGTTGAGGTATTCATCGTCTATATAGCATTTAACCACAATCATGGAAGAAGTATCCCGTTTCATAATGGCTATTTCATTCAAAGCAAAATTGAGGTCTCCAAAAATTTCTTTGTCACTATCAAGGTGTATTAATGAACGCTTATCAATCTTATACCTCTTGTCAAATAAAATATCCAGACAGGAATCTATTTCATGTTTGGAGATGGTTGCCAGAAAGCCTAACCGGCCCGTATTAATACCAACAATAGGGGTTTCTTTAGATCCGATATATGTTACGGTTTCCAATAGCGTACCATCCCCCCCTAAACTAAAGGCTATTTCTGTTTCAGGGAATACTTTTTGGTCAAAGGTTTTAAAAGCGGATATATCAGGGATATTGGTGTTAAGGTCTCGAAATTTTTTACTAACGGTTACTTCAACCTTTCTGGCCTGCAGTCTGGAGAAGATCTTTAATACATCGCCTTCTACATCGGGATGGATTTTTTTGCCATGGATGGCGACTGTCATAGATTAAAATTTAGAATTGAAGGTATCGCATGAAACTATCATACCTTTCTTTTTCACCCGAGTGGGCATCTAATTCATTAAATTTTGCTTCAACATTAAAACCAAAATTTTGAAGTGAACCAGTGATATGTGTAATATCTTCTTTGTTGATTTTGAGTGTTAATTTAATTTTTTGTGGGTCTTCAGGGTCATTGATTAAATATGAACTTAAGATCATGGCTTTATCTGCTTCTATGATCCTGCTTACTTCTGCCAATGAATAGTCTTTATAATTCATAGCGAGTACGATGATTGCGCCAGGGTTCCTGACCGACGAGGTTTGGGCAAATGCTTCAACCACATCTTTTACGGATACCACACCTTTAAATTTTTCCTCACCATCTTTAACGGCCACCAGGCTCACGCCCTCTTTATAAGACATCCTTAGCACTTCATAATAATGCTGATTCTCATAAACAGAGCTTTTACTGCCTATCAATAGCAGATCACCAACACTGGCATCAGGATTTAGATTATCATATACAGCGGCCTCAGTCAATATGCCCAGAAACATACCGTCACTAACCACAGGCAATTCCGAAACCCGTAGTTCTTCCATCCATTGCTGCGCCCTTTCTAACCCATCAGACTTTTTTAATGGGGGAATCATATAATTTATTAAATCTTTAGCAATCATGCGGCATCAGGTTTAGCAATAAAACGATGTACCAGGAGATTAAATTTTTCAGGTCTTTCCATCATTGGGGCGTGACAACACCTATCGATAAAAGCCAATTCCGATCCTGGCATAAGTCGGTTAAATTCATGCCCTACGGATGGTGGGGTTATCGTGTCGTTAAGCCCCCATACTAGTAAAGTTGGCAGCTTGATACGCGTTATATCCCTGGCTAAATTATTTCTTTGCGCTGATTTGGCAATAGCAACAATCCTTAAACATTTAGGGATACTTTTTGTCGTTTCAAATATCTCATCCAATAGTTCACTATTCGCAGTCTTTGGATCGTAAAAAGTATATTCAACCCGTTCTTTCACATATTCAAAGCTCCCTCTTTTCGGGAAAGACCCTCCCATAGCATTTTCAAATAACCCTGAACTTCCGGTCAATATCATTTTAGTTACCTTTTCCGGCTTTTTTAATACATACATTAAAGCAATGTGTCCACCTAAAGAGTTTCCCATAAGTAAAAAAGAATCCAGGTTTTTATATTCAATAAAATCTTCTATGTACTCAACAAGTTTGTCCAAACCAGCCTGTTTCACCGGAAGATCATACATGGGCAATATAGGAATGATTACGCGGTATTCTTTGGCGAAATACTGCAACACGTGATCCCAATTACTTAATGAGCCAAACAAGCCGTGCAACAATAACATAACGTCACCTTCACCCTCTTCAATATACCTGTATCCTCCTTTTTCTTTAATGTTGCGATTCATAAAATCATTATTTAATCAAATAAACGACAAAATCCTTTGACTTCATTCTTTCATCTTTGATTGATTCGGTCCATTCCATAATGAATGGAAATAATATAGCAATTAATTCTAAAACAAATGGTGCAATCATTACTACATACGGAAATATAATGGATTCACCTATGGTCGAATACTTAAATTTCCCTCCAAAGTATTCATAAAACATGATTAATACACTTATCATAAATGCCCATTTGAGTAGTCCAAAAATAGCGCCGAGATAGTTATCCAAAGCGCCAAATATTGTTTTATCCATTACACTCTTTATTACCCTTCCTACAATTCTGATGGCAAATACCAACAAAATAAAAATAAGTATAAAAACAATAATTGGTATAACGCCTTCAAACCCTTCAGCGTAAGGGGTTAATAAATCGACCCCATAAGTCTGGAGTTTTATTGCGCCTATAATTCCTATCAGTAAGGATATTAGTGAAATGATTTCCAGCACCAAACCTCTTCTAAATCCGGATACCAAACCGATTAACAATAAAATGGATAATATGATATCGATCGCTTTCAAAAATTAAGAAAGTAATGTTTTTACCATGGACGCAATTTTTTTCCCTTCCGCCTTCCCTGCCAATTGTTTATTAGCTAATCCCATCACTTTGCCCATATCCTTTATGGAACTGGCGCCGGATGTTTCTATAATTTTTCCGATGGCTGCTTTCAGCTCCTCATCAGACAACTGTTTGGGCAGGTATTCCTGTATAATTTCGTATTCAGATTTTTCTTTTGCGGCCAGATCGCTCCTGCCTTGTTGCTCATAGACTTCATAGGATTCTTTTCTTTGTTTTACCATTTTAGTAAGCAGTTTGATTTCAGCATCGCCTGTAAGCTCGCTTCCGGCAGAATGTTCCGTCTCAGCTAACAATATCTGTGATTTTACTGCTCTTAATGCGGTAAGCTTTTCTTTTTCTTTAGCTAACATAGCGGCTTTTATGTCAGCTTCTATTTGTTTCTTTAAGCTCATTTTATCAATTATAATGGTTAATTAAATATATAGGTAAATGACTAAACTTAGCGTAAATATCAATAAAATAGCCACATTGAGAAATTCAAGGGGTGGAAACAATCCTGATGTGATACAGTTGGCTAAAGATTGTGAACGTTTTGGTGCTCAAGGTATTACCGTTCACCCACGTCCGGATGAAAGGCATATCACCAAAAAAGATGTTTATGATCTCAGGGGAATTATTACTACCGAATTCAACATCGAAGGTTTTCCTGATGATCGGTATATCAAAATAATTGAAGACATTCGGCCTACCCAGGCTACCCTGGTGCCGGATCCTCCGGAGGCTTTGACCTCCAACGCCGGTTGGGATATAGAAAAAAATCAAGATTTTTTAAAAGTAGTGATTGCTAAACTAAAATCATTTGGCGTTAGGGTGTCAATCTTTGTTGATCCCACAGTAGAAAGTATTAGATCCGCCGGTGAGATAAAAGCAGACAGGATCGAGCTTTATACAGAACCATATGCAAGGGCATATGATAGAGAAAAATATAATATTATTGATCACTACAAAGAAGCCGCATCCGTTGCAAAAGAGTTGAGATTAGGAATTAATGCAGGGCACGATTTGAACTTAATTAATTTAAAATTTCTAAAAGCTTCAATACCTTATCTATCTGAAGTCAGTATTGGACATGCTTTGATATGTGATAGTTTATATTACGGGTTAGAAAACACTATTCAGATGTATTTAAGACAATTAGATTTGGAAGATTAATCAAATATTAAAATGAAACTTTTTTACAGGTCATATGGTACGTCAGGCGACTTACTGATAATCCTTCATGGAATTTTCGGGTCATCAGATAATTGGCACTCCCTCTCCAAAAAGTTCGGCAACGACTTTAAAGTCTTAAACTTTGACCTCAGGAACCATGGGAATTCACCGCATAGTGATGAATTTAATTATGAATTAATGGTGGAAGACGTAATAGAAACACTAAAGGAATTGAAAATCAATAAGATCAACATCATAGGACACTCTATGGGAGGAAAAGTTGCTATGCTGCTGGCGGTCAGCTACCCACAATTGATCGATAAGTTAATTGTGGTAGACATCTCGCCCAGGTATTATCCAATACATCACAGGGAGATTATCAATGCAATGAAATCGCTTCGACTGAATAATATTGAAACACGCAGCCAGGCTGATGAACAATTGAAAACTAAAATACCTGATTTTGGAACCAGACAATTCATTTTGAAAAACCTCCAGCGTAATAACGGCAATGGCTTTTCCTGGAAATTAAATTTGGAATCCATTGATAAAAACCTTGAAAATATTGGGGAACCACTACCCGGGAAAAGTATTTTTAATGGCACTGCTTTATTTGTCAGAGGCGGCCAGAGCGATTATATCCAGGACAATGACCTCGAGTTGATTGAAAAATATTTCCCTGATTATAACCTCGAAACTGTAAATAAATCCGGGCATTGGGTTCATGCTGAACAGCCTGTAGCGTTCTACAACCGTTGCCAGGATTTCCTTAAAAGCTAGCTACCTGATTTTATTGATCAGATAAAGGATCAGCGTTAGAATGATACTTAGAATTATACTTGTAGCCAGTGGAAAATAAAATGAAAAATTCTTCCTTTGAATAAATATATCTCCTGGTAACTTTCCTAGATAAGGCACTTTCCATCCGAAATGAAGCCAAACTCCAATCAAAATGATGATAATACCCAATATGATCAGATATTTACCCATATGAAAAACGGCACCCTTTATTTGATTCCTTTACCCATAAGCGAAGATTTCAATGTAAATGTTACACCGCGGCAAGTTGAGGTTATTGAATCCTGTAAGTATTTTTTAGTTGAAAATATCCGAACCGCCAGACGCTTCATCAGCAGCTTAAAATTAGATGTGGCAATTGACCAGTTGCATTTTGATTTGCTGGATAAACGTACTGCCTCAGCATCCATTAAAGAGCTAATGCGTCCTTTATTGCTGGGAAATGACCTGGGTTTGATGAGTGAGGCCGGTTCCCCCGGTGTAGCAGACCCGGGAGCAATGGCCGTGGCATTTGCACATGCAAACCATATTAAGGTGGTGCCTCTTGCGGGCCCTTCTTCCATTATTCTTGGCTTAATAGCATCCGGATTAAACGGTCAGTCTTTCACTTTTCATGGTTACCTACCCATAAAAAAAGATGAAAGGATCAAAATAATTAAAAAGATCGAATCCCTATCCAGAAGCCTGAATCAAACGCAAATATTTATTGAGGCTCCTTATCGAAATCAATCACTATTTGAAGACCTGCTTAAAACCTGTAAAAAAGAAACTTTATTATGCGTAGCCATGGATATTAATGGCCAATCAGAGTGGATCCAAACGTTTAGCATCAGCCAATGGATGGATAATAATGCGAATTTTACAAAAACCCCCGCTATATATTTGATTTTAGCATAATATAACCTCATTTTCATTTGTCCTCAATTAATCTAACTTTGCCAGCCTTAATCAAAAATTTATAATTTATGCCATATTTATTTACATCTGAATCTGTTTCAGAAGGACATCCTGATAAAATTGCCGACCAAATATCTGATGCACTGTTGGATCATTTTTTAGCTTTCGACCCGGATTCTAAAGTTGCTTGTGAAACACTTGTTACCACAGGGCTCACTGTATTAAGTGGCGAGGTCAAGACTAATGCCTATGTGGATGTGCAACAAGTAGCACGTCAGGTCATTAAGAAGATCGGGTATAATAAAAGTGCCTACCAGTTTGATGGCGATTCATGCGGCGTAATATCTGCGATCCATGAGCAAAGCCCGGATATAAACCAGGGCGTGGATCGAGGTAATGAAGATGAACAAGGAGCCGGGGACCAGGGCATGATGTTTGGCTATGCAACCAACGAAACAGACCACTATATGCCATTGGCATTAGACCTCTCACACAACATTTTAAAAGAATTATCCTACATTAGACGGGAAGATGGTGAGATCAAATATTTAAGACCGGATTCAAAATCACAGGTAACCATAGAATATGATGATCATAACAAGCCCATAAGAATAGATACCATTGTTATCTCTACCCAGCATGACGATTTTGATGAAGAAACAAAAATGTTGGAGAAGATCAAAGATGATATGATCAACATCGTAATCCCCAGGGTTAAAGCTAAACTCAAACCTGAGATCCAAAAACTATTCACTGAAAACATTCAATATCACATCAACCCAACCGGAAAGTTTGTTATCGGCGGACCGCATGGAGACACCGGTCTTACAGGTAGAAAAATCATAGTGGATACGTATGGCGGAAAAGGTGCACACGGTGGTGGTGCTTTCTCGGGCAAAGACCCTTCCAAAGTCGATCGTTCTGCAGCCTATGCTTCCAGGCATATCGCCAAAAACCTCGTTGCAGCAGGGGTAGCTGACGAAATATTAGTCCAGGTGTCCTATGCCATTGGTGTAGCCAAACCCATGGGAATTTATGTCTATACCTACGGTTCTTCCAATGTAAATATGAAGGATGGTGAGATTGCCGGGAAGGTAGAGGAAATATTTGATATGCGTCCTGCCAGCATTATCAAAAGGTTAAAACTTAAAGAACCCATTTACTCGGATACTGCGGCCTATGGACACATGGGAAGGACACCACACATCAAAAAGTTTGCTTTTCATGGAAACGGTAAGGACATAGAAAAAGAAGTCGAAACCTTCACCTGGGAAAAGCTTGATTATGTAGATGAAGTTAAAAAAGCTTTCAATCTATAGTTAAAAAAAGATGCTGGATTTATTTTCAGCATCTTTTTCTCCCTTTTCATTAGTCCATATAACGCGTTACATATGGGACTAACCCCTCAAATTTATCCGTTAAAACCTCACGAAAAGCAGCAGAATCCCAGGAAGTTGACTTTTTGATTGTCTCTGGAGCCCAGGTAACCACTGTGTCTGAGATAATCTATAAATCCCATTTTTATCGCTGAATAATTCTATTAATTAATAGAAAATTAATACTTAAATGTTTTTTGATTTAGCAATTGAGTGTTAACGTTGCATTTTTGAGTAAAATATTTACTCGTTTTCGATGCTAAGTCCATGGGACTGACGTGGCGAAGCCGTACCAAGGCAGCAAATGATAGATACCTTAATCACCAATAAAACCAGAATCAAGTTACTGCTTAAGTTTTTTCTTAACCCAAATAATTCTGCCTATTTGAGAGGGCTGGAGTCAGAGCTGGGAGAATCCTCCAATGCCATCAGGCTAGAGCTCAACAGATTTGAAAAAGCCAATATGATTTCTTCCACGCCAAACGGGAACCGGAAAGTCTTCAAAGCCAACACCAGTCATCCTTTATATTCGGACATCAACAGTATCGTTAAAAAATATTTGGGTTTAGATTTGATCGTAGAAAACATTGTTCAAAAGCTTGGGGATCTTCATGCGGTTTATTTGACCGGAGATATGGCCAAAGGTGTGGAGACTCATATTATTGATTTAGTGCTTGTAGGAAAAGTTGATGCTGTTTATTTGTCAACTTTGGTGGATAAAGCAGAGCAATTAATTGGTAGGAAAATAAGGTACATCACTTATTCGTTGGCTGAATTTGAGATATACGCCAAAGACAGTTTCTTATTGATATGGAACAGATAATAAAATGGCATGCGGTCTACACCAAACCAAGGAGTGAGAAAAAGGTGGCTGAGCGGCTAATCGCTAATGGTTATCATGCCTACTGCCCATTGATTAAAACTATGCGCCAATGGAGTGATCGTAAAAAGAAGGTTTATCTTCCCATGCTGCCTTCTTATGTCTTAATCAATGTAAAAGAAAAGCAAAGAGCGGATATACTGAAAGACCCGGGAGTATTAAACTTTGTATTTTGGCAGGGAAAGCCGGCCATTATTAGGGAAGAAGAAATCAACTACTTACAAAAAATAGAAGATAAAGGCCGGGATATTAAAATCGATCACCATGATTTGATACAAGGTTCTGAAATGAGCATTCAGGAAGGGCCTTTCAAAGGGTTGACCGGCATAGTAGATAAATTTGATAATCAGAAAGTATATTTAAATATCCAATCATTGGGCTTAAGAATAAGTTTTAAATTCAATGAGGACTCATTAACACCAAGTTGATTAATAACAATATGAAAAAAGCTTTAATTACCGGAATAACCGGACAGGACGGCGCCTATCTGGCTGAGTTTTTAATCAAAAAAGGATACCAGGTACATGGTATAAAAAGAAGAAGTTCCCTTTTCAATACCGACAGGATTGATCATCTATATCAGGATCCCCATGAAAAAGACATCAAGCTTAAACTTCACTATGGTGATCTGTCAGATTCTATGAACCTAACCAGGATTATTCAGGAAGTAAAACCCGATGAAATTTATAATCTTGGTGCGATGAGCCATGTCAAAGTGAGTTTTGATACACCACAATATACAGCAAACGTGGATGGTGTCGGTGCTTTGCGGATCCTGGAAGCGGTTAGGTTACTGGGTTTAGCTGATAAAACCAAAATATATCAGGCTTCTACATCAGAGCTTTATGGTAAGGTCCGGGAAATTCCCCAGAATGAAGATACACCTTTTTATCCAAGGTCACCCTATGGTGTCGCTAAACTTTATGGCTTTTGGATAACCAAAAATTACCGGGAAGCCTACAATTTATATGCTTGTAATGGTATTTTATTTAACCATGAATCTCCAATAAGAGGTGAGACTTTTGTTACCAGGAAAATCACTCGTGGAGTAGCCCGGATTGGATTAGGGCTTCAGAAAACAATCTATATGGGTAACTTGGATGCGAAAAGGGACTGGGGACATGCCAGGGATTATGTGGAAGCCATGTGGTTGATTCTTCAGCAGGATATACCCGAGGACTACGTCATAGCAACAGGGGAAACAACCAGTGTGAGGGATTTTATGATAATGGCTTTTAATAATATCGGGATTAAACTGCAATTTGAAGGTAAAGGTGTGGATGAAGTTGGACGTGTTAAAGAATCTTTAAACCCTGAATATCCTATTGATGAGGGGGAGGTTGTTATTAGGATAGATCCCAAATACTTCAGGCCCACAGAAGTAGATCTTTTGATTGGAGATCCCACCAAGGCAAAAGAGAAGCTAGGTTGGAAACCTACTCATTCCATTCAGGATCTTGTAAATGAAATGGTCGAGGAAGACCTGAAGCTATTCAATAAAGATAAGTACCTACTCGAAGGCGGGCATTCAATCCTTCACCAGGCCGAATAATGAAAAAAGGTTCAAAAATCTATATTGCAGGGCACCGGGGAATGGTTGGATCAGCCCTATTTAGAAATTTAAGCGCTAAAGGGTTTGATAACCTCATAACCAGGACATCCAAAGAATTAGATCTTACCTTGCAAAGTGATGTAAATCAATTCTTCAGCGATCAGAAACCTGAATATATTTTTATGGCGGCAGCAAAAGTTGGAGGTATTCAAGCCAACAATACTTACCGGGCAGATTTTCTTTATGAAAATTTAATGATCCAGAATAATATCATTCATGCGGCATATCAAAATCGAGCAACCAAGCTGATGTTTTTGGGTTCATCCTGCATATATCCAAAGCTGGCACCACAACCATTAAAGGAAGAATATCTATTGACTGGCTTGCTGGAGCATACCAATGAACCGTATGCTATTGCTAAGATAGCTGGCATTAAACTTTGTGAGGCTTACCGGGACCAGCACAGCTGCAACTTTTACGCCGTGATGCCAACCAATTTATATGGACCTAACGATAACTATCACCTACAAAACTCCCATGTGTTACCGGCACTGATTCGTAAATTTCATGAAGCGAAAGTTAAGAATGAGCAAGCGGTTGAAATATGGGGTACCGGCACGCCGTTGAGGGAATTCATGCATGTGGATGATCTTGCAGAAGCTTGTATTTATCTGATGCAGCATATCGATGCCAATGACTTGGAGGATAACATACCATTCTTAAACATAGGATGGGGGGATGACCTATCCATAAAATCGTTGGCTTTAATGATTAAAGAAATAGTTGGTTTCGAAGGTGGACTAAAATTCAATACCGCTAAACCGGATGGAACAGCCAGAAAATTGATGGATACAGCCAGATTAAACAAATTGGGATTTAAGCCTAAAATAAATCTTGAAGAAGGTATTAAACAAACCTATGCCGATTTTACGAACTACTATTTAAAATATACCAAAGCATCATAGTAATGATTTATAACAACCTAAAGGAAAAATATAAATTAAATAATATTCTGTAATTTTGCGTTTTGAAAGAAGTCCGGAAGAAAATATTTTTTAGAAACGTTAGAAATACCTTATTGAAAAATTCAGTTCCTTACTACCTAGCATTACTTGGCCTTTCTTTACTGGTTTGTAATACCTCCTGTATTAGTTATAAGGATCTTTTGATCTTGAATAAAGAAAAAAAATATCCCACCAATAACCTATATGAAATAGAAAATGCACCCCCGAACATCATACAACCGGATGACCGGTTACTGATCAAGGTAGCTACTTATGATGAGGAACAGGCACAACCATTCATGCAGCAATCTTTCGTTAGAATGGGTGGAAGAGGGATTGGTGGTAGAGGGGGAAATCAGTTTGGCGGTGGTCGCGGTGGGCAGGGCGGACTCATTAATAATCCCAATTTTTTGGGCTATCTGGTGGATCCTGAAGGGGAAATAGAGTTTCCCGTAATCGGAACAATAAAAGTTGCCGGGTTAACCATCAATCAGGCAAAAGATAAATTATATACCATTTTAGATGAGTATCTCGTCAACTATTCAGTGGATATGTTGTTCACAAACCGTAGAATTGTAGTGAGTGGGGAAGTAAGAAATCCCGGAATAGTTGAGTTGGATAGAAACAGGATTACCATCATCGAAGCTTTAGAAAAAGCAGGAGGGCTCACCACCTTTAGCGAAAGGTCTGAAGTTTATATGGTAAGGGAATTAAAAAATGAGCGGATCTTCACAAAGCTTGACCTTCAGGACAGAAACATCGTGGATTCAGAATTTTACTATGTCTATCCCAATGATGTAATCTTTGTTAAGCCCGCAAAGTCCAAGACCTTTACCGAGCAAACCTCTTTTTTCCGGGCTTTGGGGATAGTATCCAGTGCAATATCCTTAGTATCAGTTATATTAGTATTGACGAACAGATAATCAGATGAGCGGGCCTGAGATGAATGGTAGTAACATGGATAATGAATTCGAGTCAAAACCTTTAATAAGTTTTAACACGCGAAAATTCATTTTCCGTTTAATCAAGTACTGGTACATGATCTTAGCCTTCATGATTATTGGGTCCTTCGTAGCCTTTTTATACATCAGATACACTGAGCCGGTTTATGCTATTTTTGCCCAGATATTACCGGAAGACCTGTCTCAGGAAGAGCAAATCTCCAGGACTTATTATCCATTTCAAAACTCCCGAATGGATAAATTGATTGATGAAATTGAAATACTATCCTCAAGGACTTTAGTGGAATCCGTTATCAAAAAAAACAATTATAATATTAATTTTTTATCCGTTGGAAGGGTTAAAGATTTTAACCTTTACCCGCCTGAAGATGAATGCCCGATTAGTTTGAGTAGCCATGAATTAATTACCAATGCTTACAACACCGAATTTATATTTGAAAACTTTGGTCAAAACACCTTCGATCTGTTCTGGAATGGAAAAAAATACAGCGGAACGTTTAATGTCCCTCTGGAAGGGGAATTTGGCATAATTTTAATCACAAAAAATTTCAACATCAATTATCCCAAAATCAAGTTAGTGATCAAGGACATCGATGGGGCTACCACTGACTTTCAATCCAGGTTTCGGACTGTGTTGAAAGATAATGAAGAGCCACGGTATGCTGCATCCCGTGCAATTAATTTGAGCATAAGCAGTAGTAATCCACTAAGGGCCATAGATTTTCTTGAAGGGGTTATCAGGGCTTATGATAGTTTGGTGGTGGAAGATAAAAAACTTATATCCAACAAAACAGAACAATTTATTGATGAAAAGATTGCCGAAGTAGAGGAAGACCTCACAAATTCAGAAAAAGAAAATATCGAATTTCTATTGGAAAATGATTTATTGGTAGTAGGCCTCGAAGGGAAGAATGCGATGATCCGGGACTCCATTAGAACCATTGTAAGGGAGCAACAAAAGTTATTTGATTATAAAGAAAATTTACTTCAGATAAAAGACCTGGTAACTTTAAGCAAGAAATCAGATACCATACTACCGTCAACACTTTATGAATTTATATTCTATTCAGGCTATTCTCAATATCCGGGCGTAAGTATATCTCCATTAATCAATCAATACACTCAGCTTTTAGAGGTAAGAAGGGAGTTAAATGTCAGTACCACCCCCAACAACCCGGCACATTTTGAAATAGTGGGAGAAATAGACTCGTTAAGCACCTATCTCAATAAAAAAATTGAGGAGGTTGTCATTGAAATTGATGATACCAGATCAGAATTTGAAATCAAAAGCGATTCATTATATACAGAATTGAGCAAACTTCCACTGTTGGCGATACCTTCCAGAAAAATTAACAGAATCCTGGGTGTAAAAGAGCAGCTTTACCTTTCACTGCTGCAGCAAAAACAGGAGTTGGAACTATCACAAGCTTCTGCAGTATCCAATACCAAAGTGCTGATAAGGCCAAGGCAGGCAAGAAGAATCAGCCTTTCACCAACTACAGTATATCGGAATGGTGTCTTAGCCGGATTAGGACTTAGCATTGGAATATTGGCCTTCATTACATTGATCAGCAATAAAGTTGAGGATGTAGATGACATACGCAGTAAGACTAAAGTACCGGTGATTGCCACCATAGGCCATAGCAGCCTGAAAAAACCCATTGTGGTAAACCAAAAAGCTAAGTCCGGTATGACCGAAATGTTCAGGCTTTTAAGAACTAACCTTTCTTTCTTCTACCAAAGCAGTAATGGAAGCTCTGACAGTAAGTTAGGGTTGAACATCTTAGTTACCTCCTCCATTTCCGGAGATGGTAAAACTTTTATTGTCTCCAACCTGGGAATGACCTTGGCAACTATGGGCAAGAAAGTATGTCTGGTAAACATCGACCTTAGAAAACCCAAATTAACAGAATACCTCCAAATAGATGAT
>DAXETV010000007.1:0-12331 GCA_051155775.1 Cyclobacteriaceae bacterium | reverse complement strand
TTGTTATATAGCTTAGCTTTGTTTTCTAATGCACGATATTAGAAGTTCTTAGATCAATTATTTTGATAATTGGTGCCAAGTTGATCTATAAGGAATTTTTTGAAGGCAGAGATGTATTTTATCTCTTTAAGATAATCTGAAATATTAAGCCATTCTCATGCTTGAATTAGAATCAGACAGATCAGGAATTCTTTCTGCTGCTTCTTTCCTTCTCTGATCAATCACCTATGCATAAATCTGTGTTGTCTTAACCGTTTTATGATTGAGCATTTTTGAAACACTGTAAATATCAGTACCTAATGAGAGTTGTAGAGTAGCATAAGTGTGACGGAAACAGTGGAAGGTGATCTTCTTGTGATACCAGCTCACATCCCATTCGGAAAGCTTAGGGTTTGTCCAGGCTAAGTATTTTATATAACTGAAGGCAACATAATCTCTCCAACTCTGTACCATTAATAAAGATAAACAATTAGGTACAAATAAGGTACAAAATGAGTCAAAATATCGCAAGAAAATGCGAATTAAAAGGAACCTAAAAACATCAATAAATACAATTAAAGAAAGTATTTAGTGTTTTGTTGTTGGTTGTTTGGGATGATTGGTGAAGTTACTTTCCAATACAAAACTTAGAAAATATGTTCGCCAGCAGATCATCCGTCGTGATCTCGCCGGTGATCTCACCCAGTGCATTTAATGCATGGCGGATATCCATCGCCAGGAAGTCATTGGTCACTTTAGCATCGATGCCATCCAGCACCTGGCTAAGGGCATTTTTTGTATCCTGAAGGCTTTCAAAGTGACGGGCGTTGGTGATGATCGCGTTACCGGTCCTGAAATTATCGAGATTGATGATCTCCAGGAATTTTTCCCGCAATTCATCCAGGTTGTCACGACCCAGTGCGGAAATGAAAACAAAACGAGGGTCCTTTTTCAACGCTTCAATTAATACTGGATCGGCTTTATCCATTTTATTGCCTACCATCACAAACGGAATCCCCAGGTTTTCCAACTGATTAAGTTGTCGCAAAATCTCCGTTTTTTCATCATGAAGCAGGTCTACCATATACAAAACCAAAGAAGCTTCCCGCATTTTAGAATGGGTACGTTCCACACCGATCTTTTCCACGTGGTCCTCCGTATCACGAATCCCTGCGGTATCGATAAACCGGAAATGGACCCCGTCAATCACAATCTCATCCTCTATAAAATCACGTGTTGTGCCGGGGATGTGCGAAACGATCGCTTTTTCTTCATTCAGCAAGGCGTTAAGCAGGGTGGACTTACCAGCATTCGGTTTTCCAGCAATGACCGTAGGAACGCCATTTTTGATGACATTTCCCAAAGAGAAACTCTCCAACAAAGCACTGATTACCCCAAGGATTTTTTCGATCAGGCTTTTGAGGTCACCCCGGCTGGCAAACTCCACATCTTCCTCAGAAAAGTCCAGCTCTAACTCTATCATAGAAGCAAAATGCACCAACTGTTCACGCAACTGCTTTATCTCCTCAGAAAAACCACCCCTCATTTGTTTTATGGCGGTTTGATGTGCTTTTTCGCTCTCTGATGCTATTAAATCAGCTACTGCTTCTGCCTGCGCCAGGTCCAGCTGGCCATTCAGGAATGCTCGTTGCGTAAATTCTCCTGGTTTTGCTAATCTGGCGCCCCGGTGTATCATTATCTTTAAGAGTTCATTAATGATAAATGGTGAACCATGACAGGATATTTCCACTACATCTTCCTTAGTGTAGGAGGTGGGTGCTTTGAAAAGTGAGATTAATACCTCATCGATGGTTTTATCTCCTGACATTATGGTTCCAAAATGAATAGTGTGGGATTTTTGGTTAGCCAGGGTTTTACCTTTGAAAATTAAATCAGCTATTTCTATGGCTTTTGGCCCGGAAAGGCGAATTACGCCAATTGCCCCAACTCCCGGAGGTGTAGCCAGTGCGACAATGGTGTCAAGATGATCAGCTGCTAATTTCAATTTCCCTGACTGTTTTACTTATTGATCGCTTCTTTGTTTTTATCCTGGTGTGTAAAAGTGCCATTAGAAAAAACAGGCCTGTAACCGAAGCCATCGCTCCGGCTATAGATCCATCCAAATATGCAGCAAGAAAATATCCACCTACTGCACTCAATATCCCGATGATGATTGTAGCAATAACCATCTTGATAAAATCTTCAGTGATGAGGTAAGCTGTTGCTGCCGGTGCGATTAAAAAGGCTACCACCAGGATAGCCCCTACGGATTCAAATGATGCTACAGTAGTTAATGAAACAGCACCCATTAAAAGGTAATGCCAAACTGTGACTGATATCCCGATAGTAGCCGCGTATTGGGGATCAAACGTAGTGAGGTAGAGCTCTTTAAATCCTGTAATCACAAATACTGCGATTATCAAAGTTGTGAAACCCAGTACATATAAAGCCCTGGGACCCATGACGGCCCCGGATTTGGTAATCCATAAATCGATGGGTACATATGCTATCTCACCATGTAGCACACAATCCTGATCCAGATCAACCTGACCGGCGAAAACAGAGATCAGGATGACGCCCAGCGCAAATAGCCAGGTAAATGTGACACCTATTGAAGCATCAGTTTGCAACTTACCTTTTTGATGGAAAAATTCGATAAGAAACGTCGTGAGTATGCCGATCAGTCCTGCACCAAATAACATAGTCATAGAATCACGACTTCCGGATAAAAGGAATGCGATTACTATGCCTGGTAACACGGCATGAGATATAGCATCACCGACCATAGCCATTTGCCTGAGCACAAGAAAGCAGCCCAATACACCACAGCATATAGCTACAAGCGATCCGGTCAATATGATTTGAAGTGCATCCATGGTTAGTAAGGGATTGTTGATTTATGTGGATCTTCCTGTGGATACTGTAATATTCTTTCCAGGCTTTCTTCAAGCTCTGGTGTTAAAATATGCTCTATCGACTCTGCATCTTCATGAACGTGATCCGGTGCAATCCTAACATATTTCGTTAAATAAGTTTCCCATAGTCTATGTAGTTTCACTATTCTTTTCCCTTTGCTTCTTCCTTCCGGTGTTAATTTCCATTTAGCGTTGACCTGTTCGATGAATCCCTGATAGGATAGCGCTTTTAATCCTTTCAATAATTTTTTCTCAGGAAAGTTTCTCATTCTCAGGATATCCTCAGGCTGGATTTTTAGATATTCATCTTCTTTACGTTCTTCAATTTGATAAAAAGCTTTTAGTATGTTTTCTTCTAAGTATTTCTTTTTGATCCGATATTGCTTAATTGCTTTGAAAACGATGCCTTTTTTCGGTGACAACAAGAACGACAGGATAGCAATAATGGATAAAATCATCACGATCCATGGACCGGTAGGCATGGATGGGGCGATATAAGAAATGTAAGCGCCCGTTATTCCTGAAATTACCCCGAAAGATGCCGCTATGATCATGAAGTATTTCAAATTGTCTGTCCAGAACCTTGAGGCTGCAGCGGGCGTGATCAGCATTGCAGCCATGAGTACTACGCCAACAGCCTGGATGCCAATTACAACAGCAAGCACAGTCAGCGAGGTCAATAGAAGTTCCAGTTTTTTTACAGGAAAACCAATAGAGCTGGCGAAGGCTTCATCAAAAGAAATCAAAGTAAACCCTTTAAAAAAAAGAAATATGACAGCGATAAGAATTATAGCGATAACAGAAAAAACAATCAGATCCTGACCAACCAGAGATGCTGCTTTCCCGAAAAGGAAAGCATCTAAACCTGACTGCGCTGCATTTCCGGAGTGTTGTATAATGGTTAACAATAAGATACCAAAGCCAAAAAACACAGATAAGGTGAGCCCGATAGCTGAATCTTCTTTTAGCTTGGTTTTGGAGGTAATGTAATCCATCAGGAGAATAGAGATCCAACCCGTACAAAAAGCACCAACTACCAAAAGTAAAGGGTTCTTTGTGCCTGCAAGCATGAAAGAGAGGCAAACACCCGGCAAAATAGAATGGGCCACTGCATCACCAATTAGCGATTTTTTCTTCAAAAAGGTGAAGCAACCAACCAACGCAGCGCTAATGGCCAGCAAGATGGATCCAAATAAGACGTATTTGATATTTGGATATTTAAATGAAAAGAATTCGATAAATTGTTCCATCAAGCTTCCCGGTTAGGAAATTCTTCTTTTTTCAATAAGTCACCAACCTGACTGAGCAGGGTTAGTTTTCCGCCGTAAGTTTCTTCCAACAGGCTTTCTGTAAATACCATATCCGTTGGTCCGGAGGCTACCAATCTAAGGTTTAGCAAAATAACCCAGTCAAAATACACAGGCACGGATTGTAAATCGTGGTGAACCACTACCAGCGTTTTACCTTCATATGTCATTTCTTTTAAGAGGGAAATTATTGCTTTTTCCGTGGATGCGTCAACGCCGGCAAAGGGCTCGTCCATAAAATAGAAATCCGCTTGTTGAGCCAAAGCCCGGGCAAGGAAAACCCGTTGCTGTTGCCCTCCGGATAATTGAGAGATCTGGCGATCGGCATAAGCTTCCATGCCTACTTCGCGCAAAGCCCTTTGTACCACTTCATGATCAGCTTTCCGGGGCCTTTTAAATAATCCCAATTGACCATAACGTCCCATCAATACGACATCCCTTACAGACGCCGGGAAATCCCAATCTACAGATTCCTTTTGGGGAACGTAACTGACTCTATTTCGCACCTTTTCCAAACGGTCACCAAAAATCTCAATGTACCCACTGCTTAAAGGTGTCAGGCCCATAATGGCTTTGATGAGCGTGGATTTGCCTGCGCCATTCGGGCCAACAATACCCACCAGTGAACCTTTGGGAATGGTAAGATCAACATTCCAGAGCACCGGTTTTTTATCATAACTGACGGTTAAGTCATGAACTTCAAGAATGGGGTTATCAACTTGTTTGATCATAATTTCACTTTAAAGCTTCTACTATAGTGTTTACATTGTGGGTCACCATGCCAACATAGGTTCCCTCAAAAGTTCCAAATTCACCCATTGCATCAGAATATAGTTTTCCACCTATTACAACTTCCTGTCCATTTTCCCTGGATCCCTGAACTACCGCACTAATGGCTTTATCTGAAACGGATGTTTCGGCAAATACAGCTTTTATGTTTCTTTCGGTAATAAGGTCTATTAGCCCGGCAATATCTTTTAGTCCAAATTCTGATACTGTTGAGATTCCTTGCAATCCTTTTACTTCGATATCGTAAGCGTCACCAAAGTATCCAAAAGCATCGTGAGCGGTAATCAGAACCCGTTGATTTTGGGGTATCTCCTTAATTTTATTTTTTACATAGAAATCCAGTGAGTCAAGTTTCTTTAGATATGCCGTGCTATTCTTTCGATAATAATCTTTGTGTTGAGGATCCTTTTGTTCAAGAATCTCAGCAATGTAAGCAACAACCAATTGCCATAAACTGACATCAAACCAAACGTGTGGGTCATAGGCGTCTTTATAAAGAGGGCTGTCCCTTAACTTTTCTTTATCAATAATTTCTGCTACAGGTAGTACATCTTTTACGCGCGATAATTTTTTGAATACTTCTCCCATTTTACCCTCCAGGTATAAACCATTATAAAATATTATATCAGCATTATTGAGTTTACTGAGGTCGCCCTGTGTTGCTTTATATAAATGCGGATCAACACCAGGACCCATCAATGCTTGTATCTCCACCCGATCATGAGCTATGTTATTAACAGCATCATAAATCATCCCGGTGGTGGTAACAATATTTATTTTGCCATTATCATCTGCTGATTTCTGGCCGCTGCATCCAAAAATTAAAATTGCCAGAATAATGATGTATATCAGGTTTATTCTCATTTCGAAACTTGTATGTTTTCAGAAACTTTTTTAGATAGAAATATTTTCTTTTGCTGATCGACTAAAACCTCGATAGAATCATCAAAGGCTACTCGCTCAAGTACTTTAATTTTTGCTCCCAGGTAAATACCTACTTTATCTAAATATTTGAGCAAATCCGGATCAGAATCATTCACTGCCATTACGTATACAGAGGCTCCTGGCTCAATACTTTCCAGTGGTTCCTGTGGTCCGATTTTTATTTCTCCATTAGCGTCAGGAATCGGGTCACCATGTGGGTCTATTCTTGGAAATTCAAGAAACTCATCCAGCCGTTTTATCAGTAGGGGTGATTTGATATGTTCAAGCTGTTCAGCAACTTCATGTACTTCATCCCAATGGAACTTTAATTTTTCCACCAGAAATACTTCCCATAATCTATGCTTGCGTACGATAGATAGTGCTGTATATTTTCCTTGCTCTGTGATATTTACCCCTTGATACTTCCTGTAAGAAATTAATTCTTTTTCCGCCAAACGTTTAATCATATCACTAACTGAAGCCGGCTTGGTTTGCATATGATCTGATATTTGGGAAGTAGACACTTCATCAGAACCTGAGGAGGATAGGTGGTATATTGCTTTTAAGTAATTTTCTTCAGAAAATGTCAGCATTTTAGACGAAACTAAAATAATTATTTAATAATTCAAAACTATGTACAAGAACCTATTAACGAGTTAAATATCAGGAGGTTAATAATTCCTAAAAATAAAATTAGAAATATCTAAATTACTGGTTTTGGATTAGTTTTTCTTATGTTTTATAACATCTGACCTTCACTGTTAAATTAAAAGCATACTTAAGCCAAATATTATTTTTCTTGATTTTTTAATTAATTATTAATGAATATATTAAGATCAATTCATTCTATTAATACTTGAATGTATAGATCATTTTAGATTAATAAAAATGCATGAATTTCTTTTTATTGGAGGATAAGCATAAGTCAACGGCAATTATTTTTTATTATAAATCCTATGATATTATCTTCTTATTTACTTGTTTGCACAAGGGTATGAATAGATTATCCACGTTACGTTAATACCACTTAATAAATAAATGGAACTAAGAGAAATCGTAGAAAAGGCCTGGGACAACCGGTCGCTTTTGGAAGAGCGGGAAGTTACGGTGGCTATCAAGACCATTGTTGACGATTTAGATTTAGGTAAGAAGCGGGTGGCAGCGTTCGATGGTAAATCATGGCGGGTTAATGAATGGATAAAAAAAGCGGTTATTCTTTACTTTCCTATAATGAAGATGCAGCTGATTGAGGTAGGCCCTTTTCAGTTCTATGATAAAATCAAATTGAAATCCGGCTATGATCAATTAGGGGTTCGGGTTGTTCCTCATGCCATTGCCCGTTATGGGTCATTTGTTAGCTATAATACTGTATTGATGCCTTCATATATTAATATTGGAGCTTATGTTGATGAAGGTACTATGATTGATACCTGGTCTACTGTAGGTAGTTGTGCCCAAATTGGGAAAAATGTACATATAAGTGGTGGTGTGGGGATTGGTGGAGTGTTAGAACCCATACAGGCCGCTCCGGTGATTATTGAAGATAATACATTTATTGGTTCACGGTGTATTCTAGTTGAAGGTGTTCATATTGGAAAAGAGGCGGTATTAGGTGCCAATGTAGCCATCACCTCAAGCTCTAAAATTATTGATGTGACCCAGGAAAAACCTACGGAATACAAAGCACATATTCCCGAAAGATCTGTTGTCATACCGGGATCTTATGCTAAAAAATTTCCAGCCGGAACGTATAATGTACCCTGTGCTTTAATTATTGGTAAGCGAAAGGAAAGCACAGATAAAAAGGTTTCGTTAAATGAGGCGCTAAGGGAAAACAATGTCTCAATATGAAAATGAGAGCTGTCCCTGCAACTTTATTTTTAATTTACATATTTGGGTGTGCGTCTAAGTCTGGCGTAGAAATTGGCGATAAGCATTTCGAGTCCGGAAATTATGAGGCTGCCATTAAATCTTACAATAATTATCTTGACTTACATCCAGAAAGTGTGGTTTCATTGTATAACAGAGGCCGTTCTTATGAAGAGTTAGGCCAATTAGATAAAGCGCTTGAAGACTTCCGAAAAATATTGGATATTGATGAAAAGAATGCCTCTGCTTTGGTTAGTATAGGGAAAATATATTATCAAACAGAAGAATATAATAAGTGTATTCTTTACTGCAATAACGCACTAAAAATAGACAAAAAATTGGCAGAAGCGCACTTCTTATCAGCAAGGGCAAAGCATCAGTTAGGATACACACAAGAAGCACTTAAGTCATACAACAAAGCCATTGATTACAATAGTGATCTTGGTGACGCATATTTATACAGAGGTGCTTTAAATATAAATCTAAATAGAAGGTCCAGAGCTTGTGAAGACTTCAAAACAGCCGACAGGTTAGAAATAATTGGAGCACAAAGTGCTATTAAGAAATATTGCAATTAATTATTATTTTGGTACAAAAATTGCCAAGATGAACAAAGTGATATAAATTTTATAATTTTAATAAGTATTAAATCTATTGCATGATATTATGAAAGTACTAGCATTATTCCTTTTTATATTCATTTCCTTCACAGCTTTCACACAGGAAATGAGTGAAATGATTGATCCCAGAGATGGTCAGGCTTATCAAACCGTAATTATTCAAACCGATATGGAAGGTGACTTAAAAGTAGAGCGGGAGTGGATGGCAGAGAACCTAAAATATGATATGGGTGAGGATGCATCATATTGCTATAAGGATTACAAAGCCTATTGCCAGATTTTTGGAAGATTATATACCTGGGAGGCGGCAAGAGAGGCTTGTCCTGAGGGATGGCATTTACCAACCTTACTGGAATGGCAGCAAGTTTATAAAACCTTTGGAGGTAAATTTGAGTGTGGGTCTGCGCTTAGGGAAGGTGGTGAAAGTGGTTTAAATTTAAAAATGAGTGGATTCGGAGAGTTGGATGGTTTATATATTGATATCGGGATTAGCGGTTATTTCTGGGCTGTTGAGAATTGGGAAGAAGATCGGCCTGGATTGATAACTGTTAATCATGATATAGATGAAATTTCTGATACCATGATAGGAAAGGCCCATAAAAATGCTTGCAGGTGCGTTAAAGACTACCCGGGCTTCAAATACAAATAATTAATATCAACGAATGTCTAAAAGCAGCTTCTTCACAAGCTGCTTTTTTATTTTTTAAATCTGCTGGATACAATTAAATCTTTAGTCCCGTGGTGATATGAATAGAACCCCTCCTTTGACTTAACACCTAAGTATCCTGCCTGAACCATATTTACCAATAAAGGGCAGGGAGCATACTTAGGATTTTTAAATCCATCAAACATCACAGTCAGGATGGATAGGCAAACGTCCAGGCCAATAAAATCAGCTAAATGAAGTGGCCCCATTGGATGGGCCATCCCTAACCTCATAACTGTATCTATTTCATTAACCCCTGCAACGCCTTCATGAAGAGCGCTAATGGCTTCATTAATCATGGGCATCAAAATCCTATTGGCTACAAAGCCCGGATAATCATTTACTTCAACAGGAACTTTACCTAAAGATTTAGATATTTCAAATGTCAGGTTAGTTGTTTCATCACTTGTTGCATAGCCTCGTATAACTTCAACCAATTGCATGACCGGCACCGGGTTCATGAAGTGCATCCCGATTACTTTATCAGGCCTGTCGGTCTTGGATGCAATTTTTGTGATAGAAATTGATGAGGTATTTGTTGATAATATTGTATCAGGACCGCAAAACCTATCGAGTTCACTAAAAAGTTGAAATTTTATTTCTTCATTTTCAGTTGCTGCTTCAACAACCAGGGCTGTCCCATCAACTGATTTTTTTAAATCTTTAGAAGTAATGATTCTACTGAGGATTTCTTTTTTGTCTTCAACTGATATCTTATCTTTCTTAACCTGGCGGTCCAGGTTCTTATCAATGGTGATCATGGCTTTTTCAAGTGATGGTTTATTGATGTCGTAAAGTACGACTTCATAATTGGATTGCGCAAAAGCATGGGCTATTCCGTTGCCCATAGTTC
This sequence comes from Cyclobacteriaceae bacterium, assembly GCA_051155775.1. Lineage (GTDB taxonomy): Bacteria > Bacteroidota > Bacteroidia > Cytophagales > Cyclobacteriaceae > CAYSCZ01. The sequence goes on along the minus strand of DAXETV010000007.1, from coordinate 2,369 downwards.
CCGAGCCCACAACTGTAACTTTTTTCATTATATGATCGGTTTAGGTTATCTCAAATATGTCAAAATAGTATGCAGAAATGCTAACTTTCAATCCATCACCTCCACTATACTCTGTCACTTCTTCAAATTTAGCAACCAGCTTGCTTCCATTTAAAAGACTTTTAAAATTGAACTTCGCCTTGAGGAGCCTCATTTTTTCTATGGCATCCGTAGGTATTTTCAAATAGATCTCTTTTTCTATGGCATTAAAGTTACAGATAATTAGCAACCGCTCATTTTCGTCATATCTTAAATAAGCATAAACCAATTCATTATACCCTTCATAGTTTTCATTCCTGTTAAAATGGATCAAATCGTAAAACTGGCCCGATGAAACAGCGCTTCTCTTACAAAGATTTAAAATGAACTGATAGCTATCCCTTAAGCACATTTGGGTTGCTGATAATTTTCCACCATCAAATGTGCCGTTATTCATCCATTTTTGATGCTCCGGCACGCCCCAATAGTCATAAACCGTTGTTCTTCCATCATCGTCACTATATCCGGATATTCCATTGGCCGGTTCACCAACCTCTTGCCCAAAGTATATCATGACGGGTCCATTTTGCAGGGTGGCTGATATCATCAGGGCTGGTAATGCTTTAAATGGATCGTTTGCAAATGACGAAGAAGCTATTCTTTGCTCATCATGGTTTTCAAGAAAGCGAAGCATACTGTTGTAGATACCTTCCTGTTTTTTCCAAACGTCAGTTATGCTGTCAGTTGTGGAAGATTTCTGGATTATTTGTCTCAATGTGTCGTACATTTCTACTTTATCATACAAATAATCAAATCCTCCTTTATTGATATAATTACTGTATGCCATGGGATTGTAGATTTCTGCAATAAATATTGACTCCGGATATGCATCTTTAATCTGAGGTATTAACCATTCCCAAAATTCAACCGGAACCATCTCCGCCATATCGCATCTGAAGCCATCTACACCTTTGTCTGACCAATATTTTAAAATATCAAACATTTTAAGCCATGTATCCGGTATTGGGTCAAAATGCCTTGTTTTGCCGTTTAGATAATCAATCCCATAATTCAATTTAACTGTTTCAAACCAGTCATCAACGGATGGGAAGGCATTAAACACATCGTTTCCGGTTGCTTTTGCTGGAAATTCCAGGTATGATTTTTCAAGGATTTCTTTACCTGGTGGGTTATAGTCAGAGGGGGCAATAAATTTTTCATTTACCAGGTAATAAAAATTATTTTGTGGATCAAAGGCTTTTTCAGTGCTGTCATCCTCCCCAAAATCTTTTACCTCTTTAGGCTTTGAATCTGACCTATAGTTTCTGGCCACATGATTTGGAACAAAGTCGATGATCGCTTTCATTCCCATCATTTGTGTTCTTTGCACTAAATCCTCGAATTCTTTCATTCGGTTGGTCACATCTACAGCGAGATCAGGATTAACATCATAATAATCCTTTACAGCATAGGGGGAGCCTGCTCTCCCTTTTACTATCTCAGGGTAATCTTCCGGAATTCCATACTTTGAATAGTCGGTAAGCACAGCATGTTCTAATATGCCCGTATACCAAATATGCGTGATGCCTAATTTTTTAAGTTCACCTAAAGCTTTAATTGTGATATCATTGAACTTGCCCACACCATTTTCATTAAGCGTGCCATAGATCTTATTCGTTGATTTGGTATTGCCAAACAACCGAACCATGAGTTGGTAGATAACTGGTTTCAAGAGAAATATTTATTTGGGATGAAAATAAAAAAGCCTGCCAAACCAAGGGTTAACAGGCCTATATTGATTAAAATAATAGTTAAGCGTTCCTGTCTATGTTGTTAAGATCTTCAAAAGCCATTTTTAATCTTTTTACCAAACTTTTCTCACCTTCCCTAAGCCATTTTCTGGGATCATAATACTTCTTGTTAGGAGAATCTTCCCCTTCAGGGTTTCCAATCTGTCTTTGAAGGTAACCCTCATTTGCTTTATAAAAATTAAGCACCCCTTCCCAAAAAGCCCATTGGGTATCTGTATCAATATTCATTTTAATGGCACCATATTCGATGGCCTCTCTTATCTCTTCCCTGGTTGATCCTGAACCACCATGAAAGACGAAATTTACAGGGTTGTGTCCGGTATTATATTTATCCTTGATATAATCCTGAGAGTTTTTAAGGATTTTAGGTGTTAGTTTAACATTACCCGGTTTGTAAACGCCATGGACGTTACCGAAGGCAGCAGCAATGGTAAATCTATCACTGATCTTCATTAGTTCTTCATAAGAATATGCTACTTCTTCAGGTTGAGTATATAATTTTGAATTATCGATTTCAGTGTTGTCTACACCATCTTCTTC